>NZ_CP039852.1:344375-688750 GCF_006228385.1 Salinimonas iocasae
ACCGGCCCGGCGTTGGTAACCGGTGCTGAGGGCTTAGCCGACATCAAATTAGTAAACGCGATTTTTAAAGCCGCCGATACCGGTAAGTCAGTACCTGTCGGCTGACAGGTAAACGTAGAGTAATTTATTCCAGCGCGTCTGCCAGCGCGTTGATATCGGCTACCTGTAAATCATGCGCCAGGCCCAGTGGGTATGGCATCTTACCGGGCCTGTCTATAAATGCGGTTTGCATACCTGCGGCTTTGGCACCGCTGACATCCCAGCCGTGGGCGGCTACCATCATGCTCACATGGGTATCTGTACCCATGGTTTCTACAGCCCATTGGTAAATTTCAGGGTGTGGCTTGTAACGTTTGAGCGTAGAAACGCTCAAAACAGTGTCGAACAGGCTTATGATGCCTGCCTGACGTAATTGCTTATGCAGTCCCGCTTCAGCTGAATTGGAAAACGCCACCAGCGTGTAACCCGCAGCCTTGAGCCGTTTCAGCCCTTCTTTAACATCATCATGGGCTGGCAACTGAGACATTGGAACACTGAGCGTCTCGCGTGCCTGCTCCATGGTAAGTGTCTTACCGTTACTGTGCGCAACCATAACAAGTGCGGCGGCACCAATTTCACCAAAATCGTGATATTGCCCTGTAGCGCTATCAACCAGTGAGTGATGCAGGAGCTGGGCGAACCACACGGGAACCAAATCGTCGTTCCCACCGAGCACGTCAGCAATAGCGGATTTCAGCGGCTTCAAGTCAAGCAGCGTTTCGTTTACATCGAAAAACAGGGTAGTAGGGCGATGTGAAAGTGATGACATTAAGACTCCTGATTATTGAAAATAGCACGATGAGCAGGCCGTTTATTAAGATAAGTTTCATAAAGCTGACAATAATTCTTCATAAATATAAATATTCATGTATACTCGCCGCCCGATCTGCGTGCCGAGCGCACATCTGTATAAGCCCTATACAAAGTAAATAAAAAGCACTCACCCAGACGGAGAATAGCATGTCAATTTATTCGCTTATGATGCGAACCTTTCACCCTGCGCGTTTATCTGCTGTGACCCTTGCTGTCACTGCTGCCATGGTACCTTCTGTCTCATATGCTCAGGATGCTGAGCAGGCCAATGACGAAGATGTTGAAAAAATCATGGTTACTGCGCGTAAGCGTACTGAAAGCATTTATGAAACGCCTACAGCCGTATCATCTATTGGCGAAGGATTAATTGACGATACCAATGTCACTAATCTTGACGATGTTGGTAAATACGTTCCAAACCTGAATATCAGCCGTTATGGTGCAGGTAACAGCGGTCATGCTGCGGTATTTATTCGCGGTATCGGTCTGCAGGATCACATTATTACTACTGATCCGGGCGTTGGTGTTTACCTGGATGGCGTATATCTTGGCCGTCAGATGGGTGCCAATATGTCGCTGCCAAACATTCAGCGTGTTGAAGTTTTGCGTGGTCCTCAGGGCACACTATATGGCCGTAACACCTTAGGTGGCGCGGTAAATATCATCACCAAAGCGCCGGGTTCTCAGGACCTTGCTACTGTTGCGGCGAAAGTCGGTACGCGCGGTCGTCTGGCTACAGACCTGTACGTAAATAAAGATATCACTGATGCGTTTAGCATGTCGGGTACGGCGTCATTTAAACAGCGTGACGGCGTGGGTACAGCAGTAAACCTGGAAGATCCAGAGCGTGAAATTGGTGAAGAGAATGAGTACAGCGGTCGTCTGGCGGCTAAATATGTTTTCAGTAATGATTTCTCGGTCACAGTATCTGCTGACTTTGTAGAGAACGAAGCGGGTCAGTCACCTTATACCATCGAATTTATCCCAGGTGGCCCGACTGAGTTTTCTATCGATGACGGTGAATTCTATCTGCTTGACCCGTCGCTTATTCCTAATGACCCTGATGACCTTGGCACCACCGTTGCCGGCATTGAGTCTACCTCTTACTCAGGCTGGGGCGCGGCGCTGACAGCAGAGTGGCGTGCAACTGATAATCTTGATGTTAAATTTATCGCCAGTCAGCGCGCATCTGACTATGAAGGTGGCCTGGATGATGATGCATCCCCGCTGAATCTTTCTGAATTCCCGGAAACCGGTGACGCTGACCAGACTTCACTGGAATTACAACTCAACGGTGCGTTTGAGCAGTTCGATTTTGTCTCTGGCCTGTATTACTTCACCGAGGAAGGTACTACAGCGTCAGGCCCATGGACGTTCAGCCCGTTTAATGTTCCTAACGGCCGTTTGAACGATGGTACGCCGGTCACTGAGGTATGTGGCTTCTGTGGCGGTTACGGCTATTTCGATATCAACCAGAAAACCACTGCATACGCTGCTTACACTAACGTTTCTTACAGCCTGACTGACAAGCTAAACGTTGGCGGTGGTCTGCGTTACTCTAGCGACGAAAAAGAAGCAGATGCATTGTTCCCTTCATTTGGTGAGCGCGCATACCGTGAAGCAGATTTCAGCGAAGTCACCTGGGATGTGAATGCGGGCTACACCCTGACTGATGACTTGAATATGTATCTTGCGGTTCAAAAAGGTTATCAAACCGGCGGCTTCCCGCCGCGGCCATTTGGTGGCGCTGCGCAATTTGTATCGTTTGATGAAACAACGGCTATCAACTATGAGGTTGGTTTTAAAGGCGCAGTGGGCGACCGCGTGACCTTTATGTCAGCGTTCTTCCTGACCGATTATACCGATTTGGCGCTGCCATTCTCTGACCCTCAGGCGGGCGGTGGTTTCGTGACTATCGTTGAAAACGCCGGTGAATCCCGCTCTCAGGGTGTTGAGCTGGAACTGACTGTTGATGTAACTGACGATTTTGTTGTGCGTTCTACAGTAGGTTTCCTGGATGCCGAAATTACCAGCCTGGACGAAGGTGTAATTGGTATTGGTGAAGGCGACGCTCCGGCACTGTCACCTCGATGGACAGTGATGATCGCTCCGACTTATTATCATGAGATGAATGACGGCGCGCTGGTTACTGCCAGTGTTGATTTCTCATTCCGTGATGAAATGCAGGGACAGTCGGTTTATAACCCGTATGAAACCATCGATGCGCGTGAGCTGGTTGGCTTTAACGTGAGTTATGAGCCTGCTGCCGGTGACTGGTCACTGAGCCTATACGGTAAAAACGTATTTAACGAAGTGTATGACCAGGGCCGTCTGGCACAAAATGGTTACGTTGGTATCGTCAGAAGTAACGATCGCAGCGAATTTGGTCTTCGTTACACAAAGAGCTTTGACCTCTACTAAGTAACGGTCAGCGTGAGAAAAAGGGAGCGGTTGCTCCCTTTTTTGTGCGCAGACAAAACCTAAGGGATGGCCTTATCGCATCATCGTGGTCACTCATCGTGTTAGCACCGGGCGATAGTTTCTTTCTGGCATAATTTGCAAAAAAATAACAAGAAAATAACAATGCACACTTACATTTATTCAGTTCGGCTTGGGGTAATGATGTTACTGATCCTGTGGTCTTTTTCAGGGTTCGCCTCGACCACACCGGCTGATGATGCAGAGCCTGATTCCCAGGCCACGCAGGATAATATCAATACCGACCAGCCGCAAAAGCCTCAAACGGTACCGTTTGCTACAGCGGCCGACAGTGAGGTATTTATTCCTAACCTCACAGGGGCGGTCAGTGTGGATGCAGCGCTTGATGAGCCGCAGTGGGAAGATGCCACCAAAGTGACATTAGACTTTGTCACGCAGCCGTTTAACAACACCGCATCACCGGTTAAAACAACGGTTTACGTTTTTGAAGACGGCGAAACCCTGTATGTCGGGTTTATTGCCGAGGATCCCGACCCATCCGCAATTAGCGCGTTTTACCGCGACCGCGACCAGATTTGGAGTAACGACCTGGTCGGTATAAAACTCGACACCTTCAACAATGAGCGACTGGCGTATCAGTTTTTTATCAACCCGTTCGGGGTGCAGGCTGATGCCATCGAAAACGAGATGACAGGCTCTGAAACAGATAGCTGGAATGCAATATGGCAATCTTCCGGTCGTATCACCGAGTCCGGGTATGTGGTTGAAGCCGCGATTCCGTTGCGGGTTATGAATTTTAATGAAGCGAAAGATAAAAAGGTATGGGGCGCCGAGTTTGTACGATTCTATCCCCGTGAAGACCGTCTGCGTTTGTCTAACCTTCCTTTTGACCGCGATAACGCCTGTACGCTATGTCAGATGGGCGATGTGGCCGGTTTTGACCAGGCATCCCAGGGTAACAATCTGGCATTGGTACCTACCCTGGTGTTAGGTCAGAGCGAACAGCGCGATGTGTATACAGATTCGCCCTGGCAGGACGAGACCACCACTGAAGCAGGGCTGGACGTGAAATGGGGAATTACTCCGCAAGTATCTTTGCAGGCCACGCTGAATCCGGACTTTTCACAAGTTGAGTCTGATGTTGCTCAGGTCAGCATAAACAACACGTTTTCTCTGTATTACGATGAGCGGCGGCCTTTCTTTGTCGAAAATGCCGGTTATTTCTCTACCAATCAAACACTGGTTTACACCCGTAATATCAACGCGCCGGATTATGGCGCCAAGGTGACCGGCCAGGTAGATGCGCATACCTTTGGCGTGTTTCTGGCCGACGATACCTCGACCCGGTTTATTGTACCGGGTAATTTAAGCTCCAGCGTGGCAACGCTGGACACAGATTCAATCAATGCGGCGCTGCGCTATCGCTATGATTACAGCCCTGATTTTTCAGTCGGGTTTGTCTCAACCTTACGGGATGCAGACGACTATCATAACTATGTCAGTGGCGTAGATATGAAATACCGGCTGACCGGGCAGGATACACTGCAGGCGCAATGGGTGTACTCGGATACCCAATACCCGTTTACGTTGTTCCAGGATTTTTGTGGCAACGCGTGTCTTAACAGCGAGGACAGCAATGAAACCGTCCTGCGTACACGATATCCGGATAATTTTGGCGGACAATCCTGGCGTGTAAATTATTTGCACGAACAGGAGGACTGGTACTTCCGGGCTGATCATTATGCCAATGACGATGACTTTCGCGCCGATCTTGGTTTTGAAACCAAAGTAGATTTTCACCGCTCGTTACTGGGCGGTGGTTACATGTGGTGGAATGATACCGGCTGGTGGAACCGTATTCGCATCAACGGTGACTGGGATATAACACACAATGATGCAGGAGAATTGCTGGAGCGCGAGGTAGAGGTATATGCCAGCATCCGCGGCACCATGCAGTCATTTTTTGAAATTGGCCATCTGCAACGTGACAGAGTCGGGCTGCGCTTCGACCCTTCAGTGCTGAGTGTAGAAGGCAATACTGATATGTTCGCAGAGAAATCGTACAGCATGTATGTAGAGAGCCGCCCCAGCCCCTATCTGTTTGTCAGCACATTTGTCAGGGCAGGTGACCAGGTGGACTTTGCCAATAATCGTCTGGGGGAGCAGATCTACACTGAATCTCAGGTGGACACCAATATCGGTCGCCATACCCAGATTCGGCTTCGCCATACCTATAGCGATTTGGATGTTGAAGGCGATCCATTATTTACCGCGCGCCTGACGGATGTGCGAATGACGTATCAGTTCAATGCCCGGCAGTATCTAAGACTGATTATGGCTTATTCTAATGTGCACAGAAACCAGAGCAACTACACATTTGATGTGGATAACCGTAGCCGCAGTCTCAGCGGGCAATTGCTTTATTCATATAAGCTAAATCCGCTAACTAAATTTTTTGTTGGCGTGGCATCTGGTGCGGTAGAGCAGGGCCAGCTTTCTTCGTTGCGCGAACGTGAGCGTTCAGTGTTTATGAAGTTTAGCTATGCATGGCTTCGCTAAAACAGACAACAGTCAATGACGCAGTCTGATCAGTACGCTAGCGCTCATTCCTTTTACGAACCGGCGCTGCCTGTCTGCGATTGGTGCAAGATAGCGCGGGTCTTACCGACACACCTCTATCAAACTGATATCACCGCGCAATGAGGACAAGGGGGCGTTAGGGCTATTGCAAAACCTGCCCCCAGCCAGTCGTACGCTGTACTCATTTGCTATCACTGGCTGCGAAAATGTCAGTTAATCCTTCACTTGCCAGCGGTCTTGTACTTCCGCGCGTGCTTTTTCTGCTTCAAGTTTCCCTTAAACGATGAACTTTTTGTCGGCTTTTTTGCGTATCAAGGCACTACAATCAACCGCAAATTGTCTGTTCCGGGTATATCGCACCCCGAATAACGGACAGCAACTATAGGATGGTGAACGCGTGAAATATCAATCATTTGCAGAGGTTAACGTCAACGATAAGTCGTACAAGTCGATTAGCTTTGACAAAATCAGCGAGCAGTATGATTTATCCCGCCTGCCTTTTTGTATCAAAATTCTGTTGGAAAACTTAATTCGCCATGAAGGCGAAGACTTCGTCGACAGTGAAGATATCGAAACAATCGCTAAGTGGGACACTCAGGATGAGAGTCAGCACGAGATTTCATTTGTCCCTGCGCGGGTTATTCTGCAGGACTTTACCGGTGTTCCGGCCATCGTTGATTTAGCAGCGATGCGAGATGCCGTGAATACACTGGGGGGCGATGCGCAGGCCATCAACCCATTGAATCCTGTTGAGCTGGTTATCGACCACTCTGTTATGGTCGATTATTTCGGCGAAGAAGATTCTTACGAAAAAAATACAGATGTGGAAATTGAACGCAACAAAGAGCGTTATCAGTTTCTGAAATGGGGCCAAAGCTCATTTGACAACTTCAAAGTTGTGCCGCCGGGTCGCGGTATTGTTCACCAGGTAAACCTGGAATATCTGGCACGCTGCGCGTTCACCAAAGAGCAGGACGGTGAAACGATGGTCTATCCCGACACGCTTGTCGGCACCGATTCTCATACGACAATGATTAACGGTCTGGGCATTCTAGGGTGGGGCGTAGGCGGCATTGAAGCCGAAGCTGCAATGCTGGGTCAGCCGGTGACTATGCTGGCTCCACGGGTAGTCGGTTTCCGCCTGACCGGTGAGCTGCCGGCCGGTGTGACTGCTACAGATATGGTTCTGACCATAACAGAGCAACTACGTAACCACGGAGTGGTGGGTAAATTCGTTGAATTCTACGGTCCGGGTCTTAAGCACCTGACCACTGCTGACCGTGCGACTATATCCAACATGGCGCCTGAGTACGGTGCGACATGCGGTATTTTCCCTATTGATAAAGTAGCACTTGAATACCTTGCGCTGACCGGTCGTGATGACCAGCAAATTCAGCTGGTAGAAGAGTACGCGAAGAGCGCTTCACTGTGGCACGATGACCACACTAAAGATGCGCAGTATCATGAGACCCTTGAGCTGGATCTTGGCGAAGTAGTGCCTTCACTGGCAGGACCAAAACGCCCACAAGACCGTATCCCGCTTGATAATGCGGCTAATGCGTTTAAAGAATGGCATAGCCAGCAAATTGATGTAGAAGTGGTAGACGAGGAAGATGCAAAATTTGTGGCTGAAGGCGGCGATATGGCCGAAGTCGATGAAGAAGAAGAGTCTTACGTTGATTTCAACGGCAGTAAGTTTAACCTGAAAGACGGGGCGATCGTCATCGCGGCGATTACCAGCTGTACCAACACCTCTAATCCATCAGTGCTCATCGGGGCAGGTTTGGTAGCGAAAAAGGCTGTTGAGTTGGGACTGGTCAGTAAACCGTGGGTCAAAACTTCACTGGCACCGGGCTCTCAGGTTGTCACGCAATATCTCGAAGATGCCGGCTTGATGGAACCACTGCGTCAGCTTGGCTTTAACCTTGTAGGCTATGGGTGTACAACCTGTATCGGTAACTCAGGTCCACTGCCTGAAGAAATTGGTAAAGCGGTGCGCGAGGCGAAGCTGACTGTAACATCGGTACTTTCAGGTAACCGTAACTTTGAAGGGCGTATTCACCCGGACGTTGCTGCAAACTACCTGGCTTCACCACCGCTGGTAGTTGCCTATGCACTGGCAGGTAATATGAAGATTGATATTACCAAAGAGCCTATTGCTAAGAGCAAAGATGGCAAGCCTGTTTATCTTAAAGATATCTGGCCAGACAATGAAGAAATTCAGTCAATGGTCAAAGAGTTTGTTTCAGGCGAACTGTTCAAGCAAAAATATGCTGATGTATTTAAAGGTAATGATATCTGGAACGAACTCGATGTCTCGTCGACATCAGTTTACAACTGGCCAGATTCTACCTACATCAAACATCCTCCATTCTTCCAGGATATGGGCAATGAGCCAGAGGCGCTTAGTGCAATACAGGACGCACGCTGCCTGGTAAAAGTAGGGGATTCAATCACTACCGACCACATTTCACCGGCTGGCGCTATCGCGCCTGACAGTCCTGCAGGTAAATATTTGCAGGAGAATGGTGTTGAGCCAAAAGACTTTAACTCTTATGGCTCGCGTCGCGGTAATCATGAAGTAATGATGCGCGGCACATTTGCCAATGTCAGATTGAAGAATCAGCTGGCTCCAGGCACAACGGGTAGTGCTACAACGCATTATCCGAGTGGCGAAGAAACGTCAATTTTCGATGCGGCAATGAAATACCGTGAGCAGAAAGTACCTGCGATTGTTATTGGCGGTAAGGAATACGGTACCGGCTCCAGCCGGGATTGGGCTGCCAAAGGTCCGGCACTGCTGGGCGTAAAAGCTGTTATTGCTGAAAGCTATGAACGTATTCACCGTTCGAATCTTATCGGTATGGGAATCTTGCCACTGCAGTTTAAAGACGGCGATAGTGCAAGCTCTATTGGAATCCGTGGCGATGAGACGTTCTCTATTTCTGAAGTGTCTCGTGACACCAAAGAAGTACAGGTTACAATGATGAGCGACTCTGGTGAAGCAACAGAGTTTATGGCGGATGTTCGTATCGATACTGCTAACGAGTTTACCTATTTCGAACACGGCGGCATTCTGCACTACGTTATCCGTGAATACCTGAAAAAGGGTGCATAACCTTTTATTTTTGAATTAAAAAAAGCTCCTTCGGGAGCTTTTTTATTGTCTGTTTTACACCATCTGCCCAGCTAGTGATTGTCAATCACGCTGGCTTATTTAAATATAGCGGCGGCGTTCGGCAAATACACCAATTGCCAGAAAGGCGCTGACAAAAATCAGGCCCTGCAGATAGCCGGGAAAAAATTTGATGATATGCAGAACTAGCGGCGCACCATAGAGTGTCATAGCGCCATAGCCAAAGGCGCACAGCAGCACAAACAGACTAACTCTGAGGATAAAGTGGCAGGGACTTAGAATGTGCTTTACATAGCCATTTATCAAGTCACCAAAGACCACCAATAGCGTGGCCACCAGCATCAGGCTCATTTCTGAAAAATAGGGTGCCAGCGCACGGGTCAGCGAAGCCAGTAATTCCACCATAGCGCGTACTCCAAATTCGTGCAGGTGTTATCAATCTGGCTCAGTGTAATGGCATACTCTCAGATAGTCAGCAAAAAACAGGCTCTGTTATTATCTTTGTTGCAATATTTGAGTCAGTGCTTTGTAGCCTTGCTGAATAGTAGCCAGTTTATCCTGGGTCTGGTCCCGCTCTACAAACTGATGTGTGAGTCCGGCTTTATCTGCGTGACTGAAGATGGCATTGAAATCAATTGTGCCTGTTCCTACATCCGCAAACGCACCGCTGCTGTCCATATCTTTCACATGGAAAAGCTTGAACCTGCCCGGGTGTTGATTGAACAGAGTAACCGGGTCGACCCCGGCTTTGGCAGTCCAGTATAGATCCAGCTCAAAACAAACCGCGTTATCGTCGGTATTGTTTAAAAGGATGTCGTAAGGAAGCTGGCCATCTGTTTTTTGAAACTCAAAATCGTGATTATGGTAAGCCAGTGAGATATTGGCGCGATTACACGCCTCTCCCCACGACTGCATGTCATCAGCCAGTTTTTTATAAACATCAATGGAGTTTCCGCGCTGCTCTGGCGTTAAATAAGGAACCACCACATATTTGTGGCCAATAGCCTGCGCGGTATCAATGACTTTATTCACACTGTCCTGAAAATCAGTAAGGGGAACATGGGCAGAGGGTGCTCTAAGGCCCTCATCGTCGAGCATTGAACGAATTTGTTCAGGTGACTGGCCAAAGTAACCGGCAAACTCCAGTTCCCGGTAACCCACACCGGCCACGAGCTTCAATGTGCCCGGGACACTTACCTTCATCCAGTCACGTAACGTATACAGTTGCAAACCAGCGTGATGGCGAGCTTTGTCACTGGCCAGTGCTAAAGGTGCTGGCAAGGCACTGATAGCGGCGGCTGCCGCGCTGGTTTTTAAAAATTGTCGGCGGGTGAATGGAACGGATAAGTTGCGCATAGCTAATCTCCTGAATAATTAGGCGTTAGTACCTGGTGCAGGGCCAGTACTATTTCTCACAATAAGCTCATGGGGCATGATGACTCGCGGGGCCTTTTTAATTTTACCATTTAGTACATCTACCAACAGTGACACCGCAGTGTGACCAAACTCTTCTGCCGGTTGTGCGATAGTGGTCAGCGGCGGATCTGCATAACCGGAAAAAGCGATATCATCGAATCCGGCTACAGAGATATCCTCCGGGATCTTAAGACCTGCCTGCTTCAGCGCTTGCATCGCGCCAATGGCAGTTTCATCATTTTCGCAAAACAAAGCGGTAGGGCGATTCGGTTGTTCCAGCATTCTGCGTGCAGCATCAAACCCTGAGCGCAGGGTGAAGTCGCCGTCAAACAGTATACTTTCATCAAACGGAATATCTGCATTTGCCAGCGCGTGCTGGTATCCGCGCAATCGCTCCTGCGTTAAGGGGCTGGAATTTGGCCCTTTTATCAAACCTATCCGAGTATGCCCCAGTTCGAGTAAATGCTCTGTCATTGACTTGGCTGCATTGTGATTATCCAGAGTAACAGTAGGAAAGCTGGCAGAGTCGACGACTTCGCAGACGTTGACCATGGGAAGCAGGCCTCCCGATGACGATTGCATTGCAGAAAAGGGGTTGTGAGCGCGTAACTGAATGACCCCATCGGCCTGAGAGGTTTGCACCATTTTCACATAGTCAGCCTCAAGGTCCGGATTACCCTGGGTATTACCTAACAGCAAAGAATACCCGCGTTCAGCGGCAGCTTCCTGCATACCGTTAATAACGCGGGCAAAGAAAAGGTTGGCAATGGTTGGAACCAGCACAACCAGGCTATGGGTCTTGCCTGAGCGAAACTTTACCGCCATCAAATTTGGTTTATAACCGGTTTGCTCAATCGCGCTGGTAACCCTTGCCCGGGTCTTGGGAGATACCCGTTCTGGCTGTTGTAGCGTTCTTGATACCGTTGCAACTGATACGCCGGCGATATCGGCCACTTCTCTGATTGTCGCCATGAAAATTAACTTACCTGTAACCGTCCACTGACAAAATGTAACCGTTAACATAATGGCTTGCAAGGTGTTTAAAATTTGTATTGCTTCTTAATCGATTAACTCCGCATACCAGTCTAAATTATCTATATAAAGTTAATGCTATGTTTAACTGGTAACTATTTTTTAACCAATTGCGCGGAATTCTATTTGACAGGTCCAAATGTAATCCGTTACATTTTTTAAAAAGATAACATACTGCTAACATTGTTTGTCACAGGAGAAAACAATGACTCGACAGAAAAAAATTCGACTGGGCATGATTGGTGGCGGTGAAGGCGCTTTTATCGGCGCGGTGCATCGTCACGCGGCCGGCCTGGACGGACATTACGAACTGGTTTGCGGTGCATTCTCCCGTGATCAGGATAACAACACCCGCACTGCCCAAAGCCTGGATCTTCCGGCAGAGCGGGTATATGACTCGTGGGAAGAAATGCTGGAGCAAGAAGCAGCATTGCCCGAGAACGAAAGAATGCAGGTAGTGAGCATCGTCACCCCAAATCACCTGCATGTTCCTGTTTCTATTGCCGCAGCCAAAGCTGGCTTTCATGTATTTTGCGAAAAACCGGCGGCAACATCATTTGATGAAACAAAGGCGCTTGCTGATGCAATCAGTAGTGCGCCTGTATTGTACGGTTTGGCGCATACTTATCAGGGCTACCCCATGGTATGGCAGGCGCGCCACATGGTTGAAAGCGGCATGCTGGGTAAGCTTCGCAAAGTTTATGTGGAATACCCACAAGGCTGGTTATCCGGTGAAGAGGAAAGTCACAACAAACAGGCATCCTGGCGCACAGATCCGGCGCTTTCCGGGGCGAGTGGCTGCATGGGTGATATCGGCACACATGCCTTCAGTCTGGCAGAGTTTATTCTGGGCGACAAAATCACACAGTTATGTGGTGAGCTTAATACCCACGTGGATGGGCGTCGGCTTGATGATGATGGTGCCGCGCTGATTAAAACAGATAATGGCGTCACCGGTGTACTTATTGCCAGTCAGGTCTGTGCCGGTGAAGAAAACCCTCTGAAAATCAAAGTTTATGGCGAAAAAGGCGGTCTTGAGTGGCGTCAGATGGAGCCAAACTCTGTCATCTATCGCCCCGTCGATGCACCTTATCAGGTTTTCCGCGCAGGTCAGCCGAGCGTCTGCGAAGACGCACAATCACAACTGCGTGTGCCGGCAGGTCATCCGGAAGGTTACCTTGAGGCTATGGCCAATCTTTACACCGCATTTGCTGCATCGGTAAGAAGCGGTAAAAGCGGTACGGCCGATAAAGTGCCCGGCCTTGCGTCTGGCATTCGGGGGATGGCGTTTATCAAAGCAATGCTTGATAGCAGTGGCAGCGAACAAAAGTGGCATTCAATTGCCGACAATCACGACTAATCAGGAGACGCGATTATGGCAGGCATAAAAGGCCCGGCAATTTTTCTGGCGCAGTTCGCCTCAGATAAGGCCCCGTTTGATACGCTGGAAAATATGGCTCAGTGGGCCGGTTCATTAGGCTACAAAGGCATACAGGTACCAACAGATCCGGCATTATTTGACCTTGAACAGGCTGCTGAGAGCCAGCAGTATTGCGACGATGCACAGGCAACCTGTGCCAAATACGGTGTGGAAATTACCGAGTTATCGACGCATTTGCAGGGTCAGCTGGTTGCCGTTCACCCGGCGTACGACGAACAATTTGATAACTTCGCACCTTCTCATCTTCATGGGGATCCGAAAGCGCGTACTGAGTGGGCGATTAATCAATTAAAGCTGGCAGCAAAAGCCAGTCAGCGCTTGGGTCTGAACGCCCACGCAACGTTCTCAGGCGCACTTATGTGGCATCTTGTTTACCCGTGGCCGCAGCGACCAGCCGGTCTGGTCGAGCAGGGCTTTGCTGAACTGGCGCGCCGATGGAAGCCTATTCTGGATGCCTTTGACGAAGCGGGCGTAGATGTCTGTTATGAGATTCATCCGGGTGAAGACTTACATGATGGCGCAACGTTCGAGCGCTTTCTTAAGGCCGTGGACAACCACCCACGCGCAAACATTCTCTACGACCCCAGCCATTTCGTGCTGCAACAGCTGGATTATCTGGATTTTATCGATCGTTACCATGACCGCATCAAAATGTTTCATGTTAAGGATGCTGAGTTTTTGCCAAACGGCAGAAGTGGTATTTATGGCGGCTATCAGGACTGGGTGGATCGCCCCGGACGTTTCCGTTCGCTGGGAGATGGTCAGGTCGACTTCAAACAGATATTCAGCAAGCTAACGCAATATGGATTTGAAGGCTGGGCCGTGCTGGAGTGGGAATGCTGTCTCAAAGACTCAGCGCAAGGGGCTGCCGAGGGCGCGCCATTCATTGCTCAGCACATTATCGAACCGGCGACAGGGGCCTTTGACGATTTTGCCGGTGGTGAGGTTAGTGAGTCCCGAAACCGTCGCATACTGGGTCTGGATTCAGAATAAATTACCGGTAGCTACGGTGCAAACAAGCCGGTGAGGATAATAATGAATAATGTAAAAGTACGCTTAAGCATCATGATGTTCCTGCAGTTTTTTATCTGGGGAGGATGGTTCGTTACTCTGGGTACTTACCTGGCAAGTACACTGGAAGCCAGTGGTGGGCAAATAGCGATGGCGTTTTCCACGCAAAGCTGGGGCGCCATCATCGCACCGCTCATTATTGGTTTGATTGCTGATAAATACTTTAATGCAGAGCGCATTCTCGGGGTGCTGCATCTGCTTGGTGCTGCGCTGATGTACATGATGTTCACCGCTCAGGATTTCAGTAGTTTTTATCCTTTCGTGCTGGGTTACATGATTGCGTACATGCCGACTCTGGCACTGGTGAATTCCGTATCGTTCGGACAGATGCATGATCCTTCGAAGGAATTTGGCAAAATCCGCGTGTGGGGCACCATTGGCTGGATTGTAGCCGGGTTGGTGATCAGTTATGTTTTTTCCTGGGATGCACGTCAGGCCATCGAAAATGGCATGCTCAGAAACACCTTTGCCTTGTGCGCTATTGCGTCGCTGCTACTTGGGTTATTCAGCTTTACCCTGCCGGCTACACCGCCTAAAGGAAAGGGGCAGGCTACCGGAATTGGACAAGCGTTAGGAACCGACGCACTAAGTCTGCTCAAAAGCCGAAACTTCGCGGTATTTTTTATCGCATCGGTTCTGATTTGTATCCCGCTGGCCTTTTACTATCAAAATGCTAACCCGTTTCTTACCGAGATCGGCGTTGAGAACGCGACCGGCAAAATGACACTGGGTCAGGTCTCAGAAGTCTTGTTCATGTTGGCTTTACCTGTATTTCTGAACAAATTCGGCATCAAGAAAACGTTGATTCTGGGCATGCTTGCCTGGGTTATACGCTACGTTTTATTTGCCTATGGGAATGCTGACGAAGGTATCTGGCTATTGCTGGTGGGTATTGCGCTCCATGGTTTGTGCTATGACTTCTTTTTTGTATCAGGGCAAATCTATACCGATGCTAAAGCTGCTCCACAAAACAAGAGCGCTGCGCAGGGGCTTATAACCCTGGCAACCTATGGTGTAGGCATGCTTATTGGGTTCTGGGTGGCTGGCCAGATTACCGATGCATACGCGGTATCCGATGGTCACGTTTGGGAGAATGTCTGGCTATTCCCCGCAGCATTTGCACTGGTGGTATTAGTACTGTTCACAGTGCTTTTCAAACCTGAAAAGGTCTCTGTGGATGACTAACCGGCGTCAACTCCTCAAGGGGCTGGCGCTGACCGGAGCGGGCCTGTCCGCCGGCGTTTGGTCTGGCGCGGGCCTGGCTGCACAACAGCCATTGCAAAATCGTGTACGCCACTCTGTTGCGCGCTGGACATTCGGGGATATGGATATTGAAAGCTTATGCCAGGCGGTGAAAAAAATTGGCTTTTCTGCCATAGATTTAGTTGGCCCGCAAGATTGGCCGGTACTTAAAAAATACGGTATCGACAGCGCCATGTGCAACGGCGCAGAGTTAAATCTGACAGATGGCTGGTGTGCCCCTGAGTTTCATGACCAGCTGATAAAACGTTACCGTCATCATATTGATTTGGTCGCGGAGGCTGGTTATCGGAACCTGGTGTGCTTCAGCGGCAATAAGCGGGGGATGGACCCGCAGGCAGGTCTGGATAACGCGGCAAAAGGGCTGAGTAGCATTCTGGGACACGCTGAAAAGCGTGGCGTTGTACTGCATATGGAGCTATTTAACGCTATCGACCATCCGGATTATATGGCAGATAACAGTGCCTGGGGTGTGGCGCTGTGCCGCCGGTTGCAGTCGCCCAACTTTAAGCTGCTGTATGACATCTATCATATGCAGGTCAATGAAGGGAACATCATACAGACCATACAAGACAACATTGCGTATTTCGGCCATTTTCACACCGCCGGGGTACCAGGAAGACATGAAATCGACGATTCACAAGAGCTGAACTATCGCGCCATCGTCAAAGCTATTCACTCATTAAATTTTGAAGGCTACGTTGCGCAGGAGTTCATTCCGACCGCCAATACACAAGCAGGTCGGTTGGCCGCCCTAAAGCAGGCGGTAAAAATTTGTGATGTGTAATAGTTTCCAAACAACGCGGCGCGTTTAAGAAGGGGTGTTATGGCTGATAATCATTATGATGCGATAGTAGTCGGATCAGGAATAAGCGGCGGCTGGGCGGCGAAAGAGCTCACAGAAAAAGGCCTGAAAGTGCTTATGCTTGAACGGGGTCGCAATATAGAGCATATCAAGGATTATAAAAATGCCCACAAGGAAGCGTGGGATTATCCTCATCGGGATCTGGCCACGCAAAAGATGAAGGATGAACATCCCGTCTTATCCCGTGACTACCCCCTGAATGAATCTACCTATGGCATGTGGGCGACGCAAAAAGAAGCGCCCTATGTTGAGAATAAGCCGTTTACCTGGTTCAGAGGCTATCACGTTGGCGGACGTTCGCTATTGTGGGGTCGTCAGAGTTACCGCCTGAATAAAGAAGACTTTCTGGCCAATAAGAAAGAAGGTGTCGCGGTGGACTGGCCAATTCGCTATGAAGATGTCGCGCCGTGGTACGACTATGTCGAAAAGTATGCCGGAATCAGTGGAAATCGCGATGGCCTGGATGTATTACCCGACGGTCAGTATATGCCAGCGTTCGAACTAAATGTGGTCGAAAAAGATGTTGCTGCCCGAATAAAAAAGGCATTTAAGGGCAGTCGACATCTGATTTGCGGGCGGGCAGCAAACGCAACCAAAGCGCAGCCGGAGCAGGGTCGAGCAGGATGTCAGGCACGTAGTAAATGTTGGCTGGGTTGTCCGTTTGGCGGGTATTTCAGTACGCAGTCATCCACGCTGCCAGCGGCAATGAAAACCGGTAATCTGACTCTGCGCCCGTTTTCTATTGTTAGCCAGATTCTGTATGACAAAGACAAAAAACGGGCTCGCGGTGTTGAGGTGATTGATGCGCAGAACAAGCAAACCTACGAGTACACCGCAAATGTTGTCTTTGTGAATGCATCAGCGCTTAACAGTGCATGGCTGTTAATGAACTCTGCTACAGATGTATGGGAAGGCGGTCTGGGTAGCAGTAGTGGCGAGTTGGGTCACAATGTGATGGACCATCATTTCAGAGTCGGGGCATCCGGAACTGCGGAAGGCTACGAGGATAAGTATTACTTCGGACGCCGCCCATCAGGATTCTATGTGCCGCGGTTCAGAAACTGGGGAGGAGATAAACGTGATTATCTGCGAGGCTTTGGTTACCAGGGCAGTGCAAGCCGTCAAAGCTGGCGTGAAAATGTGGCTGAGATGGGGGTTGGTGCGCAACTTAAAGATGCGGTCAGCGAGCCGGGTGCCTGGACCATCGGTATGAATGCCTTTGGTGAAATGCTACCTGATCACAGTAATCGTATTTATATGAACAGGCAGAAAAAAGATGCCTGGGGCCTGCCGGTTCTGGAGATGGACGTGGAGCTTAAAGAGAACGAGCTGCGCATGCGTAAAGATATGCAGCAGGATGCCATTGATATGTTCGAGGCAGCAGGCATGAAAAATGTGCGCGGTTTTGAGGCGGACTACCAGCCCGGAATGGGGATTCATGAAATGGGTACTGCGCGTATGGGCCGCGACCCGAAAACTTCAGTGCTAAACAAGCATAATCAGGTATGGGATGCACCCAATGTCTTTGTCACCGATGGCGCATGCATGACGTCCGCTTCCTGCGTGAACCCTTCTTTAACCTATATGGCGCTGACGGCTCGGGCAGCTGAATTTGCTGTAGAGGAACTGAAAAAAGGAAACCTGTAGCTATGAATCGTCGAGATCTTTTAAAGCTTATAACGGCCGCTACCGGTGCGGCATTTGTTGGCACCAATCCGTTAGCCTATGAGTTGCGCCCGGATGTGCCGCTAGCAGACACCGGTTTCACCAAAGATGATGTCGCGTTTTTAAATGAGGTGGGCGAGGTGATTATTCCGCGCACTGATACGCCTGGAGCAAAGGATTCAAACGTCGGGCAAATAATGGCGGTGCTGGTGGCAGACTGTTACCCCTCTGTGCTACGAAAAACATTTCGTGACGGAATGAAAAAGCTCGATGCTGAGGCAACCAGCGAATTTGGGAAAGTGTTTCTGTTGCTGGATAAAACCCAGCGTCACAGCCTCGTCTCGCGGTTGGATGAAGAGGCGCGCGAATACAATCATAAAATGGGATTGTGGAGTGTTGCCAGTCAATTGCCAAACCAGCGTAGAGAGGCCTCTCAAGCGCCTGTCCCGCATTATTTTTCGTTGTTTAAGCAGCTTACGCTGTTTGGTTTTTTTACCTCAAAAGAAGGTGGAACCAAGGTATTACGGTACGTGCCCGTACCGGGCAAATATGACGGGAATATTGAATATAAAAAAGGCCAGAAGGCCTGGGCTACCTGAGAATAACGTAGGATATGAAAATGAAAAATACTTATAAAACACTGACCACTCTCTCGGTTGCCGCGGCCAGTGTATTGATAACAGGTGATCTTATGGCCTCAGACGAAGAACTTGAAGACTGGCAGAAAGCAGAAAAGACCGAGGTGTGGGAGCCTGTTCCACCAAAGGTGACCGCTGAGCCTGGTAAGGCACCATCTGATGCAATAGTTTTATTTGATGGTAAAGATTTGTCAGCATGGGAATCAGTGAAAGGCGGTGAGGCTCAGTGGGCCGTTAGTGATGGTGCAATGACAGTGAAACCAGGTACCGGTGATATTAAAACTAAAGAATCTTTTTGCGACGTGCAACTGCATGTTGAATGGAAAGCGCCCGAGCCTGAGGCTGATATGGAAGGTCAACAACGCAATAATAGTGGTGTCTTTTTACAGCAGCGTTATGAGGTTCAGGTTCTGGATTCTTATGAAAGTAAGACCTATGCAAATGGCCAGGCCGCCAGTATTTACAAGCAAACGATTCCGTTAGTGAATGCAACCCGTCCACCTGAACAGTGGCAGGAATATGACATTATTTTCACAGCACCACGCTTTGATGATAAAACGCTCAAAACACCCGGCTACATTACCGTGCTGCATAATGGTGTGGTAGTGCAAAATCATGTGGAGATTCAGGGTAAAACAGAATGGATTGGTGAACCGTCTTACGAAGCTCACGGATGCGCACCCATACAGCTTCAGGATCATTCCAATGAAGTAAGCTTCCGTAATATCTGGATTAGAAAAATTACGCCTTTAAACCAGTAGCGAAATAGTTAAAACATGTGAAGCCGGCGCGGGTAATTAAGCTCGCACCGGCTTTTTATTGCAGGTAAAAAAAGTTTACTTCTGGCACTTACGCCAATCTGGTAGGCTAGCGGCTTTTTGTCAGGAGTAGATGAATTATGGTGGGTGAAATTGCCGCGCTCAGTGTAGCCCTGTGCTGGGCGATTGCTGCAAGAATGTTTCGGGTACTCGGCACATCATTTTCACCTCTGTCCCTGAATTTATGGAAAGGGGTCGTAGCCATCATCATCCTGGTGTTGGTAACGCAATTGTTTCTTCCGCCGGTAAGCCTGCCCGCAACGGCATACGGGTGGCTCTTTTTAAGTGGTGTGGTGGGCATAGGTATCGGCGACACCTGCTTTTTTCAGGCGCTCAATCGCATTGGCGATACACAGTCGGTGCTGATCACCGAAACGCTGGCACCAATCTTTACCGCACTTCTGGCCATGGTCTGGATTGCCGAATGGTTAACCTGGCAACAGTGGATTGGTATTGCTCTGGTGCTCGTGAGTGTAGATATGGTTGTGAAGGTAAAGCGGCGAACCGAACTACATTTATTTGCTCCGTCGGGCTACCTGTTCGCCGCAGCGGCGGCAGTGTGTCAGGCCATTGGTGCGGTAATCAGTCGCGATATTCTCACGCGTTATACCGTTGATGCATTTAACGCCAGCCTTGTACGACTTGTTGGCGGACTGGCAATTATCGTGGTGCTTATGATCATCATGCGTAAACAATGGCTGCCTAAAAGTGATAAACCATTACAAATGTGGCGAACCTTCGCGCTAGCGACTATTTTAGGTACCGCCGCGGCGCTCTATTTACAAATGGTCGCGTTTGCCAATGCCAAAGCCGGAGTGGTGCAAACCCTTATCGCAACATCTGCTGTAATGTCGCTGGCCGTGGCCTGGGTGCTTGGCGAACGCGCTAATAAAGCTACCATTTTCTGGTCCTTTGCCGCGTTAGCCGGGGTAACTGTGCTGGTGGCCGCAGGGCATATCAGCGCTCACGGTTGATTACTGCTTGTGCAGTGTGCTCGATCTCTGTATACTGCGCGCCCTTACAGCCAAACTAACCTAGTTCCTTGCCTCTAACAGACGGCTGTACTGACGAGGCTACAACCGTAAGGAGCAATAATGCGTCATTACGAAATCGTTTTTATGGTTCACCCTGATCAGAGTGAACAAGTACCTGGTATGATCGAGCGTTATACCACAATCCTTAAGCAAGACGGTGGTCAGATTCACCGTATGGAAGACTGGGGTCGCCGTCAACTGGCTTACCCAATCGAGAAGCTACACAAAGCCCACTATGTTCTGATCAACGCAGAAGCGACTGCTGAAGCTGTTGATGAGCTGGAAAATGCGTTCCGCTTCAACGATGTTATCCTGCGTAATCTGGTTATGCGCACTAAAAACGCTGTGACTGAGCCTTCTCCAATGATGAAAGAAGAGCCTCGTCGTGAGCGTCGCGAAGATTCTGCACCTCGTACAGAGCGTACAGAAAAGAAAACCGAAACCACCGAAGATAACGCGTAAGGAGTATAATCATGGCTCGTTTTTTCAGACGTCGTAAGTTCTGCCGTTTTTCTGCAGAAGGTGTAACTGAAATCGATTATAAAGATATCGCTACGCTGAAGAACTACATCACAGAAAGCGGTAAGATCGTCCCTAGCCGTATCACAGGTACCAGTGCGAAGTATCAGCGTCAGCTGTCTTCTGCAATCAAGCGTGCACGTTTTCTTGCACTGCTTCCGTACACTGATTCACACAAGTAAACTGGCGAAATAAGGGGTAGCTAAGATGGATATCATCCTACTGGATAAAATCGCCAACCTTGGTGGTCTGGGCGACAAAGTTAATGTTAAGTCTGGTTTTGCACGTAACTTCCTTTTCCCTCAGGGTAAAGCAGTTCCTGCAACTAAAGACAACGTAGAGAAGTTTGAAGCACGTCGTGCTGAGCTGGAAGCGAAAATCGCTGAAGATCTGGCTGCTGCACAAGCACGCGCTGAAAAGCTTGACGCACTTGAAGAAGTTACTGTTGCGGCACCTGCTGGTGACGAAGGTAAACTTTTCGGTTCTGTTGGTACACGTGACATCGCAGAAGCAATTACTGCTGCTGGTGTTGAAGTTGCTAAGTCAGAAGTTCGTCTGCCTACAGGTACGCTACGTGAAACTGGCGAATATGACATCGATGTTCAGCTGCACTCAGATGTAGCAACAACAGTAAAAGTTGTGATCATCGCTGAAGCCTAAGCGCTGAGAACGTTGATTTTAAAAGCCGCAGTTAATACTGCGGCTTTTTTGTTTGTGTTAGCGCGCCCGCCTCAGACATTTTTCCCGCCACTCATCATCCAATACTTCCATTTGTGCATAACGCGCCGCGTCAGCTTTCATATTATCATCGTACATACAGCGCATCAGTGCGCCAATACAAACGCTCTCATCAGGGCGCTCGATAAGTTTGACCGTATCGTGCTGAAGCAAGGGACCTGCCTCAAGTACTCTGAAATACCAGCCGGTAATTCCGTGCTGTCCGACGAACCGGTCAAGATTTTTAATGCCGTAACGGTGTGAAATCTTATTGCAGGGGGCACGGGGAGCAGAAACCTGCACGGTGACACTTCCCATTTGATAAACATCGCCCACATACACATTGTTATCGTGCATACCTTCCACAAGAAAGTTTTCGCCAATGGTGCCGTAAGAAAAATCCCCTTCAGGAAATGCCTGTGAAAGCTTCTCATAGCCTTCAAAACTGTATTGATGCAGCACTTTTTCCGGACCACCGTGAAGTTTCTTGTTGCCTTGCTCGTCTTCAAGTGTACCGGTGTCGAGAACTGTCAATTGCGATACCTGCGATTTCACTATCGCACTGGGTGTTCCTCTGGGGTCGAAAGCCTGTGGTTTCGCAGCATAAAGCGCGTAAATGTGCATAGTCACCATCCTTTTGTTAGCGGGTGGTATATTATGCGTCAGTACACGTGTAAAAAAAATCAAAGACCATTTAAACCTTTGATGCATGCACTGCAACTAACCTTTCAAATGATATTCAACAGTTAACAGACGACAGTGACGAAACATGGAAACGTGCAAGGCGGACATCGACGTGACGAAGATAACGCCAACACCTGATACAGAAATGAAGCTGATACAGGCAGCCCGTGATGGTGACAGGCAGGCGTACCAGCAGCTTTATCAAAGCTATGCAGGGCGGGTGTTCGCCCTGTGTTATCGGCTAACCGCCGACAGGGGGCTTGCTGAAGATGCCACGCAAGAAGTCTTTATTCAGTTGTGGCAGAAGCTAAGTAACTTCGCTGGACAGAGTCGTTTTACAACATGGCTGCATAGTGTCACCGCGAACATCACGCTGAGCTACATGCGAAAGCAAAAAGGCTGGTTCGCCAGGGTGATGAATATAGAAGACAGCATGGCAGCGCAGAGTGCGGCGGAATCCTGCACTTCTGAGGTGGATCTTGAAGCACTGATCGTAAGACTCCCTGAGCGTGCCCGGGTGGTATTCGTTTTACACGCAATAGAAGGGCATCGTCATGAAGAAATCGGAAGAATGCTGAATATGGCAACAGGTTCGAGCAAAGCGCAATTTCATCGTGCTAAGCAGTTGTTAAAAACGTGGATGGGGTATGACGATGAAGACATTTGAAAAGCATCTACAGCAGCAGTTGGACGAACTGCCTCGCGAACGGCACCCGGACAAAGACTTATGGCAGGGCATCGATTTAGCCATTCAGGCCCAGGCCGATGAAACCCGGACAAAGAGGCAACCTGTCTGGCTGGCCAGTGCTGCAGTGGTGATGGTTGCGGTAATTATTGGCTTTATGATGCGTCCGGTATCCACAGACCCCGAGGTCAATCCTGTTACCGGCCAGTCGCTGGTTAAGGCACTGAGTCAGCAACATGAGAAGGAAAAGTCTGCATTGCTGGTTAGTCTCGAAGGTACACCGGCAGTAACAGAAAACTGGCAGGAACAACTTACCGAACTCGAGGATGCGGCTGAGGCGATCAAAGCAGCATTGAAAGAAGACCCTAACAACACAGCGCTTCTGCGAATGTTGCAAAGCGTCTATCAACAACAGTTTTTGCTGATTGAGCGTGTGCACGCTCCCAAATGGCAGCAGATTTAGCGATACAGGAGCAAGTTATGCAAAATCACGATGTAATGAATGTACGGTACAAAACACTGTCGAAAACTGTTTTGTTTTCGGTACTGTTAGCAACAGGTAGCCCTGTACTGGCAAAGCAGCGTATCGATCAAACGATAGAAACTTCCTCACACCCCAATGTTGAAATTGAGCATGTGAATGGTAAGGCAGTTATCAAAACCTGGGATAAGAATGCAGTCAAAATAACGGGGGAGCTGTCAGATAGAACCGAAGATTTTGAGTTTGAAAAGACCGGGTCGGGTGTCTCTTTTGATGTGGATATTGGCAGACACCATGGTGACTGGGGCAACTATCGTATCAAGGACGGCGATGATCTGACTATCTATGTACCTGCAGCGAGCAAAATCGATTATTCAGCGGTATCGGCCAGCGTGCAGTTATTTGATATTACCAATGATACCAAGGTCGATTTAGTCAATGGTGACATTGAGGCAAATAATTTAGCAGGGCGCATTAAATTGGAAACGGTGAACGGTAACGTCAAACTGAATGGCGTTAAAGGAGAGCTTGTTGCAGAAACAGTTAATGGTGATATTGAAGGTGAGCACAGTGAAGGTGAGGAAGTTCGTGTCATTACCGTAAACGGGAATATTGATATTCGTTCTGATAGCCCGCAGCTGCGCATCGAATCGGTTAACGGTCGGATGAACTTCACAACTGCCATGATAAATGAGCTGGATATAGTTACCGTAAATGGCAAAGTTAAAGGAGACATAAACCTGGCAGATAACGGTGACGTTGATGTGTCATCTGTTGGTGGCAAAGTTATCCTGAAATTTCAGCCGGACGTATCTGCCCGGTTTGATATCCAGGCTCATGCAGGCGGTGACATAAGAAACAAGTTGTCAAACGATCGCTCTCAAAAAGCCAAATATGGACCTAATGAATGGCTTGAGTTTTCTACCGGTGAGGGGAGTGCGCGGGTAGAAGTATCCACCGTCCATGGGGTAATTGAACTGGATAAGCGATAACGAAGCGGCCCTTGCGCCGCTTTTTTTATGTCTGCTGACTGCTGTCTTCAGCATTGATACCTGAACAGATAAAGCAATTGTTAGCGTTGTCGCCTTTTGAGATAGTTGCCTTTAGTAAGCATTTCGGCTGGCGCGAACATTGCTACTGTATGTTTAAACATGCAGGTATTTCTGCACTATCACCACCCTGACATTGAAGCAGGGGGGGTAAGAAGGAGAAGTTAAATGTGGGACGCGATACACCGGTCTCTATTAAGTACCCGATTTAAAACAGTCGCTTTAATAACAATTTTTCTTGTTGGAGCAGTAAGTTGTGCGGTTCGTGAACCTGGCGAAATAGAAGGTACATGGATTATTACAGAAGCCATAGCGCCAACTAATAACGAGGTATCTGTTAAAGATTCACAAATGTGGCTAGGGCAATCATTTCACTATGGCCCTGAAAATCTCACACTGGGCCGCACGTTCTGTAAGTCTGCAGAGTATGACGAAACAAAATTGTCCGCCGCTGAGTTTGAGCGGGACTACAACATGGGGTTACGTGAATTGGATATTCACGATAATGCTGTTCGTACCGTGTCAGTAACATGTGATGAAGCAGAACGTTTACCGGGCCAAACTGTACTGCTTGCCGCATCGGGCAAGGCCTACACTATCTGGGATGGTGCGTTTTATAAGATGGAAAAAACACTGGCTAAAACGCAGGCTGATGGCCTGTAATTACACGATACCTTGCTGTGAATCGGACCTGAGCGGCGCGCAGATAACCTGATTACGGCCATTTTGTTTTGCCGCATACAGCAACTTATCGCACTGGGATAAAATCAGGTCAATTTCGGCTTTCTCATTTATTTCCACAACACCTGCTGAAAACGTCAGCGTTCCCTCTGCGCCTAGTTTTGTGAGGTCCTGTTGACTTAAAATATTCCGCAGTGACTGCAATTTTTCTTTTGCTTCGTTCTGGGTCGCGTCACTTAGCATCAGTACAAATGTTTCACCGCCATAGCGTCCGAACACATCCGCATCATGAAACTGGTATTTAGATAATCGCGCGAAATGTGACAGAACCGCATCACCAATCTGGTGACCAAACAAATCGTTGAGACGTTTGAAATGGTCTAAATCAATAAGTGCGACACAAATCTTGTCGTCCTGCCGTTTCATATGATTAATTCGCGCTTTGATGGTATCAATAGCAAACCAGCGGTTATACACCCGGGTAAGACTATCGATTCGGGAAAAATGCTCTAAGTTACGCTTTTTGCTTAAGTGTCGCCAAAGAATCAATCCCACTATAAGAGCTACCAACGAGCTTATTATTGCTACACTGACAGCAATCGTAAAGTGAAGCTCCTTTTGGCTAAGCTTTTCTTTTGTCAGCGAAAGATCTCTGGCGTCGATAGCATTATCAATACTTTTTAACTGACTGAAGCTGAAGTTGGCTTTTTCTTTGTAAAATAATACCTTTATGGCCTCCTCATAGTGCAAATTGGCTTTTGCATGCTCACCATTGAGGCTCTGAACTTTAGCTTTTGCATATAACTCATTCACATTTTCACGAGGACCTTCGGTTCGAAAGGTTTCAGGCACATTCTGCATCTTATTTAGGTAAAACCCAGCTTCATCAGAATTATTGAGCTCGATTTGGCTTGCAGTGAGAAGTTTGTATAAAGAGTACTCCGTAGAGTACTGGATACTTTCTGCTTTTAAGTGAAGCTCTAAAGCGTCTTTAGCGTACAAGAATGTCAGTTCCGGACGCTCTTGCTCTCGAAAGTAAACAGCTGAATAAGTAAGTAGCTGAACTTTTAAATCATCTCGCCCTGTATCTTCAGCGAGTTTGCTCATTTTTTTCAGACTTACCCAGGCTTCATCAAATTTCTTGAGGTTAATCAGTGTCAGTATTTCGCAAGAAAGTCCGTCTATCTGAACGTCTGGATCCTCTGGCGCGTTATTCTTATACTTGCGACAAAACTCAAGAGCACCCTTGAAGTCACCCAGACTAAATAGCGCGCTGTACATATTATGAAATATATCTGATAACGAATAATCATAGGCCATTCCCTGACTTAAATTATCAGAAGAGAGGGGGATATAATTATTTATCTCTAAAATAGCATTGAAATGTAACCCGGCGGTCAGTAAGGAATACACCAGCAAAGATGTAGTCCACCCTTCGATACGAGGCCAGTTATTTTCTCTCGCGATAGACTGGATAGCGCGGTATTTTTCGAACTGCTCATCGTATGATAGATCTGATAGCCAGACCATCAACGCTTCACGTTCATAATAGTATCGCGGGTAATCAGTGCGCAGCGTATTCAGCTCAGTCTCGGTTAATGTATAGAATGCCGGATCATTCTCGATATATAGAAATGATGAAAGATAGAAATATTTGCCAAGTGTCGTGGTGATATCAAAAGGATGATTGGTTAATGCTTGTAGTCGGCTTTCTGGTGTTAACTGTAAAATTTCATGCCGCTTTGCCCCATAGTCCACTAGCGTGTCGGCGAACAGAGGGTGGCATAAGCAAAGCAGTAGAGTGACAGTAACTACGCGTAAAAACATATAATTTGAATACTGATCCGGTCGCGATTAATAATTGCCGCTTTTCAACGCAAGTAGAGATTGCTACACAATCTCATCCTGCTCTGCAGGTCTGAACGGTGCAAAGATATCTTGATTTCTGCCATTCTGCTTAGCAGCATAAAGCAGTTTGTCGCATTGGGACAAAACCTGCGAAATATTCGCTTTTTCGCTCAATTCCACGACGCCTGCTGAAAAGGTCAGCGTTCCCTCTGCGCCTAGTTTTGTGAGGTCCTGCTGGCTCATAATATCCCTTAGCGACCTTAACTTTTGCTTTGCTTCGTTCTGGGTTGCGCCACTTAGCATCAGAACAAATGTTTCACCACCATAGCGGCCGAACACATCTGTGCCACGACACTGATATTTGCACAATCGAGCAAAATGAGACAGAACTGTATCACCCGTTTTATGACCACTCGCATCGTTAATATGTTTGAAATGGTCTAAATTAATAAGTGCGACACAAATCTTGTCGTCCTGCCGTTTCATATGATTAATTCGCGCTTTGATGGTATCAATAGCAAACCAGCGGTTATACACTCTGGTAAGGCTATCGAGACGGGAATAATGCTCTACTTCCCGTTTACGGCGTGATTCTCGCCACAACAACGCGCCGGCGATGATCGCAACCGCCACACTTGTGACTGCAATAAGAGTGAGAATTCTTAAATATTGGTTTTTTTCCTGAAGTTGCTTTTTAGTCAGGGTAAGTTCTCTTGTATCCAGAGAACTATTTATACTGTTGAGCTGGCTAAACCTGAATGATGAAGCTTCATTCAGGTACAAAGCTTTAAACGCTTTCTTATAAAACGGGAGGGCTTTTTCATATTGACCTTTGAGCTCATAGATATTGGCCTGGGCAACAAGCGAATCGACTTGCGTGCCTGGACCTTCAATTTGCGTCGTGAGAGGGAGCTCTTGCAATTTTTTCAAATAGAACTCAGCACGTTCAATATTTTCTAAGTCAATTTGGCTGACGGTCAACAACACATAAATATTGTACACAGTAGGATTTAAAGATTTTCCATCTCGCTGGAAAATGTCGAGTGCATCTTTTGCATAATGATACGTCAGATCGGGGCGCTCTATGGCTCGATAAAAATAAGCAGAACTTAATGCAAGCTGAACTTTATACTCGGTTAGTCCGGATTGTTCAGCTATCTGATTCATCTTCTTTAACTTTGACTGAACCTCATCGTAACGCTCCAGGGCAAGAAGTGAACTTATCTCGCACGATAAACCATAAAACTGTGTAGATATATTTTCCGGCAAGTACTGTTTATATTTACCACAAAACTCAAGCGAACCCTTATAGTCATCCAAATAATACAAAGAAATAGATATGTCGAGAAATACGCCCATCAATGGGTAATCGTAAACCATGCCGTCTTTGTCAGTATGCGGAGCCTTGTGCGTGTAGTTGTTCATCTCTAAGATTGCATTAAAATGCAGTTCAGCGGCTTGAAGTGAAGTAACCAGTAATGATGTTGCCCAGCCCTCTATGCGGGGCCAGCTGTTTTGTCTGGCAATGGACTGAATTGCGCGAAATTGTTCAAAACGTTCTTCGTCGGGTAGATCCGATAACCATACCATCAACACCTCGCGTTCATAAAAATACTGCGGGTAATCGACGCGTAATGTTTCAAGTTCTGAATCGGTTAATGCGTAAAATTCCGGATCATTCTCAATATAGAGAAATGAGGAAAGGTAGAAGTATTTGCCCAGTATTGTGGTGGTATCAAATGGGTGATCCTCTAACGCTTCCAAACGGTTTTCCGAAGGCTGTAATAAAATTTCATCCCGCTTCGCCGCATAATCTTCAAGCGTGCCTGCGAATACGGAGTGACAGGTCAAAAGTAGTAACGTGATAATGATAAAACGTGAAAACATAAAATTAGAAATACTCATCCACTAAGTAAAGATGAAAATACCTTTCTCGGTTCTGTAACGATTTGTAGTTACAAAATATCGTCCTGCACGGAAGGCCTGAACGGCGCACAGATATCCTGATTGCGACCATTATGTTTAGCTGCATAAAGGTGTTTGTCGCATTGCGATAAAACCTGTGTAATATCAGCTTTTTCGCTTACTTCCACAACCCCGGCAGAAAACTCAAGCGCGCCCTCAGCTCCTAATTTGGAAAGATCCTGATGGCTGAGTATATTCCGTAGCGCCTGCAACTTTGTAGACGCGTCATGCTGTGTTGCGCCATTTAACATCAAAACAAATTCTTCACCGCCATATCGGCCGAACACATCCTGATCGCGGAACTGATATTTGCATAATCGCGCGAAATGAGAAAGCACAGCATCGCCTGTCTGATGGCCATATAAATCATTGATGCGTTTGAAATGGTCTAAGTCGATGAGAGCCACACAGAGCTTGTCGTCCTGTCGTTTCATTTCTTTAAGACGAGCTTTAATGGTATCGATGGCAAACCAGCGATTGTACACCCGGGTCAGACTGTCGAGACGTGAGAAGCGTTCAAGATCGCGCTTACGTCTGACTAATCGCCACAGCACTATGCTTGCTATAATTGTTGATAGCGTAGTAACAGTCGCAATAACAGTCACTATCTTTAAGTAATCTTTGCTTTGTGCGAGCTGTTGCTTAGTTAGCTTCACTTCTCTGGCATTGATAGCATTGCCAACTCCTCTCATTTCCCGAAAACTAAACTTGGCATCTTCTTTAAAATACAGCGCTTTTAAAAGTTTTTCGTAATAGGTGATAGCTTTTTCATACTCACCTTTAAGATTGAGAATTCGGGCTTGCGCTGTTAAATCATTTATATCAGCTTCAGGGCCTGTAGTTTGAGACGTTGGAGTAACTGCTCGCATTTTATTTAAGTAAAACTCCGCTTTTTCAGCATTTTTTAGCTCAAGTTGGCTAGCAGTAAGAAGTGAGTATAAACCGTATACAGTTGGACTCAGAGAACTGTTGTGTTTTAGGTGGAGGTCAAGCGCATCTTTAGCATACAAGAACAGCAAATCAGGACGGTCTTTTTCTCGATAATACGCAGCGGAAAGCATTAAAAGACGTATTCTTGAATCAATAAGGTCTGCGCTTTCAACCAACTTACTCATTATCTTTAATTTGCTCTGCACTTCTTCGAGCCGATCCAGTCTCAACAAAACCGATATTTCGCAGGAAATGCCGTCAATTTGAACACTAATGTCATCGGGCGAATAAGCTTTATACTTGTGACAAAACTTTAAAGCACCCTGAAAGTCATTCAGCGAGTATAGCGATGAGAACATCTGATAAAAAATACTTTGCAAAGTGTAATCATATGTCATACCCGACTTATCAGAATGAGGCGCACGATGTATGAAATTATTCATTTCAATTACTGCATTGAAGTGCAGTTCTGAAGACTGCAAAGATGAAACCAGCATAGATGTTGCCCAGCCCTCGATACGAACCCAACTATTTTGTCGCGCAATATTTTGAATATCTCTAAACGCTTCGAATTTTTCTTCGTCCGGTAAGTCCGACAACCAAGTCATCAGTACTTCACGTTCGTAATAATATTCAGGATACTTATTACGCAGAGTCTCAAGCTCAGAATCGGCTAATGCGTAAAACGCCGGGTCGTTCTCAACGTACAGGAACGAGGAGAGATAAAAATACTTTCCCAGAACAGTCTCGACATTGAAAGGATGACCCTCTAAGGCTTCTTGACGATTTTCAGGTGCCTGCCCCAAAATCTGTCGTCTTTCTGCTAAATAATCTGCAGGCGTGTCTGCAAACACAGCTTTTGAGGACCAAAGAAGAAGAAAGGTTGTAATTAAGCGAAGATACATAAAAATTTAAGATGTTTTGTGCGTTGAGTGAGGCGGATAAAAAAGCAGCGGCGAATATACGCGGTTACTTTAGCGGGTAAAAGGTTTCCTGCATTAAAATTTGGGTTAATTTCAACTCTTTGCCGTCTTGTTTGGTCTGATTGAGTGACTTAAATTTATCTTCTTACCGAAATAGCGCATAATATTCTGCCTTGAGTATCAATCGGTTTAGAGTCAGTGAAAGTCGTATCTTCTGGTAAAGATCAAAATGTAGAAAAGCTAAAAGTACCGCCACACAGCATTGAGGCTGAGCAGTCGGTGCTGGGTAGTATGCTTATTGATCCGGAAAGTTGGGACAAGGTGGCAGAAGTCGTCACTGAAACTGACTTTTATAACCGTTCTCATCAAATTATTTTTCGCGCCATTGTCAGGTTGCTTGGACGCAACGAACCTGTGGATCTGATTACCGTTTCTGAAGAGCTGGAACAGCATGATGAGCTGGAAGATGCCGGTGGGTTTGCTTACCTGGGCGAACTGGCTAAAAACACGCCCAGTTCAGCAAACGTGGTCAGCTACGCCAAGATCATCAGCGAGCGGGCAGTCACCCGTGAACTGATTGGTGTTGCACACGATATAGCGGAAATAGGCTATAACCCGGAAGGGCGTGAAAGCGCGGATATACTGGATTACGCCGAGAGCAAAGTTTTTGAGATTGCTGAAAAGCGTACGGGCGAATCAGAAGGACCACAAGGGGTGGATTCCGTTCTTGGTAAAACCATCGATCGTCTTGAAGCGCTGATAAAAACCAACAAAGAAGTAACCGGTGTTACTACAGGTTTTACTGACTTAGATAAAAAGACCAGTGGTCTGCAGCCATCAGACCTTATAATTGTCGCTGCTCGTCCCTCGATGGGTAAAACAACGTTTGCGATGAATTTGTGTGAAAACGCGATGATGGCTGAAGATAAGCCCGTGCTTGTATTTAGCCTGGAGATGCCTTCCGAACAAATTATGATGCGTATGCTGGCGTCATTAAGTCGGGTCGATCAGACCAAGATAAGAACTGCACAACTTGATGATGAGGACTGGGCCCGAATTTCAAACACCATGGCGATGCTTAAAGATAAGGACAGCCTTTTTGTTGATGATTCATCAGGGTTAACGCCAATGGATGTGCGTAGTCGTGCACGCAAGCTTGCAAGGGAGCGCGGTGGGATATCACTTATCATGGTGGATTATCTGCAGTTGATGCGGGTCCCGTCGCTAAGCGATAACCGTACATTGGAAATCGCAGAAATCTCCCGCTCACTGAAAGCACTGGCTAAAGAACTTGAAGTACCTGTCGTTGCGCTATCTCAGCTTAACCGGAGTCTGGAACAACGTGCTGATAAACGACCGGTAAACTCGGATCTCAGGGAGTCCGGTTCTATCGAGCAGGATGCCGATTTGATTATGTTTATCTACCGGGATGAGGTCTATCACGAAAACAGCGAAGAAAAAGGCATCGCTGAAATCATTATCGGTAAACAGCGTAACGGTCCTATTGGCACAAGCCGGCTGACATTCCAGGGGCAATTCTCACGATTTGATAATTATGCGGGTCCGCCAATCGGCGACGATTATTAATCACAGACAAAAAAATAGGCGCCATAAAGGCGCCTATTTTCATAGTGTTGAGAACAAATTACTCACGTTCTTCCGCTTTTTCAACCGTCGCTGTCACACGAATGTGGATGCGGCGATTCATGCGGTGTGCTTCTGCTGTGTTAGATTCATCCAGCAGCTGCGTTTCACCGAACGCTTCTGTTTCCAGACGAGACGCATCAATGCCGTATTCATTAATCAGCATTTCTTTAAACGCTTCAGCACGGCGTTCAGATAAATCCATGTTGTAATCTTCAGGACCTGGCGCAGAAGCATGACCTTCAATTAATGCATCTGTTTTGCCATAGCGTTTGAAGAAATCAACAAAATCCTGAATGTCTTCTGAGCGAGGATCAGTGATTTCCGCACTTTCTGAAGCGAAAAGAACACGCAGTGTGTGGGTAACTTCTTCTTCTTCAAAGACCGTACAACCATCTGCGTCGACCTTATCGCTCATAGGTGTATCAGGGCACATATCGTCGTTGTCATTTACTCCGTCATTGTCGCTGTCGCCAACAATTTCACAACCACGCTCATCGACCTGTACACCTGCGGGTGTATTAGGGCAATCATCCATGTTATTCATAACGCCATCATTATCAGCATCATTATTTACCGGAGTAGCGGGTGCTGGTGTAGGCTCTGAACTCGCCGGAGAACCACCAATAGGAAACATTACGCCCACTTTAGCACTGTAATCGGTATATTCGTCATCCCAGTCATAGTAAGCAGCAATTTCAGTGGTCAGTTTTACATCGTCGGTGATATCCCAGTGTTTACCAATACCGATATCCACCAGGTCATGTTCCTGAGCGAAGTCCTGGCGCTTATAACCACCAAACAGATACCACCAGTCATTGGGAGCAAAGTAAACCGCATCTACACCGTATGAAATACCTGAGACGCTTGAATCGGTTCCCAGAATTTGCATGTAATCAACATCCAGTGCTGTCAGTTCAGCACGGATAGCCCAATCATCATTGAAACGCCAGCCGTATTCGCCGCCAAACCCGAAACCATCATCCATAAAATCGTCTGCTGGTTTTTCTGATTCAGCGTTGTAATACATACCATGCAGACCAATCCAGCTATCAAACGGCTTTGCTGATTCCTGAGCAATTGATGGAGCTGACATTACTGCTAGCGCTACAGCGGCTAAACTAAATGTTTTTTTCATAGTCACGTCCTGTACAAGTTGAGTTTTACTGATTCCAACAGCTATGCACGTAATGTGCCAGTAGAAGCAGGGTGGGCTGGGTAGCCCGAAAAGGCGGATATTACCGCACCTTGCCTTGCAGGGTTGCAACAATACGGCGACTGCCCCCGTGGTTGCGATGCTCAGCAAGGATAATACCCTGCCAGGTACCAAGCTGAAGCTTGCCTTTTGCAATGGGGATGGTTACTTCACACCCCAGCAAGCTCGATTTGATATGCGCAGGCATATCGTCACTGCCTTCAAACGTGTGCGTAAAATAAGGCGTGTCTTCTTTAACAGTATGATTAAACCAGGCTTCCAGATCAGTTCTCACCGAGGGATCAGCGTTTTCATTGATGGTTAGCCCTGCACTAGTATGTTGGAGCCAGAGGTGCAGCAAGCCTACTTCTAAGTCTTTGATCTGCGGTAGAGCTGCTGTGATTTCGTCAGTGATTAGATGAAAACCACGCTCAAGTGGTTGAAGTGTAATGGTTTCACTGTGCCAGTAATTATTTGTCAAAACAGATTTCCAGATGTGCCATACCTTCTTCGCTATGAAAAGGCATAATGAGTTTAGGCCCGTCCACCTGGTGGCTGATGGTATGTTGCTTTCCGGAGACGACAATAGGCGTCGCCATGCCAAATTCAAAGCCACGCTCAGACAGGTCTCGCTTTGCGTTGCCACAAATCATATTTACGACTTCACCCACCATATCGCCCACTTCTCCGTCTATTGTATCGGGTCGCTCGCCAACCATGCGTTCCATGATCGTTAACGCAAGTTCTTCATCGAATGTGATGGAGAGTGAACCTTTTACCTGTGGGCCGACCATTCCGATTAGGCCGGATACATCGCCTTTGGCAATTTCAGATTGTTTTCGCTTAGGTTTTCCCGGCTTTAACGTCGTTTGTGCCATGGTTTCCAAAACATTGAGCAATCCGGTGATAAACGGGTTTACGAACTCTGCATTCATATTATTGAGCCTCTTGTACCGCAGATTGCTCGGCTTTCTGACAATCAGCACAAAGTCCATGCGCTTCGATAGTTTGCGTGGTCACCGAAAATCCGTGTTCCTGAGCCTGCTTATCTAATGTGGACTGAAGGCCCTGAGACTGTATTTCAGCGACATCTCCGCAGCTGTCGCAGATAAGAAACTGAACCGGATGGTTGCAGCCAAAGTGATGGCAGGCAACAAACGCATTGGTAGACTCAAGGCGGTGGATGAAGCCAAATTCCAGAAGAAAATCCAGTGCTCTGTAAACGGTTGCCGGCTTGGCGCTGGACTCTGTCTCTTTTAAAGCGTCCAGAAGCTCGTAAGCGCCCATAGGCCCGTGTTTACCTAACAGAATTTCATAAACTTTTTCGCGTAAGGGGGTAAAACGGGCGCCACGTTGTTCACAAAAGGCCCGGGCTTTGTTTAACAATGTTGAGTTGTTCATAAATAAAAATTGCTGCTCTTTTGCATTGTGCGCTAACGAACGTCAGCCTGTTGCTGATGTACATGCTGTATTTGTTTGCCACCATAGTGCTCTAGCATGTGGTGAATCAACTTATCTTCCAGCGCAAACCGGGTTTCAAGCGTTTCGCCCAGCTCGGCCAGATCGGCGGTAAAGCCAACAGTATACTGTGGTGAAGCCTGAACAGCATATCTGTCCTGAAAACGCAGCGCGTAATCTGTAGTGCGAGCCAACTGTGGGTAAGATTGTTGTCTTAATCGCTGCCCGGATGCGTCTTCACTTATCAGCATATCGTATATCTCAAAATGACCTGCTGATAAATAATCCATCAACAGATTACAGAATTCTACAATATCAGATTCACGCTGTTCTGTAGTGGCATTTTTGTCCGGCTTTGCTAACGCGCAGTAGCGAATAAGAAAGGTTTTGCGTGCTTCCAGCCATTGATCGATAGCCGACGAGCGCCCACCCCATTTTTGTTGCAGTTCTTCCTGTTGACTAAGCATAGTGCCTCGCACAAGTTGTATGATTAGGAAACCGCTTGAATGTTCCATGAGTATAACACTGCCACTAATCAGTACAAATTTGCTGGCGATTTCAATCATTTTCGCGCTTTCTTGTTCGATACAACAGATCGCTTTATCATCAGCAAAAGTGGGTAAGGCAACGGGGTACACGCTATGATGAATGACTTAAGCGAGCAGGATTTGCTTAGCTACCGCGGAGAGTGGATGGTTTTTTGGCGCGATAAGGTGCTGGTTGATGATAACGGGGCCTTACCACAAGGAGCCTGGTCGCAACTTACTTCCTTACATCATTACGCTGCCCAGGTACAGTCTTTGCCGCCCCTAGAGCAAACAGACACGCCGCCACCAGCGTTACCCGTGCTGGACATCGGCGCTGAGCACGTGGATATCCAGGGGTGGCAATGGGTATCGCTGCGACAAATTCTGACCGGCGCAACAGCATTTCATTACAAAGAATATTCACGGGCATGGCAGTATGTTCACTTTTTGCGAACGCATCGCTATTGTGGTCAGTGCGGTGGTCACACTGAAACGATTAGCTGGGAGATGGCCGTGCAGTGCCGTCAGTGCAGGCATCGTGCTTATCCACGCGTTTCCCCCTGTATTATTGTTGCAATTTATCGCGACGATGAGATTTTGCTTGCCCGTGGTGTCAGGCATAAAGATCCGCAGATGTACTCCACGCTTGCCGGCTTTGTTGAAAGTGGCGAAACGCTTGAGCAGGCGTTGCACCGCGAAGTTTTTGAAGAGGTCGGGATTCGTATCAAAAATGAAGAGTATTTTGAAAGTCAGGCCTGGCCATTCCCGCATTCTCTCATGGTTGGATATATTGCAGAGTATGCGGGTGGAGAAATTAACATTGATGAACGCGAAATTGTTGACGCGCATTGGTTCAACATTCAGGATCTGCCAAAAATCCCGCCGACAATGTCTGTCGCCGGCCGACTGATCAATGCTGTGGTAGCGCGGCACCGGTCGTAAAATTGTTATAAACCTTTACCGATTACGTTACGAAAACGCGCCCTTTGCTGCAGAAACTTGGTATACTTGCGCGTTTTTAAAATTCTTTTGCTTTTTGAGGAAGCTATGTCCGATTCGACTGACACATCACCCAGCCATCTTGCTAATGACCGCTATCTTAGAGCGTTATCGAAACAGCCGGTGGATATGACTCCTGTATGGATGATGCGTCAGGCAGGGCGCTATCTGCCTGAGTACAAAGCAACGCGCGCGCAGGCCGGTGATTTTATGTCGCTTTGCCGCAATGCCGAACTGGCGTGTGAAGTCACCCTGCAACCGCTGCGACGTTTCGAACTGGACGCTGCCATTCTGTTTTCAGATATTCTGACAATTCCTGATGCTATGGGGCTTGGACTGTATTTTGAAGCTGGTGAAGGGCCTAAGTTTCAGCGTCCACTGACAAATCAGCGTGACATTGAAAAGTTGGGTATACCTGATCCAGAAGGTGAGCTTCAGTACGTGATGAATGCCGTGCGCACTATCCGCAGGGAACTAAAAGGGGAAGTGCCCCTTATTGGTTTTTCAGGTAGTCCCTGGACACTGGCTACCTACATGATTGAAGGTGGCTCAAGTAAGGCATTTACAAAAATTAAGAAAATGGCATTTGCAGACCCTCAAGCACTGCACTTGCTATTGGATAAGCTGGCCGATGCGGTTATTGCGTATCTTAATGCTCAGATAGCTGCGGGTGCCCAATCGGTAATGGTATTCGATACGTGGGGCGGTGTGTTGTCTCCCCGTGACTACAACTTATTTTCTTTGCAGTATATGGCGAAGATTGTTGACGGTTTGACCAGGCATAACGATGGTCGCAAGGTCCCGGTAACACTGTTTACCAAAAATGGTGGTATGTGGCTGGAGTCTATCGCAGCGACGGGTTGCGATGCAGTGGGCCTGGACTGGACAATTAACATTGATGAAGCGCGTGCCCGAATTGGCGATAAGGTTGCGCTGCAGGGGAATATGGACCCGTCAATGCTATACGCCAGCCCTGAGAGAATAGAAGATGAAGTGGCTGACATTCTCGAAAAGTACGGAACAGGGAGTGGCCATGTGTTTAATCTTGGCCATGGTATCCACCTGGATGTCCCGCCAGAAAACGCAGGCGTGTTTGTCGAAGCGGTTCACCGGTTAAGTAAACCGTATCATAGCGGGCAGTAACCCTTTTATGCAGAAATGGGGTTATACACTGCTGTTGGCTTTTATTGGTATAGCGGCATACCAGTTTGGCTATTATCAGAATAAGCTTTCCGTCAGCGAGAAAAGCACCCGCCTGCTGCTTGGGGAGATGGAGCAGCGTGAGCAAGTGAACGCTGTTCCGTCCGCCAATGTTGATAAGGTGCCTGCGACTGTCCTGAAAGTTGATGGCAGCGAGTCGGAATCTGCAAAGCAACACAACACATTCACCCTTCACCCCAGCAAAGAGTACCTTCTGCTACATGCTGTTACCTGTGGTCAGAAAGGTTGTAAGCTAACTGGTCAGTACCAGGGTAAACCTGAGACGCTACGTGTCATGCTGGACCAGATGCAACTTGCGCCATGGTGGACCTATCAATCGCTGCCGACTCACGGTGACAACGACAGCGACCCCACGTATTTTGTCGCTCAGTTCGACCCCAATCATCGCGGCTGACTCCCAAGCTGGTATCGGTAATCCGGTATAATGTCATTAAGTGCAGGCTGTACTGTCGCTTCTCCAGACCTTGTCACGACATGGGTCTGGCCCGGGCGAGCGCGTAACTGACAGCGTACAGACTGTCGATGGTCGTATTTTGTTGTTTTAAAAACGCCGCTATTGATACGGTTATCCTGTTGGCACATCTGATAAGGTAAATTACTGTGGACCTCACTACATTTCTGAACGCACTGAATAGCGGTGATAAAATTACCGCAGGCTCACCTGTACATCAGTTCATGCATGGCCTGAGTCAACAGGCTTTACAAATTACTGCAAAGATAAATAATCAATATCAGACACCCGAAACCCTGACAGAATTACTCAGTGAGTTAACCGGCAGAGCGGTCAGTTCTACAGTGAGGGTTTTTCCGCCATTACACAGCGACTGTGGAAAAAACCTGACATTTGGTGAAAACATTTTTATCAATGCAGGATGTAAATTTCAGGACCAGGGAGGCATCCATATCGGCTCGGGCGCTTTTATCGGACACAATGTGGTTTTTGCATCGTTAAATCACGACCCGGATCCCTCGCAACGGGGAAATATGATACCGGGAAGAATCACTATCGGAGAAAATGTCTGGATAGGGGCTAATGCGACTATTCTGGCAGGTGTGAGTGTTGGAGATGGGGCAATAGTAGCCGCAGGAGCCGTCGTCACCAGAGATGTTGCTGCAAATACGGTGGTGGGTGGAGTACCGGCAAATTTTATTAAGCAGCTCGACTAACAGTTAGGTGGATGAACACCATAAGGTCAGGCGTCCCGGGGTAACCCTTTTTCGACCACGCGAGTCAGTCGGGCTAGCTGGCGATTGTCGTTCTGGTGAGAAGCGCTTTCTTTCTGGCGTGATAGGGCCCATTCGATATGTGGCTTTACCAATGCATCGGCTACCGGACGCGCAGCTTCCAGCGCCTTCACAATATCTGCATCATATTTGGCGTTCCCCATCGCGACGGCAATGTTTCTTTGCCACTTTGCATGGCCGATACGGCGGATCGGCGAGCCTTCAGTGTTCTTAAGAAAGGTATCCTCATCCCAGTTAAATAAAGTAACCAATGACTGACCGTGCAAAACCTTCCTCGGGTGAAAGTCTTCCTGTTCGGTAATATCTGCGAACCGGTTATAGGGGCATACTAACTGGCAATCGTCACAACCATATATCCGGTTACCCATCAGCGGGCGTAAAGATTCCGGGATGAGGCCGTCATGTTCAATGGTCAGATAAGAGATACATTTACGCGCGTCAACCTGATAGGGAGCGACAATAGCGCCGGTGGGACACATGGTGATACATGCGTTACAGGTTCCACAGCCTTCTTCGACAGGTGAATCTGTAGGTAAAGGCAGATTAACGAACAATTCTCCCAAAAAGAACCAGGAGCCGGCATCACGATTTAACGTCAGACTATGCTTACCTGTCCAGCCGAGCCCCGCTTTTTCTGCTATAGCATGTTCCAGAACGGGCGCCGAGTCGACAAAGGGGCGGAACTGAGTATCAGAAAATGTTTCAGTAATTTTCTGACCCAGCTGTTTGAGTTTTTTGCGTAGTACCTTGTGGTAATCGCGTCCCAGAGCATATCGGCTGATATACCCGACCTGGTCGTTTCTAAGGTGGGTGGCAAAAGAGGCATCGGGAGGGAGATAATCCATCCGCACACTGATAACGCGAAGGGTTCCGGGAAGTAGCTCGGCCGGGCGAGCGCGCTTCATACCGTGCGCAGCCATGTAATCCATCTCGCCATGGTAGCCGTTATCTAACCATTGTTGCAGGTGAGCTTCATGTTTAGACAGATCGATATCGCTGATGCCAACTTGCTGAAAGCCTAGCGCGCGGCCCCAAGCCTTGATATCGTCTGCTAACCGACCTAAATCTATTGAATGAATTCCGGACATGCCCAAATGCTAGATACTCAACTGACCTCAAGTTTATCATATAAACTTTATCGTGCCGATGAAGTCCGCGGCAATGAGCAGGACGCTGCCAGCAAAAGCGGCTGTGAAATGTTCACGCTGATGGAAAGAGCCGGAGAAGCAGTATTCAGACAATGCCAGCATCTGTTACCAAACACTGAAGTCTATCTGGTGTTGGTCGGACAGGGTAATAACGCCGGTGATGGCTATGTTGCGGCATGTAATGCACGTCAGGCAGGAAAGCGGGTAATTGTCTGTGCGGTGGAGCCCGAGCGAAAGCTCGAAGGTGATGCAGGCAGAGCGCAGCAAAACTGGCTGGACACCGGCGGCAGCATTGAAGCATTTGACGAAGAAAAACTAAGTAGCGCCGGTTTAGTTATTGATGCACTGCTGGGTACCGGCATCAATACCTACATTCGAAATGAGTTCGCCCATATCATTGATAAAGTCAATGAGGCGGATGTGCCGGTTGTCAGTATTGATGTGCCCTCTGGCCTGGATGCAAACAGCGGTCAGTCTATGGGGCGATGTATACAGGCTGACGTTACTGTCACGCTGGTGGGGATTAAGCCAGGCCTGACCACCGGCGCGGGCAAGCAGTCATGTGGGCAGCTGGTATTTGAAGATTTGGGTATATCAAAAGCGTTTTCTGCCATTGCTAAACCTTTCGCAAGCTGGCTTGATATCGAGCAGTTCAAGGGCATGGGCCCACGCGATATTCACAGTCATAAGGGCACTTATGGCCGGTTGCTGTGTATCGGAGGAAACAAGGGTACAGCGGGCGCTATCAGGCTAGCCAGTGAGGCCGCCTTACGCGCCGGCGCTGGAATGGTAAGGGCTTATGTACATGATAAGTCGATTATTCAGGTCAGCGCTGGCCGCCCGGAATTAATGGTAACCAGCGAAGCCCTTGAAGATGCATTGCAATGGGCGACGTGCGTGGTTATCGGACCAGGCCTGGGGCAGGATGACTGGGCTCAGCACGCGTTCGAAGTCGCCATGAAACATTGCCAGAGTGAGCAAAAACCGATGGTGATAGATGCTGACGCCCTGAACCTGTTGAGCAGGCAGGCAACCGCATTTACTATTTCATCATGTATACTGACACCACACGCCGGTGAAGCCGCGCGATTATTAGGTGTATCGGTTGATGACGTAGAAACCGAGCGGTTTAACTATGCCAAGCAGTGCGCTGAGCGCTATCATGCGACATGCGTGCTAAAAGGGGCTGGCACCATCATTGATAATGAAAGCTCGGTAGCAGTTTGCCGGCACGGAAATCCGGCCATGGCGACAGCAGGTAGCGGTGACGTGTTAAGTGGCATATTAGGGGCGTTGCTGGCACAGGGGCTCGATACAGAGTTGGCCAGCCGCTATGGTGTAACCCTGCATGCCAGAGCCGGGGATGATCTGGCTGCCCGTGACGGTCAGCGCGGCATGCTGGCCAGCGATCTGTTTAGTGCAGTCAGAGCCCTTATGAATCAGTAGTCTTGTAACAGGTAGTATACGACATGACATTTCCAACCTTTAAGTTTGATGTTGCTGATGAGCAGCGTACTCAGGCGATCGCACAAAACCTGGCTGACGCCGTAAAAAAAGCGTCGCCGCAGGGAGTCGTTATCCATCTTGAAGGTGACCTGGGGGCTGGAAAAACCACATTCAGCCGCTACTTCATCCAGACTCTGGGGCATTCAGGTGCTGTTAAGAGTCCGACTTATACGCTGGTGGAACCTTATGAACTGGATGAAGTCAATGTATATCATTTCGATCTTTACCGGCTGGCAGACCCTGAAGAACTGGAGTTTATGGGGATCAGGGACTATTTTGGAACTAATACGGTGTGTCTGGTGGAATGGCCAGAGCGCGGGGGCGCGCTGTTGGCAACTGCAGATATAACGATTACTATTAAACTTGAAGAAAACATTCGCTGCTTTACGCTTACAGCTGAAGGCGAAGTGGGAGCCGGGATACTCACGGTTGCCTTTGCCTGCGAAGCCTGAATCAGGAATGTTGACACTGCGCCTACAATAATTAAATCAGTATCATAAAGGCAAGGTATGTTGCGCTTATTTATTCTTATCATATTTACGGGGCTTCTGGCCGCGCCACTCCAGGCTGCGCAAAATAAAATTAATGCGCTGCGAGTAGCGCCGGGCCCTGATAAAACCCGGGTGGTTTTTGATTTATCACAGACACCGCAATTTACCTATTTTTCCTTATCCAACCCCAACCGGCTGGTAATCGATCTGGCTAATACCAGTGATACCGCTGATTTGGCAGCAACCGGCGATACCGGTTCACTGGTGCGGCGATTGCGTTATTCAACGCCCAAAAATCCTCAGTCTGCGCGAATTGTTGTCGACCTTAACCGAAAAACAGATCCAGAGATTTTTGCCATTGCACCATCTGGCGATTATGGACATCGTCTGGTAGTTGACTTACCAGGCCAGTCTGTATCTTCCTCCTCACAGGCAACAGGCGTATTGATTGATAGCGCTAACAACACCCGGGACCGGGATATTATCGTTGCAATCGATGCCGGTCACGGTGGTAATGACCCGGGTTCTATTGGCCCTTCAGGCACCTACGAAAAACATATTACGTTGAGTATAGCGAAAAAGCTGGCCGCGCTGGTTGATGCTGAGCAGGGCATGCGTTCCGTGTTAGTCAGGGACGGTGATTACTATATTTATCCGACAAAACGCCCGGAAATTGCCCGACAGAAAAAAGCAGATTTACTTATATCCATTCACGCTGATGCGTTTAGTCAGCCGGAACCGCGCGGTGGCTCGGTGTGGGTACTGTCCATGCGTCGGGCTGACTCTGAGCTGGGTCGCTGGCTTGAGAAAACTGAGCGGCATTCTGAGCTGCTGGGCGGGGCTGCAGAGGTTATTTCTGACAACGCCAGCGAGCGCTACCTGGCGGAAACCATCATCGGTTTATCGATGGATCATTCAATGTCAGCAAGTTACGATCTTAGCGAAAAAGTCATTGGCGAAATGAAAAAGGTTACCCGCTTACACAAACGCGCGCCCCAGGCGGCCAGCTTCGCAGTGCTCACTGCGCCGGATATTCCCTCAATTCTGGTTGAGGTCGGCTTTATTTCGAATCCGCAGGAAGAAAAAAATCTGTTGTGGGAAGAGTATCGGGAGCGACTTGCCCGATCTATGTTCAATGCGACCAAACGTTATTTCAAACAGGTGCCGCCCGATGGTACCCTGTGGGCTTCTTACAGAGAACGCAACCGTACTCATAAAGTACGCAGTGGTGAGTCCTTATCGTTGCTGGCACAGCGTTACAATGTCAAAGTCAGCAGCATCAAAGAAGCCAATGACCTCAATAATGACGTGGTCAGAATTGGCCAGGTACTTACCATTCCCAGCACCTAACTATTTACATAGCCCGGAATATCGATTTTGCCCATTCAACTGTTACCGCCACGTCTGGCCAACCAAATTGCCGCTGGTGAAGTGGTTGAGCGCCCCGCTTCTGTTGTTAAGGAGCTGATAGAAAACAGCCTGGATGCCGGGGCAACCCGCATCGAGCTTGAAATTGAGCGCGGCGGTCATAAACGGATCAGACTCAGAGATAACGGCGGCGGCATTGCAAAAGATGAGCTGAAGCTCGCGTTAAGTCGTCATGCAACCAGCAAAATCGCTACGCTTGATGATCTTGAGCAAATCTTATCACTTGGCTTTCGTGGTGAAGCGCTGGCCAGTATCAGTTCAGTCAGCCGTTTGTCGCTGACCTCGAAAACACCGGAGCAGTCCGAGGCCTGGCAGGCCAGTTGCGAAGGGCGCGAAATGGATGTGTCTATCGTGCCTGCTGCGCATCCCGACGGTACGACGATAGATGTTGCAGACCTGTTTTATAACACGCCAGCCAGACGCAAATTTCTGCGTACAGAGAAAACCGAGTATCAGCATATTGAGGACGTGGTTAAACGTATTGCACTAAGCCACCCCCAGGTCGGATTTACATTAAAGCATAATAATAAAGTAATGCGACGTTTTGCTGCGGTGAAGCCGGAAAATCAGGCGCAACGACTGGCTCAGGTGGTGGGCCAAAAGTTTGTTGATAATGCGACAGCGTTGGTGCTTGAACATCAGGGCATGAAAATTCAGGCCTGGTTAGGCAACCACAATATGCTCAGAAGCAGTAACGACTGTCAGTTTAGTTTTGTCAACGACAGGGGCATGCGCGATAAACTGATTCTTCACGCGATTCGACAGGCTTATGAGATGAGCTATGGTGCGGTTGAGCAACCGGCTTTTGTTTTTTACCTGACGGTCAATCCAAAAGATGTCGATGTTAATGTGCACCCGGCAAAGCACGAAGTACGGTTTCAGCAAAGCCGTCTGGTTCATGATTTCATCTGTAAGGCTGTGTTTGATGCACTTTGTGAAGAATGCGGCGTAAGTTCTGCTGTCAGCACAACGATGGATACATCAATAACGCACGACTATATTCGTCCGCTCACATCAAAACATGCCGATGTGGCCGAACGCCAGCCCGCTGCACCTCAATATGCCTCGAATTCTTCGGGTAATCGAGGCTCGGGTGGTTCTTCGGTAAGTCACCGAGAGAGACAAGCACCTGCTTACAGCGCAGATTACCACACCAATTTTAACCAGCTGATGACGCCAAAGAGCGACACACAGAGTCCTGAAACGCACTCTGGTGGGGCGCTACAGCTGAATTTACATCATCGACTCGTTCACGAAAAAAACACTGTTGCACTGTTAAAGGCCACTGAGCTGTTACCTTTGTGGTGGCAGCATGTATTAGACCATAGTCGTACTTCTCAACCGCTGTTGATGCCCGTGGCGGTAGACCCTGATAATATCTGCGAATCGACGATAGCATACCTCAATGAGATCGGATTTGTTATTAACAACGCGGCTGGCAAACTGCGATTGCAACAGGTGCCCGCTGGCAGTCGCCATTTGCCCTGGGTGTCGGTTTTCCCGCATTTGGTAAGCCTTGCTGCGGACGATAATCAAACACTGGCAAGTCAGTTATCAGCACTTGATATTGAATGGCCTGATGAGGTGATAACGCACATCTGGCAGTGGTTTGATAACCTGCCATTGTCGCAACAAAGTGAAATGTCGTCGTCAATGGGCAAAGCGACAGGGGTTGCGCAACTGGTTGAAAAGTGGGGCATATTAAATGAGTGATGGCACAGCTGATGCATTACCTGTCATTGCAATCATGGGCCCGACGGCATCGGGGAAAACAGGACTGGCGCTAACGCTGGCAGACAAAATTGACTGTGAAATAGTCAGCGTTGATTCTGCACTGGTGTATCGCGACATGGATATTGGGACGGCAAAGCCAACCGCAGAGGAGCAGGCTATTGCGTCACACTGGTTAATCGATATACTGGACCCTGCGCAAAGTTATTCTGTCGCAGCATTTTATAAAGATGCAGTTCGGTTAATTGGTGAAATTCACAGTCGGGGCAAGATCCCGGTTTTGACAGGCGGTACAATGATGTACTTCAATGCCTTGATAAACGGAATTTCGCCCTTACCTAAGTCCGACGAGGTGATCAGGGAGGCAATATCTCAGGAGGCAGAGGTTCACGGTTGGGGTGCAATGCATGACCAGCTCAAAGAAGTGGACCCTACTAGCGCTCAGAGAATCCATCCTAATGATCCTCAAAGACTGACCAGAGCTTTGGAAGTTTTCCGAAGTTCGGGGCAGACGCTCACCCACTGGCAAAACCAGAAAGTGAAGCCCTGTCCTTACAGTATTACGCAGTTTGCCATCGCGCCATCAGATAGAGCTGTACTGCATGAGCGAATAGCACAACGATTTGATTTGATGCTGGAAGCTGGCCTGATTGCTGAAGTGGAGAATTTGAGCGCCAGAGGTGATCTTCATGAAGATTTACCCTCTATACGTTCAGTAGGATACCGTCAGGTTTGGCATTATCTTGAAGGGGCGCTTACTTATCCACAAATGCGGGAAAAAGGCATTATCGCTACCCGACAGTTAGCAAAGCGTCAGCTTACCTGGCTCAGAGGCTGGGAAGAGCTGAACTGGTTAGACACATTTGCTAACGATAATACGGCTAAGATTTTAGCAAAAGTCGCACCTTAGGTGCATGAGTGTGATATACATTAGGTATGATGACGTCGCAAATGCTCGTCACCTAAATAATAAAAACTAAGGATTTCAGATGGCTAAAGGGCAATCTTTACAAGACCCATTCTTGAACGCATTACGCAAGGAACGTATCCCTGTGTCAATTTACCTGGTTAACGGAATTAAGTTACAAGGTCAGGTCGAGTCTTTCGACCAGTTTGTAATTCTTCTGAAAAACACGGTAAGCCAGATGGTTTATAAGCACGCTATTTCTACTGTCGTGCCTGCTCGAGCCATTACAATGCCCAGTTCAACCCAAGGGGACGCAGAAAATATTAAAACTGACTAAACAAAAAGGTACATCGCTTGTTTGACCGTTATGAAGCCGGTGAGCAGGCTGTCCTTGTTCATGTTAACTTTGCCGACGAAAATTCCAAAGAGGAGCTGGCTGAACTAGAGTTGCTGGTGTCCTCTGCTGGGGTTAATGCCGCGGATGTATTAACCACATCCCGTAGTGCCCCTCATGCCAAGTATTTCGTTGGATCCGGAAAGGCAGAAGAAATCGCCGCTGCCGTTAAAGCGCATGATGCCAACGTGGTTATCTTCAATCATGCGCTATCGCCTTCTCAGGAGCGAAATCTAGAATCTATCTGCAGATGCCGGGTGCTTGACCGCACCGGCCTCATCTTAGATATCTTTGCCCAGCGCGCTCGTACGCACGAGGGTAAACTGCAGGTAGAACTCGCCCAGCTTCGACATATTTCAACGCGTCTGATACGCGGCTGGACCCACCTTGAGCGTCAGAAAGGCGGGATAGGTTTGCGTGGGCCCGGTGAAACGCAGCTGGAAACGGATCGTCGTTTGCTCCGTGGCCGGATAAAATCGATTATTCGTCGGCTGGAAAAAGTACAAAGGCAACGTGAACAAGGGCGCCGCTCCCGTAAACGCGCAGAAATTCCTACTGTTTCGCTGGTGGGCTACACCAACGCCGGCAAATCAACACTATTTAACCAAATAACTGATGCACATGTTTATGCGGCGGATCAGTTGTTTGCTACACTAGACCCTACACTCAGAAAAATCGAATTACAGGATGTTGGCCCTGCTATTCTGGCGGACACAGTTGGATTTATCAGGCATCTTCCCCATGATTTGGTCGCGGCATTTAAGGCGACTCTTCAGGAGACACAGGAAGCAGACTTATTGCTGCATGTTGTGGATGTTTCCGATGCGCGCTACCGGGAAACCATGGATGAAGTTAATGAGGTCCTGGATGAAATCGAGGCTGGTGACAAACAACAGTTACTTATCTGTAATAAGATTGATAATCTTGAGGAAGTAAAACCGCGTATAGACAGAGACGATGAAGGCATGCCCATTCGGGTCTGGCTTTCAGCACGCGAGGCAGTGGGTCTTGAGCTATTAAGTGAAGCACTGACTGAATGTTTGGCGCGCAATATGGTAGATTACACATTGCGTATTCCGCCGGAACATAGTCATCTTCGCGGTGTATTGTTTGATTTGAATTGTATTGCTGAGGAATCCTACGACACCAACGGTGACTGGATGGTGGAAGTCAGAATGCCTGCAACTGACTGGAACAAGTTGGAAAAGCGGCTTGATAAGGGGCTGTCTGAATTTGTGGAATACGAAGACACCGTTGCTCAGCACGATAACGATAATTAAAAGACTTAATTTAAACCACTTTATGGAGTACTAGCATGGCTTGGAATGAGCCGGGTGGCAATAAAAATGACCCCTGGAAAAACCGTGGGGGTAAAGATCAGGGACCACCGGATTTGGACGATGTGTTCAAAAACCTGTTTGGTAAATTCAGTAAGGGCGGCGGTAACGGCGGCTCGGGCAAAAGTATGGGCAAACTTGGCATAAGCTTGCTGGTTGGCCTGCTTGTTGTAATCTGGTTTGTCAGTGGTTTTTATACAATTCGTGAGGCCGAGCGGGGTGTTGTGCTGCGCTTTGGTGAATTCTATACCGAAGTGGAACCTGGCTTGCGCTGGAAACCAACATTTGTAGATTCTGTTATTCCCGTAGATGTGCAGTCTATTCGTGATCAGGCATCGTCAGGGTCAATGCTGACTGAAGACGAAAACGTGGTTCGCGTGCAAATGGAAATGCAATATCGCGTGGTTGACCCGTTTCGTTGGACGTTTGCCGTCGAAAACCCGGAAACCAGTCTGAGTCAGGCACTTGATAGCGCTATTCGCTACGTAGTGGGTCACTCGGAAATGGATGACGTCTTGACCGATGGTCGTGAAGTTACTCGCCAGCGCGTATGGGAAGAACTTCAGTCGATAATCGAACCATACAATATGGGCGTTTCTATCATTGATATGAACTTCCGTGATGCACGTCCGCCAGAAGAAGTTAAAGATGCTTTTGATGATGCAATTGCTGCACAGGAAGATGAGCAGCGCTTTATTCGTGAAGCCGAAGCTTATGCCAGAGAAATTGAGCCGCGTGCTCGTGGTCGCGCTAATCGGATGAACGAAGAAGCCCAGGCGTATAAAGAGCAAATCATATTGGAAGCGCAGGGTGAAGTAGCCCGCTTTGAAGAGCTTCTGCCTCAGTATGAACAGGCTCCTCAGGTTACTCGCGACAGGATTTACCTTGAAACAATGGAAGCGGTTTATGGCAATACCAGTAAGATTCTGGTGGATAGCCAGAATGGTAATTCTATGATGTATTTGCCACTGGATAAAATCATGAATAGTAGTGGTAACAGTTCTCAGAACTTGAGAAACATGGTGCCAAACCTGCAGGTTCCCGATCTTCAAAACAATGGTCGCGGTTCAAATAATACCAGTCCAAGTTCAGGGCTACGCAACAGCCGCTTTAACAATGGAGGTGAATAAGTCATGAAGAATATCGTGATAGTTGTACTTATTCTGTTAGTCGCATTAGCCTCCGGTTCGCTGTTTGTGGTGCGTGAAGGTGAACGAGCTATTGTCATTCAGTTTGGTAAGGTCCAGCGTGACGACCAGACTGGTGACACGCGGGTATTTGAGCCTGGCTTGCACCCTAAAATTCCGTTTATTGATTCTGTTAAGAAGCTGGACGCGCGTATTCAGACACTGGATGACGGCGCTGATCGTTTCGTTACAGAAGAGAAAAAGGATTTGATTGTTGATTCCTATGTGAAATGGCGTATTGAAGATTTTGCCCGCTATTACCTGTCTACCGGCGGTAATAAATTACAGGCAGAAGCGCTGTTAAAGCAGAAGGTTAACAACGGGTTACGCTCAGAATTTGGTACCCGAACCATTAAGCAAATTGTATCCGGCGAGCGCTCGGCATTGATGGACCAGGCGATGCAGCAGGCATCTACATCGTCAGATGAACTGGGTATTGAGATTGTCGATGTACGCGTTAAGCAGATAAACCTGCCAACGGAAGTCAGTAATTCAATCTTCCAGCGTATGCGTGCTGAGCGTGCGGCCGTAGCCAGAGAGCACCGTTCTGAAGGTCAGGAGCAGGCTGAGGTCATTCGCGCAGATATTGATGCCAAAGTAACGGTAATGCTGGCCGATGCTGAGCGTAATGCACGTCAGGTTCGCGGTGAAGGTGATGCACTCGCGGCGCAGATATATGCCTCTGCGTATTCAAAGAATGCTGACTTCTATAGCTTCCTGCGTAGTATGGATGCCTACAGAAACAGCTTCGACTCAAAACAGGATATTCTTGTTGTTGAGCCTGACAGCGAATTCTTCCGCTATATGAATAGTAGCGAAGGGCGTAGAGATAACTAAGCGTTAATACATTGAAAAAACCAGCCTGGCGGCTGGTTTTTTTATGTCACCTTGCCGCTAGTCGGACTGACTTTGCCCTACGTTAACTGTTAGGAATTTCCAAACTGCTTACATAATGGACGCCAGCGTGTTTGTTTAACAAGCCAGTGAGCAGCTCCTGCCTCAACGGTTAGCCATAAATTCTGCTTTTACGCAACGCTAAATATTTGAAAACTGGTCGCAGGTAACGTTTTTTTCACAAAATGTGCGTCAGGCCCTGCTTTACGCTACAATCGCCTCTCAAAAAAAGATGTCAAACCGTTGTGTGCTGAGCCTGTAGTGTGGAGTCACAGCGAATTAAAGCCAGAGGTATCAGTTTGTCTTCTAATCAATCTCAAACACGTTCTGCTTACGAAGAGCAGGCGCAGGGCGGGCTGTTCGCCCGATTTCTGAGTACGGTCGAGTGGCTGGGGAATCTTCTGCCGCATCCGGTAACCCTGTTTGCAATCCTTGCGGTAGGTATTGTTTTTATCAGCGGTATATTAGGGTATTTCGATATAGCAGTTGCCGATCCCCGCCCCGAAGGAGCCAGCGGTCGTAGTGCAGATGGGGTTATCAGTGTCGTGTCGCTGATGAGCGCAGAAGGGCTTCAGCGTATTGTCACCAACCTGGTGACTAACTTCACCGGTTTTGCACCGTTGGGCACAGTATTGGTGGCTTTGCTGGGTGTCTCAGTAGCAGAACACTCAGGTATGTTGTCGGCTGCCATGCGCGGTCTGGTTATGAATGCCCCTAAAAAGGTCGTTACCTTTGCCATCGTGTTCGCGGGTATTGTTTCTAACACCGCCTCTGAGCTCGGCTATGTCGTACTTATTCCGCTTGCCGCCATGATATTCCACTCTTTGGGTCGACACCCGCTGGCCGGACTGGCAGCAGCATTTGCCGGTGTATCGGCAGGTTACAGTGCTAACCTTTTACTGGGAACAGTTGACCCGCTTTTGTCCGGAATAACCGAAGCGGCCGCTCAGATGATTGACCCGGAATATGTGGTAGGGCCGGAAGTGAACTGGTACTTCATGTTTATCAGTACCTTTGTGGTGGCCATTATGGGCGCGATTGTTACGGACAAAATAGTAGAGCCCAGACTGGGAAAATTTGATGAATCTCACGCCCCTGCAGGTCTTGAAAAGCAACAGATGGACCCGCCGACAAGGCAAGAGAAGAAAGCACTGGCGTGGGCGGGCGTATCGTTTCTCGTTACCTGCGCAATACTGGCACTTACCGTTGTTCCTGAGTGGGGCATTCTACGCAACCCGGAAACGGGTGAAGTGCAAAACAGCCCGTTTCTCAAAGGTATCGTTGCATTTATTTTTATCACCTTCGCGATTCCCGGCTTTGTTTACGGGCGTATTGCCGGCACCATGAAAAATGATAAAGATATTATTGATGCGATGTCGAAAAGCATGGGCTCTATGGGCCTTTACATCACACTGGTATTTTTTGCAGCGCAATTTGTGGCGTTCTTTAAATGGACGAATCTGGGTACAGTACTGGCAGTTAAAGGTGCAGCACTGTTGCAGTCTGTCGGTCTGGATGGACCCTCGGTCTTTATCCTGTTCATCCTAATGTGCGGTATGGTCAACTTGTCTTTAGGCAGCGCATCTGCCCAGTGGGCCGTGACAGCGCCTATATTTGTGCCAATGCTGATGTTATTGGGTTATGCACCGGAAGTGATTCAGGCTGCTTATCGTATCGGCGACTCAGTGACTAACGTTATTTCACCAATGATGAGTTACTTTGGACTGATTCTGGCCATGGCCGCCCGATACCGTAAAGACCTGGGGATGGGCACGCTTATCGCCATGATGCTGCCATATACCATGGTGTTTATTGTCGGCTGGGGTCTTCTTTTCTTCATCTGGGTATTCTTGCTTGGGATGCCGGTAGGCCCAGGAGCCGCAACATACTACGGTTAACTTAAAAGGCAGCCCTCGGCTGCCTTTTTTTGTAAATGTTTAACGATCAAAACATGTCGTCTGGCGGTATAATCTTGCTACGACAAAACTCATATTCGTCAACAGGTTAAATGTTATGAAGTATAAGGGAACGGAAAATTTTTCTCACAGTCAGCCGGACAGACTGGGCGTATTGATCACCAATCTGGGAACGCCGGATAGTCCTACTTCCTCAGCACTGCGTCCTTATCTTAAGCAATTCTTGTCTGACCCGCGAGTGGTTGAAGTTCCCCGGTTTATCTGGTGGTTTATTCTTAATGGCGTCATTTTGAACATTCGTCCGAGCCGCTCTGCCAAGGCGTACGCCAGCGTGTGGACAGATGAGGGGTCGCCACTACTGGCAATAACAAAAGCGCAGCACAGTGCTCTGGCTTCGCGATGCGAAGCTGAATACGGAGAAGATGTAGTTGTCGATTTTGCAATGCGCTACGGTAACCCTTCTATTGATGCTGCTATCGACAGACTAATGGCAAAAGGGGTGAGAAAAGTCGTCGTTTTGCCGTTATATCCACAATATTGTGCCTCTACCACGGCATCTACTTTCGATGCTATTGCAAGTGACTTTACCTCTCGCCGCTGGATACCAGAACTTCGTTTTGTCACTCAGTATCATGACCACCCGGCGTATATTCGTGCGCTGGCAGACAAAGTTCGTGACCACTGGGAAAAGCACGGACGCGCAGATAAGTTGCTCATGTCATATCACGGTATACCTAAACGTTATCTGCTTAACGGCGACCCCTATCACTGTCAGTGCTACAAAACCTCCCGTCTTTTAGCCGAAGCTCTGTCACTGAACGATGACGACTATATGACAACATTTCAGTCGCGTTTTGGTCGGGAAGAGTGGTTACAGCCGTATACGGATGAAACAATGAAAGCCTTGCCTAAAAACGGTGTAACTTCCGTTCAGGTAATTTGCCCGGGTTTTTCAGCAGATTGTCTTGAAACCATCGAGGAAATCGGCGAGGAAAACAGGGAGTACTTCATGCATGCCGGCGGTAAACGCTACGAATATATCGAAGCGTTGAACAGTGACGAGAACCATATTGATATGCTCTTTTCATTAATAAAGCAGAATTTGCACGGTTGGTCAGCGACACATGAAAACTCTCAGCGGGCGGAGCGGGCAAAACAGCTTGGAGCAACTCAATGACATCATCCCCGCAGATACCGCACAACCTGCAAAAGGCCCAGCGCCTTGCAAACACCATGGATTCGGCGTTCAGGATCCCGGGTATTGGTTACCGCATCGGGCTGGATGGAATAATTGGTCTTATTCCGGGTATTGGTGACGTCATAACGGTTGCCATTGCCGCCAGAATCGTCCACCTGGGCCATAAAATGGGCATGTCCAAAGCGCTAATAAGTAAAATGCTGCGCAATATCGTACTGGATTTTCTGCTTGGCGCCGTGCCACTGGTGGGAGACGTTGCAGATTTCTTTTTCAAGGCAAACAAGCGTAACGTTAAAGCCATGGAAAAGTGGTGGTTATCACAAAACGAGCAGGACATTCGCAGCAATACTAGTGCGCAGCTGGACGAGTGGGAGCAAAGCCAGCGCACGTAAGTGACGACCGGCAGGTGGCATGCCTGCTAATCTCGCTGTACAACTAATCGCTTTTATCTAAGCAGCCGTAGCCATTATCACGCAGCTCTTTGCGCAACTCTCGCATAATGAAAAGGAGCAAGATAACGGATGAAAGCCTCAGACCTGTTCGTCAAAGCGCTGGAAGCAGAAGGTGTTGAATACATCTTCGGTATCCCCGGCGAAGAAAATCTCGATCTTCTTGAATCACTACGAACATCTTCAATTAAACTGGTTCTGACCCGCCATGAGCAGGGTGCAGGATTTATGGCAGCAACCTACGGGCGCCTGACCGGAAAAGTCGGTGTATGTCTGTCCACGCTGGGCCCCGGCGCAACCAATCTTGTTACACCCGCTGCATATGCACAATTAGGTGCCATGCCCATGCTTATGATCACCGGGCAAAAGCCGATTAAAACCTCAAAACAAGGGCGCTTTCAGGTTATTGATGTGGTGGACATGCTTCGTCCCATCACTAAATACACCACGCAGGTGGTCAGTGGAGAGCGAATTCCTTCGGTCGTGCGCGAAGCTTTCAGAATTGCACACGAAGAACGTCCCGGCGCTGTTCACATCGAATTACCCGAAGATATTGCGGCAGAAAATACTTCAACGCCGTTAATCGAGCCGAGCCTTTCACGTCGCCCCATCGCTGAATACAAAGCAATTAACCGGGCGGTTGAAATGATTGAGCAGGCCACATCGCCGCTCCTGCTGATTGGCGCAGGCGCGAACCGCAAACTTACCGCCAAAATGCTACGTCAGTTTGTTGATAAAACAGGTATCCCTTTTGTCACTACGCAAATGGGTAAAGGGGTACTGAATGAAAGTGACCCCTTGTTTGCAGGTAATACCGCACTATCAGATGGCGACTTTGTGCACCGCGCAATTGATCGCGCCGACCTTATTATAAATGTCGGTCATGATGTGGTAGAGAAGCCACCATTTTTCATGCATCCCGATGAAGAGCAAAAGGTCATTCATATCAACTTTGACTCTGCCGCGGTCGACCCCGTGTACTTTCCGCAGTTAGAAGTCGTCGGTGATATTGCTAATAGTATCTGGCAAATAAAAGAAGATTTGATACCTCAGGAAAGCTGGAAGCTGGACTTCTACAAAGATGTTCATGATGCCTATGTTAAGCACAGAACAGTGGCCGAAGATGATGACCGTTTCCCTGTTTTACCTGAGCGTTTTGTAAGAGATGTAAGAAAAGTCATGCCTGAGAATGGCATCGTGACGCTGGATAACGGCGTGTACAAGATCTGGTTTGCCAGAAACTATCCCGCCTATTCCCCCAACACACTCTTGCTGGACAATGCGCTTGCAAGTATGGGAGCCGGGTTACCTTCTGCTATTGGCGCCAAGCTGGTACATCCCGATGTGCCGGTAGTCAGCGTATGCGGTGATGGGGGCTTCATGATGAATAGTCAGGAGCTGGAGACTGCTGTTCGTCTGAATCTCGACCTTGTAGTCATTGTACTGCGGGATGACGCTTACGGAATGATTAAGTGGAAGCAGTCGCACATGCAGCTGGACAACTTTGGCCTGGATTATGGTAACCCGGACCTGGTCAGTTATGCACAGTCTTATGGAGCACAAGGCTGGCGCATAGAGCAAACCGGTGAGGTGGCCTCTACGCTCAAACATTGCCTGGAAACTCCCGGTGTCCATCTTATCGACTGCCCGGTCGACTATAGCCTCAATGATGAAACACTGAATCGTACAATCAAAGAATTAAGCGACAAGCTTTAAGGAGCTTCGATAATGTTGAAAGACAGTTATCCCTACTATCTGGCTAATGAGCCGGTATACGCAAATGAAGATTTAGAAGTTACCAATAAATTTACCCAGAAAGTGGCAACGAAGGTCGCAAAAGCGGGTGCCGACGTTATTGATCAGGCGATTGCAGCGGCTGAGAAAGCGCAGCCTGCAATGACAAAAATGACGCCATTTGAGCGCAAGGCTGTGCTGGACCATTGCGTTAAACGCTTTGAAGAACGTGAAGATGAGCTTGCTAAAGCCCTATGCATAGAAGCCGGTAAGCCGATCAAAGACGCCCGGGGAGAGGTTACGCGCCTTATCGATACCTTTCGGATAGCATCAGAAGAGAGCGTCCGTATTAATGGTGAAGTGATTAATCTGGAAATATCCGAACGCGCCCGGGGTTATCAGGGCATGACTAAAAAAGTGCCTATTGGCCCGTGCTCCTTTATTTCACCGTTTAACTTCCCGCTGAATCTTACAGCTCACAAAGTCGCACCAGCCATTGCTGCAGGTTGTACCTTTGTGCTAAAGCCTGCCTCAAGAACGCCCATAGGCGCACTGATTATTGGCGAAATTCTGGCAGAGACAGACTTACCTAAAGGCGCGTTTTCTATTCTGCCGTGTAGTCGTGATGGCGCTGACTTGTTCACCACCGACGAACGCCTGAAGTTATTAAGCTTTACCGGCTCACCGGATGTGGGCTGGGAGCTTAAAGCGAAAGCCGGTAAAAAGCCCGTTGTACTGGAGCTTGGCGGCAACGCAGCTTGTGTGGTGGATGAAGACGCAGATATTGATGATGCCATCGATCGCATCATAATCGGGGCATACTATCAGTCAGGGCAAAGCTGTATCAGTGTTCAGCGCTTGCTTATTCATGACAGCCTGTACGATACCTTTAAGCAAAAATATGTAGAGCGTGTAGCGGGGCTGGTATCCGGCGATCCGATGGATGAAGATACGTTTATCGGGCCGATGATAGCGGAGTCGGAGGCAGAGCGCCTGCACAACTGGATTACGCATGCCAAAGAGCAGGGCGCGACTATTCTTGCCGGTGGCGGTAGAGACGGCGCAATGCTTCAAGCAACGGTGATGGAAAATGTGCCTAAAGACTGTGATGTCAGTCAGGAAGAGGCATTTGGCCCGGTATCTGTACTGTACAAGTTTAGCGATTACGAAGAGGCGCTTAAAGAGGTCAATAACAGCCGTTATGGATTACAGGCAGGTATCTTTACCAGAGATATCTATAAGATCCAGCAAGCCTGGGACGAGCTGGATGTAGGTGGTGTTATCATCGGTGATGTGCCCAGCTGGCGCGTCGACAATATGCCTTACGGGGGCGTGAAGGATTCCGGCTTGGGGCGTGAGGGAATTCGTTATGCCATCGAAGATATGACGGAAACCCGTTTGCTGGTTATTCGTCGACCCTGATAGGCGAGGCTAATCAGGCCGCTGGCTCTGTAGCGTACGCTTCTAATAACGAAAGTGGCACTACATCCAGCGCCTTTTTATTTGTGGCGGATAACACAACTTTAGGTGCTACACCCGCCTGATGAGCTTCCAGCCATCTCGACGCGCATAAACACCAGCGGTCGCCTTCTGACAATCCCGGAAAAGCCAGTTCAGGCTTCGGCGCGGATAAGTCGTTACCGCGACGTTTCGAGAATGTCAGAAAGGGCTCATCCACGATTGCGCAAATACTATGATTGCCCAGGTCTGCAGCGGGGACAGAACAAAATCCCTCACGGGTAAAGCCAGAATTACCACAGCAAAGTACCAGTGGTTTGCCAAAAACATTCTTCTCATTAGCCATAATTTATCCCTGTCTAATCAATTCCCTGGCTTTGAGAGTATAAAATTGCATCAGTTATAGCAACAGTTACGACCTATTCATTAGAGGGACTTTTATGCTGGATAAAAGTAAAAAGGGCACGCCTCGGGACAAGCAGAATTATTCTGATGAGGAAATTGCCCGTTTTGACGAGCTGGCAGAATCCTGGTGGGACCCTGAGGGTGAATATAAAACCGCACTGGAGTTTAACCGCGCCAGGACGACAATCATGATTCATGAAATCTGCCATCACTTTGGGCGCTCGCCTGGCATGCCTAATCCGTTCCACGATCTTAAAATTCTGGATGTGGGGTGCGGCGGCGGTCTCATCAGTGAAGCCATGGCTAAAGAAGGGGCAGAGGTAACTGGCATTGATGCCAGTGCTGTCAGTATTGAGGTTGCCAAAAGACACGCGCAGCAGGGCGATCTGAATATCGACTATCGACATTGCCTGGTTGAAGAGCTGGGCAATGATACACAATACGATGTGGTTGTAAATGCTGAGGTTGTTGAGCATGTGCCTGACCAGAAAGCACTGATAAAGGATTCTACACGTCTGGTGCGTCCTGGCGGAATGCTTATTCTGGCCACACTTAATCGTACACTGGCAAGTTATCTCATCGCGATTGTGGGGGCTGAGTATGTAATGGGTTACCTGCCCAAAGGAACACACTCCTGGCGCAAGTTCGTCAAGCCACGGCAGTTGGACAAATGGGTGGGCAGAGACTTTTACAAAACATTTAAATGCGGATTGATGATGAACCCGTTTAACCAGAAGTGGCGGAGAAGCCGGGGAATGCGGGTCAATTATATGCAGTGTTATCACTATTCAGAGAAGTGATAGACATCGCTTTGCCAGGATAATTTGACTATCTTTTGTGCATCGTTAAGCTGATTTGAAAAGGCTAAATGGAGTGCGGTGATGAAAATTTATGAAACCCGAACAGCCCCGAATCCTCGTCGCGTCAGAATGTTTCTGGCAGAAAAAGGCGTCGACATGGAGTACGTGCAGCTTGATTTGCAAAAAGGTGAGAACCTGACGGCAGAAATGCGGGCGAAAAACCCGCTGGGTAAAGTACCTATTCTGGAACTTGATGATGGTACCTGCATTGCTGAGTCTGATGCAATTTGCACATACTTTGAAAATACCGTTCCGGAGCCGACATTAATGGGCACCGATGCAAAAAGCAAAGCGGTAATCTCAATGTGGCAAAGTCAGGTTGAGATGGCTTTGCTGCTTCAGGTTGGCATGTGTTTTCAGCATTCAACCGGCTATTTTAAAGACAGAATGGTGCCGGTCGCTGAGTACGGCAAACAGGCAGGCATCAATGCAGCCAAATACCTGAATATTCTTGAAAGACGCCTTGAGCTTAATACCTACATTGCCGGTGAAGATTTTTCCATCGCGGATATTACAGCCCTGTGCGCTATCGATTTCGCCCGTGTGGTAGATATTCGGTTATCTGACAAGCATACCAATATTCTTCGCTGGTATGATTTGGTCAATCAACGCCCCAGCGCAAAAGCCTGATGATTTCATTATACACCGCGCCTACGCCCAATGGGTGGAAGGCGTCTGTTGCGCTGGAAGAAATGCAGCTGGATTACAAGGCGCATACTATCGACCTGCGTAAAGGCGAGCAAAAACAAGACTGGTTTGTTTCGCTTAATCCAAATGCGCGTATCCCGGTTATCACCGACCATGATAACGCTGACCTGACGCTTTTTGAGTCAGGCGCCATTATGCTTTACCTGGCTGAGAAAACCGGTCAGTTTTTACCTTCTGAACCGTCCAAACGCTATCAGGTGCTGCAGTGGCTGATGTTTCAGGTAGGCGGTGTTGGGCCGATGATGGGGCAGGCGAACGTATTTTACCGCTATATGGATGAAACCATTCCCAGGGCGATTACCCGCTATCAGAATGAATGCAGACGTCTTTTTGAAGTACTGGATAAGCACCTTGCTGACCATGAATATCTGGTGGACGATTACAGTATTGCTGATATGGCGAACTGGTGCTGGGTACGTACCTACAAATGGTCTGGGGTTTCAATGGATGGACTTGAGCATCTACGCCGGTGGAAGAACAGCATAGAAGCCCGCCCACTGGCCCGAAAAGGTGTGGAAGTGCCTCACAAAATTATTCCGGAAGCCGTGGAGAAAGCGGGCAAAACGCTAATCTGACAACCTATGCAGCCCATCAGCGCTATTTTTCGATAAGCTGTTTAACGGTGGATAATGTATCAGCTTCGTTGGCCGGTTTGTCCCACCGTATACGATGAAAACCTGGAAACCGCAGGGCAATGCCTGATTTGTGTCGGGACGAAGGGTGAGCGGCGTCAAATGCAACCTCAATCACCAGCGACTTTTTAACTTCTCTGACCGGACCGAAGCGGCCTACAGTGTTACGCCGCACCCAGTTATCCAGCTTTTTAAGTTCCTCATCAGTAAACCCTGAATAGGCTTTGCCAATGGGAAGTAATAAATCCTCCTCCCACGCGCCAAACGTGAAGTCAGAGTAGAAGCTCGACCGTTTTCCATGACCCCGCTGAGCGTACATAACCACCGCGTCTACCAACTTTGGTTCACGTTTCCATTTAAACCACTGGCCTTTTGGCCGGCCGGGAATGTAGTGGCTATCCAGACGTTTGAGCATCAATCCTTCCACTGCCGTATCTTCGCTGGCCTCTTTATACAATGTTTCCAGTGCAGGTTTTGTGGGCACATCCAGTACAGGAGACAGATGCAGGCGCGGGCTCTCCGACTGACTGATAAACGCACTTAATAATTCCCTGCGTTCTGATAGCGGCTTACTGTGGTAATCATTATCACCGATACTAAGAACATCGTAGGCCATCAACCCAGCCGGCAGGCTGTCCATCAGCTTTTTGGTCGGCTTCTTTTTATTCAGACGCTGTTGCAGCTGATTAAATGTGTCTACCTCGGTACCGTGCATAACCAAGAGCTCGCCGTCCAGTACACAATGCGACTCGATGGTATCGAGTAAATCCGGAAATGCATGACTGATATCATCACCCGTTCGGCTAAACAGCGCCTTGCCATTTTTAGTACAGACCAGCTGCACCCGGATGCCATCGTACTTGTACTCGGTCTGCCATTGTGTCGGGTCGATGTTTGTCAGGTCACTTTCATCAATAGGATGGGATAACATGACAGGATGAAAGGTCACTCGATCGGAAATATCGGGCTTATCTGCATGCCCTTCCAGCCACGATAAAAGCTCAGTATAAGGCAGGTTAACACCATGCCAGAGCGCCTCAATTTCCTCTACTCGGGTTTCACCAAATCGAGCCAGAATTTGCTTCATAGAGCGGGCCGATACGCCAATACGTAAGCCCCGTGTACCAAGCTTAATAAGCGCCCAGCGCTGTGAAGCGGTCATTCTGTTGAGATAATCAGCCAGTAATGGTTTTACCTCTGTGCGCTTAGCATTCATAAACTCATCAACAATGTCGCCCAAACCAGGCAAAGGCGCATCGGGTATGTCAGAAGGTGCAGGCCATAAATGCGCTACGGTTTCGCTCATCTCGCCGACGTAGTCATAGCTTAACTCAAATAAGACCGGGTCGATGCGCTCAAGCATTAGTTGCTTTACCGCATTGCGTTTAAAAAAGTCAAAGCGCAGGGTGCCTGCCATGGCAGCAATCGCCCAGCCTCTGTCAGGATCCGGCGTCTTCTTAAGGTACTCAATGATTAGCGCTGCTTTAGCGTTCGTGCCAGGCGTAAAATAAAGCTGCTCAAGTAAGTCGGCAAATGCATCCATTATCCGGTCTCCTCATCGTCTTCATACCCAATAAGTGAGAGCGCCTTTGCCTTAAAACCCATCTGGCCAGCCTGATGTACCAACGCATCTTCTCTGCCGTGCGTCACCCAAACTTCCTTAGGCTGGACTTCCTCAATAGTCTGTATCAATTCAGGCCAGTCACAGTGGTCAGAAATAATCAGCGGTAGCTCTACCTGCTTTTGTCTGGCTCTGGCACGAATTTGCATCCAGCCCGACGCAACTATCGGGCGAACGTCGGGTAGCGTTCGTGACCAGCGATCTGCAAGTGCTGACGGGGGGGCAATTACCACTTCACCAGCAAGTTTATCCCTGTCTTCCACATCGTTCACAGCAATCAGCTCACCCAAATCAACGTCCTGTTCCTGATACAGATTACACAGGCGAATCAGTGCCCCGTGCAGATAGATAGGTTTGATATAGCCGGCTTGTCTGAGCGCCAGAATGACTCGCTGACATTTGCCCAGGGCATAGGCTCCTACCAGATGGCATCGGTGAGGGAAGACCTGTAACGAGGTAATCAGCTTGTCGATCTCTGCCTCTATCGGGGGGTGAGTGAATACTGGCAGGCCAAACGTTGCTTCTGTAATAAAAACATCGCAGGGTACCACTTCAAAAGGTGGGCAGGTCGGATCATGACGCCGCTTATAGTCGCCGGATACCACCAGACGGCTGCCGCGATATTCAAACAGTACCTGACTTGAGCCCAGAATATGACCAGCGGGGAAGAGCGTCATCTTAACCGGGTCGTCGGCTTCACCCAGAACGACGGTCTCATGATAAGGCATGGTATAGGTCGTTTTCGCCATATCCTCGCCGTAACGTGTTGTCATAATCTTTAACGTCTGGGGCGTGGCGTACACAATATCGTGTCCGCTTCTGGCGTGATCCGCATGACCGTGGGTAACAATAGCGTTTTTAACCGGTAACATCGGGTCGACATACATATCTGCGGGCCGACAATACAAGCCAGCTTCTTCAACACTTACCCAGTCTTGTGGATGCAAGTTACACCTCCCTTTTGGTTTCAACCATATACGGTGAGCACTGACATAAGGTTGAATGAAATAAACTTAAGACCGCATCCGGGCGTAAATACAGCCGGTGCGTTATTTCTACTCAGCGGGTGGCTTTTATTCTTCCGGATTCCTTCAGGCAATGGTTCGAACGACGTGGGTGGTCACTGCGTGCTTATCAGAAAAAGATGCTCAGGCAGGTGCCCCGGCATGACGCTACGCTGCTCATTGCTCCTACTGGTGCGGGCAAAACATTATCGGGTTTTTTGCCCTCTTTGGTGGCGCTGCATAAAGCCCCGCGGGAGGGGTTGCATACATTGTATATTTCACCCTTAAAAGCGCTGACCCAGGATATCCATCGCAATTTGCTAGAGCCGGTAGAGGAAATGGGACTTGATATCACCATTGAGACGCGAACCGGCGACACCCCGTCCCACAAACGGCAACGGCAGCGCAGAAAGCCACCCAACATATTACTTACCACGCCTGAGTCGCTGATGCTGCTGCTGTCCTACGCCGATGCGGATAAAATCTTTGGTCGGCTCAGTACTGTGATCATTGACGAGGCGCACAGCCTGGTTGCCAATAAGCGTGGCGATTTCACCACCCTGGCCCTGGCGCGGCTACAATCGTTGTCGCCTGCAATGCGAAGAATCGGCCTCTCTGCCACGGTTGCAGACCCTCTCGCAATGGCTGGCTGGTTAGGCAAAACCGGCGAACCTGCACATGTTTTACAGGTTAAAGCGCCGGTTAAACCTAAAGTCCGAATGCTCAAATCCCGTTCCAGAATGCCTTTTGGCGGGTTTATGGCACGCTATGCCATGGATGATATCTACCAGCAGATATGCGAGGCGGGCACCACATTAGTCTTCGTTAATACCCGGGCGCAATCTGAGCTGATATTTCAGATGCTATGGGAAAAAAACGTTCAGGGGCTACCTATCGCCCTCTACCATGGCTCTTTGAGCAAGGAGCAGCGCCGCAAGACGGAAAATATGATGTCACAGGGCATGCTTAGAGCCATTGTCTGTACCTCTGCCCTTGAACTGGGAATCGACTGGGGCAACGTTGACCTGGTAATACAGGTTGGCGCGCCGAAGGGAGTAAGCCGGTTGCTTCAGCGGATAGGCAGGGCTAATCACCGGTTGGATGAACCCAGCAAAGCCTTGTTGGTGCCAGCTAACCGATTTGAAGCACTGGAGTGTCAGGCCGCGATGGATGCGATCAGGCAGGGGCAATTGGATGGCGAGGCACCCATGCCCGGCGCAATGGATATATTGCCGCAGTTTATTTTGAACTGTGCCTGTAGCGAACCCATTGAGCCTGAGCAAATTTATGCCCAGGTGCTTGATGCAGCGCCTTATCAGGGGGTTGAGCGAGAGGAGTTTGATAAGCTCTGGCAATATACGGTAGATGGTGGTTACGCGCTGCGGGTGTACGACCGTTATCAGCGACTATCAAAAAATGAAGCAGGGCAGTGGACTCCTGCATCAAAACGCATTATCCAGCGTCACCGGCAAAACATCGGCACAATCGTAGAGGCCGGCCGCCTTAAAGTGAAACGTATCCGACGCGGCAATCAGGGCAAAATCATCGGAGAGGTGGAAGAGTATTTTGCCCAGCAGCTTGTCAGTGGTGATACATTTTTATTCGCCGGCGAAGTACTCAGGTATGAAGCGATACGCGATATGCAGCTTCATGCGCGCGCAGCGAAGGGAGGCGAGCCCAAAATACCCAGTTATTCCGGTGGCCAGATGCCGCTGTCGACCTTTCTGGCCGAGGGCGTCAGAGAACTTTTACAAACACCTTCACGCTGGAAGGCACTGCCTGCCCAGGTGAGGCAGTGGCTGGATCTACAGCAACAGTTTTCACAGATACCCGACAACAAAACAGTACTGGTTGAGCAATTTGAGTATCGCAAAACTAATGTCGCTCTTTATTATACCTTTGAGGGGCGCAAAGCGAATCAGACGCTGGGTATGTTGCTTACAAAGCGAATGGAAAAGATGCGACTAAAGCCGCTCTCGTTCAGTGTTACAGACTACGGGTTGTCGGTGTGGTCACTTAAACCCGTCAGTCAGCAACAGGTCGAGCAACTTTTTTCACCGGATATCTTAGGGGACGAACTGGAAGACTGGATGCTGCAGGCGCCCATGCTCAAACGCTCTTTTCGCCGGGTGGCGATTGTCAGCGGACTGACTGAACAGCGCTTCCATAGCAGTCAGAAGACCATGAAGCAGGTTACATTTTCTACTGATTTGATTTACGACACCTTGCGTGAATACGATCCTGACCATATTCTTCTTGCCGTAACCCGGGCAGACGCAGAGCGAGAGCTGCTGGATCTTAAGCGTCTTGCTGATATGCTCATCCGGTTTGTGGGTAAAATTCGTCTGGTCAATCTGGAAAAGGCATCTCCGATGTCCATTCCCATTGTGCTTGATGTCCGCGCTGAGCAGGTAAAAGGAGCAGGTGCGCACGCACTGATGGAGCAGGCAGATTTATATGCCGAAGCTGAGTCTATGCTGGATGAAGTAAAAGCGCTGCTGAGTGGTCGCGACGCATAGCAAAAGAGTAGAGCAGGAGTAGAGTGGTAAGTAACAACGATTGGCTGGAACAACAGGTTGCCCGCAATAAGATAATTCCGGCAAGATTTGGTGGTCAAACCTGGCTGTTAGACGCCAGAGGCGTAGCATGGCTTCCCGCCCGGGATATGTTGGTTGTCTCTGATCTTCACCTTGAAAAGGGGAGTTATCTGGGCAGTTTCGGGCATCCTCTGCCGCATATGGACAGCCGCGCCACCCTGGACCGTCTGAGCGTGATTGTTGATGATTATCGTCCCCAACGACTCTTATGTCTTGGTGACAGCTTTCACGATGTTCATGCGGTTTCAAGAATGGACCGTGCCGACAAGCAGTTCCTTGCTGGGCTTATTAGCCAGGTGAAGGAATGGATTTGGGTACTGGGGAACCACGACCCGGCGATCCCCGATGAAATTGAGGGAAAGCGCCATCAACGGCTTCGCGTGGAGACTATCGGCTTTTGCCATGAGCCTGAAAACGACTGGCCGGAATGCTCACATCAGGTTATCGGGCATTTTCATCCTAAAATGCGCGTGTCGGCGGGGCGTCAGCGAGTCAGGGGCCGCTGCTTTGCACTTAGTGAAAGGTTACTCATTATGCCTGCTTTCGGCCAGTATACCGGGGGGCTTTGGGTGGATGATCCGGTAATGATAGACGTATTGGGTGGTGCCCCTCATCAGCAGTTTCTGCTTAGCGAGCAGCAAATATTTTCTGTAAAAGCCTCTGACTCGGCCAATAAAAAAGGCAGATAAACTGCCTTTTTTATTGAGGTATTAGTCTCTCCAGCGCTTAGTCAGGTCGCCGTAAGCATCAATGCGGCGATCTCTGAAATAGGGCCATATACGCTTGACCTGCTCAGTCCGGGCCAAATCAAGCTCGACCATCAGTACCTGTTCTTCATTCGCATCGGCCTGCGCCAATAATTCGCCCTGCGGGCCGGCGATGAAGCTTTGCCCCCAAAACTGAATACCCGGGTCATTTTCAACCGGCGAAGCTTCAAAACCAGTGCGGTTAGCCACCACCACCGGCACTGAATTGGCAACAGCATGAGCGCGCTGAATAGTTTGCCATGCACCAAACTGGCGTTGACGTTCCTCTTCGGTATCATTCTTATCCCAGCCGATAGCAGTAGGGTAGAACAAAATATCTGCCCCGCGCATCGCCATCAGTCGGGCCGCTTCGGGATACCATTGGTCCCAGCACACCAATACACCAAGTTTACCGACACTGGTTTGAATCGGCTCAAAGCCCATGTCACCGGGAGTGAAATAGAATTTCTCATAAAAGCCCGGGTCATCAGGAATATGCATCTTGCGATACTTACCCGCAATTTCCCGTGAGCGGTCAAATACCACAGCCGTATTGTGATATAAGCCGGAACCACGCTTTTCAAAGAGTGAGGTGACCAATACAACATTGTATTTTTCAGCAAGTTCGCCAAAAAACTCAGTGGCCGGCCCCGGAATAGGCTCTGCCAGGTCGAAGGCGTCAGTATCTTCCTGTTGGCAGAAATACAGTGTGCTGTGCAGCTCCTGCAACAAAATACACTCACATCCATCAGCCGCCAGCTGTGCTATTTTGTCAGCACTTTTCTGCCAGTTAACCGACTTATCATTGCCTTCGACGGCCTGCTGAACCAAGCCTATTTTCAACGTCTCAGACGTCATAAACACTCACCCCTTGTTGAAGTTGGCTAAGCACCCGCCTATTCAGCGTGTGCCTGGGAATTTGCATTGATATACAGTGAAGACTGCCAAATTGCTGTATCAGTGGTGCACAGTCAACCGGCACTATCTGATGCTGTGGGAAGGCATCAGCCATAACGGCCAGCGCCGTTTCATCTTCTGGCTGACCGTAAATCGGTACCATTACAGACTCATTGCAAATCAAAAAGTTCGCATAAGAAGCCGGTAATCGGTCATTTTCTTCGTTATACATCGCCGGTAACGGTAACCGGAACTGGTTATGCTCCGGAAGCTCCTCGCTGCATTCCCGACAAAGCGCACTTAAACCTGCAAAGTGTGAATCGTCCGGACGGTTATCTGCAGCCTGTATTACCAGGCCTTGCTGCGGCGTAAAACGCACCAGAGTATCGATATGTCCATCGGTATCGTCGCCTTCGAGGTGCCCGTTTTTAAAAATAGTAACCTTCGTTGCCCCTAACACTTTTTTAAACACGGTTTCATAATCTTCCAGTGTCATATCCACGTTACGTCGCGGATTTAAAAGGCATTGCGCGGTCGATAGTAAGTGGCCCTGACCGTCAATCTCCAGTGCGCCGCCTTCGGCAACCACGGAGCTGGTGGCTATGGGACGCTCACACAGCGCCGCCAGGTAACGCTGATTGACCTGGTTGTCTTTGATAGCGTTAAATTTTTCGCCCCAGCCGTTGAATGAGAACTCTACCGGCTGATTTGCATCATCAGCCGCCACCGTCAAAAATGCATAGTCACGCATCCACGTGTCGTTGTATTCACCGCACACAAGCAAAACCCTGGCGTCTGAACCAAGCAGTGATGTGATGGTCTGTTTATCCTGGAGTCTGCACAGCAAAATAACACCGGCACCCGATGCATTTACTGCCGCTATCAGACTTAAATAGGTGCGGCGGACATCGTCCAGCCATGGCGCCCAGTCAGTATTTTCATGAGGCCACGCCAGCAGAATAGCGTCGACGTCTGTCCATTCAGGAAGAAGTGATGTAGAACCAGTCATAGATTTACTCATTGTAAAGTTAGGCGAATTATACTGTGCAAGTGAGCATGCTTAAATGGGCATTACGCACACCTTCGCATAAAAGTTGCTTTTATCGCGTGGTTTGTCTGGGGGGGCAACGGCACCTGCTGTCTGGTTAAATGCACATCTTTTGAGGGTAACGTCTTATCAATACGTGCAGATTTTAGACATTGATATGTTACAATTAGCAAATATCACACGGTGCCAGTGACGTTGTCATTTGTAAGTAAGACAAAAATGACTGGGTGGGCAAATCGATGCCTGCCACAATATGGGACCAGATGACACAGGTGCATTAACAAACTTTCATGTTGGCCCTGTCTTGTTGTGTTTAAGATAAAACGTTGTAATAACAGCATAAGTTGTTTAGTTAGGATATGTCATGCTAGCAAATGAAGCCGTGGTAGTGCGCGATGCGATTGAGCCGGTAATCGCCAAAGAAGCGCAAATAGTCAGACAGGCGCTTATTGAGAAAGGCCTGGAAACACCTTTGGTCGATAATTCGTTATCGGGTCAGGAGAAGCGCGATCGTATAGAAGCAGCGATGACGGACATTATGGATACGCTGGGACTGGATCGCAGTGATGACAGCCTGACGGAAACGCCAAAGCGCATAGCAAAAATGTATGTTGATGAAATTTTTGGCGGGCTGGATTACGGCAACTTTCCGAAAATTACGACCATTGAAAACAAGATGCAACTTAATCAGCCTGTACAGGTAAGTGACATAAGCCTTACCAGTACCTGCGAGCATCACTTTGTAACAATAGATGGTACAGCGTCGGTAGCCTATATACCCAAAGACACAGTATTGGGTCTATCTAAAATTAATCGACTGGTTGGGTTTTTCTCGCAGCGCCCGCAGGTTCAGGAGCGCCTGACTCAGCAGGTAATGGTGGCTATTCAGGCCTTAACGGGTACAGATGATGTAGCAGTCACTATAAACGCCACTCACTACTGCGTTAAGGCGCGAGGTATTCGCGACAACAATTCCTTCACGCGTACATCAGCATTAGGCGGTCAGTTTGCTACTGATGCAAATCTGCGACGTGAATTCTTCGCCGGCTGATTGTATTGATTACCGCAGGAGTGAGTCCTGCGGTACCTCAGATACCACCAAATTTACCTGTTCATTAATGCCATCGGCTGGCACGATTTCTAAACCTGTGTGACATTTGTCGCACTTTGCATACTGTTCCGTGTATTTATTACGTAGTTCGTGGTGCGCAATGGCGTTTATGTGACCGCAATGGGGGCACATATATTCATGCTCTGTTGCTGTAGCCATGGTAACTCCTGAGCTGGACGACTCAGCCCTTACGGCCGGTCGTTATCACTAAGCAGAGTTACCTTCAAGAAGCACACCATATATATGCGGCGGCATAAAATTTAATGTTCAGGCATATCGCCCACAGTCATTCGTTAAAATTGCAGATGCCCATGTGCTTTATTCTGCTAGCCACCACTGTTGCTGATAGCCCGTCAGCGTGAGCGGCGCAGTGGCGCTATCCAGCTGGTGAGAGGTGATCAGGTCTCTGGCATTTTTTCCTTCCAGCAGCTGCAGCAACTGTCCTGATATCTGTTGCGGGTGTTCAGAAAAATTACACACGACCAACAGCTTTTCGTCATGGCTATTTGTGCGCAGGTAGGCAAAGCAGTGCTGATTGCCTGTATCGAGAATCTGAGTGCGGCTATCACCAAATACCCGGTGCGATTTGCGAATAAATATCAGTTTTTGAAGCGTAGTAAATACTTGTCGCTTAGCCGAAACTTCGAGGCTCTCTGGATCATTGTCGCTGGAGATATGGGAAATATCACTGGGCGTAACCGCTACGCGATTGACCCATCGGTCATCATGCTTTTTGGCTTCATCTTCAAGGTAGCTGTGATCGTTAAGCAGGCCTAACTCATCACTGGAGTAGAGTAAAGGAATACCGCCGATGCTGAATGTTACGCCGTACAGCAATACCATTCGGGCAACAGCGACATCAATCTGAGACTGGTCTTGCTCTTGTAACGCCTGTTCTAATCCACACAGGGAGGCCAAGGTGCCGCAAACACGACAGTCTCCGGTGGTGGGGTTCTCTGCAAACGGAACACCCTGAGCGAACGAGCCCTCAAAGCGACCGGTGAAGAATTGATTCAGAAAGTACCGGTGATCATGAGGGTTTACCCCCATATCCCAGGCGACAGCATCATCAAACGTCCAGCCGATATCATCATGACAGCGTATGTAATTAACCCAGGTAGTATCCTGAGGGATCGCAAAACTTTTCTGCATGGAACGAGTCAGCAAATTGGTCTTGCGCGTCGCCATCGAATTCCATAACAGCGCCATTAACAGTGGGTTGTAAGAGAGTTGGCATTCGTCTTTGCGGACATATTTTACGACTTCGTCCGGATGCACGATTGCTTCAGACTTAAATACCACCGACGGCGCCACAATTTGCAGACAGCAATTGAAGGTTTGAATCAGGGTGTGCGCCATAGGCTGGTTTTCACAATCAGTCCCCATTTCCTTCCAGATAAAAGCCAGGGCATCAAGTCGCAGACCGGCACAACCGATATTAGCCAAAAACAGCATTTCTGCGGTGATGGCATTAAACACATCAGGATTGCGGTAGTTTAAATCCCACTGGAAGCTGTTAAATGTTGTCCATACCCATTTTTGCATCCGCTCATTAAAGGTGAAGCTGCCCCGGCGGACCTGCGGGAAAATTTCCCGCAGCGTTTGTTCAAATTGATCAGGTAACGTGCGGTCATCAAACAGGTAATAAAAGTTCTGGTAGCGGTCATCGCCGCGTAGCGCCGCTTTGGCCCATGCGTGTTCATCAGAGGTATGATTAAAAACAAAATCCAGAATCAGGCGTATACCGGCTTTATCAAGCGCTTTAGCCAGCTTTTTCAACTGTGACATTGTGCCCAGGGATGGATTGACCTTTCGGTAGTCGGACACCGCATACCCACCATCGCTATCCCCTTCCGGTGATGCGTAAAGGGGCATAAGATGCAGATAAGTAACCCCCAGCGATTTCAGATATGGGATCTTGTCATGTAGATCGTCAAGGGTCGGACCCATCAGGTCTACATAGCAGGCCATGCCGACTTCCTGCTCACTGCGATACCATAGTGGCGATGCTATAGCCTGCTGATCCTGATTTTTGAGTTGCCTGTTACGGCTCTTAAAGCCGTCTGCCAGTACAGTCAGTAGCTGTTGCAAATGGAAATAGCAGTCATACTGATGACCATAAACCTGCGTGTAGAGAGACAGCAACTGCTCAAAATGCCGCTCCAGGCGAGCGGTAAATACTGCTTTATCCTGCGTATTCAAACCGCTTAAATCGCATTGAGAAAGCAGGCGTGCCAGACAGGTTTGGCTATCGGCCGCATAGTTCATGGGTGACCTCCGCAACAGCCTATCGTGGCTGTGGTAACAAAATATTCACAACAATGTTTACACTTTTGCAAACTCTTGCTAATTTATCTTAAACGATTAAGTTGAAACTTCAAATTAAAAGTTGTTTTAAATCACACCGCACAATCCCCGATATTCGGTAATATTGTGTAAACACAGGAAAGACGACACTATGCAGCAGTCCGGTAATTACCTTATTCGCTGGCTGACATATCTGATGTTCATGATGTTTGCCATGACTTCAGACTCTGTGGGCGAAATTATTAAAGAAGTCAAAGTTGCCTTTGATGTGACGAACGCACTGGCTAGTCTGATGCACTCACTGCCTATGCTGGGCATCGCGCTCTCTGGGCTGTTTCTGGGTTTTCTGGCTGACAAGCTGGGACGTAAAACCACTATAATCATTGGTCTGGCGCTGTTTGGAATTGCCTGTTACAGCTTTCTGATTGCCAACGATTTTGTGTTTATCGTGTCATTAATGAGTTTGTCCGGTGTGGCGGTAGGTATATTCAAAACCGGTGCTCTCGCATTAATCGGCGATATTTCCAGCTCAACGCGTCAGCACACAGCAACCATGAACGGTGCCGAAGCCTTTTTCGGTGTCGGCGCCATAATCGGTCCACTGATTGTAGCCTGGCTGATTCACCGAGGCGTGCCATGGCAGTATCTTTACGTTATTGCAGGTGGTATCTGTACGTTGCTTATTGCGGTTGCTGCGTTTGTTCGCTATCCCAAATATGTCGCAACGCATCAGCATACCGTTGAAAAAGTCTCGCTCAAAAAGTCTCTGGCATTGGTAAAAAATCCCTATGCATTTGGTTTCTCCATCGGTGCGTTTTTGTATGTAGCGGCAGAAAGTGCCATTTATGTTTGGATGCCCAGCTATCTGGTCTGTGATGCACAGTCGATTCAGGAGACTTATGCCTGTTACAGCGAGGGCGCTGCGCGTCAATTGGCCATTTACTCTGTCACCGCATTTTTTGTGCTTCGTGCGCTGGGTCGCTTTGTGGGCATCTGGATGATGGCCAGGTTCAACTGGGCGTTGGTGTTGCTACTGTTTAGTGGTGCTATCGTGCTTTGTTTCGGTTTAGGTCTGGCGGGCGGCAAACATGTTGCGCTTTATCTATTCCCGCTAACGGGTATTTTTATGTCTGTTATATACCCGACATTTAATTCCAAGGGGATAAGCTGTTTTGAAAAACATCAGCATGGCAGTGTTGCTGGCGTGATTTTGTTTTTTACCGCTGCCGGGGCTGCTGCGGGGCCACTTATTATGGGGCTGGTAAGCGATGCGATGGGGGGAGACGCCAAATATGGGTTTATGGTGGCAACCGGTTTTGCGTCGCTACTGTTTCTGGGGTTGCTGTACAACTATATTGCAAACCCGACGCGCCAGCGACTGGCTGAAATCGAAGCCAGAGATTATGGTGTAGCAGGGTAACATGGGCAAAATTAAATGTCGGGCCGTGCTGTAGCGGCCCCGACAGTCTTCATCGTCGAGCCTGAGCGTGCACGCAGCTACAGCTCATAAAGCTCCAGTGGTAAGTCGTCCGGATCAGTGAAAAACGTGAACCGCTTATTGGTGTACGGATCGACCCGTACAGGCTCTACCTCAACATTATTATCTTTTAGATGGGCAATAACATCATCTAAATCGTCTACTTTGAATGCCAGGTGCCTGAGCCCCTGCGCCTCCGGTCGACTAGGTCTTAACGGCGCATCTTTAAAAGAGAAGAGTTCAATCTGGCTGCCATCAGGCAACGCCAGATCACATTTATAAGATTCTCTTTCTTCCCGATAATTTTCATCAATTACTCTCAGCCCCAGTAATTGCGTATAAAACGCTTTAGAGCGTGGATAGTCGCTGCATATTATGGCAACGTGATGGATCCCTTTTAACATAGTATCTCCTAAGGTACGTCCTGACCGCGCGCCGTTTCAAACAGCAGGTACCAGTCCTCTCTGCTGAGTGAAAGTGCTGTAGTCTGAGCACAAGCACGAATGCGTTCCGGGTTGGTCGTGCCGATAACCGGCTGAATTCTGGCCGGATGCCGGGTAAGCCAGCCCAGTACGATGGCTTCTGGTGATACAGAGTATTTTTCAGCCAGCTCGCGGACCAGCTTGGCGGTAGACTCATCGGTTTCACCCTGTGTTTTGCCACCGGTAAAGCGCCCCTGTGCGAGTGCGCCCCATGCCTGCAACTGCACATTGTGCGTCATACAATATTCCATGGTTCCAGCGCTAAAGCCTGAGTGAGCATGGTCAGGCGTATTGACAGAAATAGCGTCTTCGACAAAATCCCGCGCTGAAAGGCTCAATTCCAACTGGTTAGCAACAATTGGCGTATTGAGGGCACTTTGCAAATATGCCATCTGATAACGGTTCATATTAGATACGCCAATATGTTTTATCTTACCGGTCGTTATAAGCGTAGCAAGTGTGCGGGCTATTTCATCTAATTCTATAAGTGGGTCGGGACGATGCAAAAGCAGCACATCGAGTTGTTCGGTATTGAGCCGACGAAGAGACCCCTCCACACTTTGCGTTACCCAGTCAGAGGAAAAGTCATATCGTTTAGGTCCGCTCGAATCAGCAAAGCGAATGGCACACTTTGACTGCAGAATCATCTTCTCCCGCAGGTGTGGCTGTTCACTAAGAAGCTGCCCAAACACTGACTCAGCTTTGCCCAGCGTATAGATATCGGCATGATCAAACACGGTAATACCTGCATCCAGCGCCGCTTCTACAGCGCGCTGGGCGTGCATTTTGTCTTCACGTGTGATGGGGGTATCGTCCCAGCTTCCACCCAGGCCCATACAGCCGTATATCAGGTCGCTGGCTTCGGGAAAATGGTGTTTAAGCATTGTATCTACCTACAAAGTGTGAAAAACATAAAGGTTATCATGTCCCAATCGGTATCCCTATTAAACTGAACCCTGCCGGAATGTGTACTTATCGTAAAGACAGCGGTAAAAAGATAACAATGCTTAATCAGAACTATAGCCAGTCAGTGCTGATAGATACGCAGCAACTTGAATGGGAGTCATCGCCGGCGAGCCACGTCTGGCGGAAAAAACTTGAAAGAGAGGCCAGTGAGTCCGGCAAAGCTACATCGCTGGTCAGGTATGATGAAGGCGCAGCGTTTTCAACCCATACCCATCCTGCCGGCGAAGAGATATTTGTCATCAAGGGAACGTTCAGCGATGAGTCCGGCGACTATCCGGCTGGAAGTTACCTGCGTAATCCCGCTAAGTCCAGGCATGCGCCTTACTCAGAAACCGGCTGTGAGCTCTTTGTTAAGCTCTGTTATTTTTCTCCCGGTGATACGCGTTCAGTACGCCTGAATACAAATATTGCAGGATGGCAACAGGGGATGACTAGTGCCCAAAAGGTATTGCCACTGCATCAGTTCGATGAAGAGATTACGCAACTGGTTGAACTGGATAAGGGGGCATCATGGCATCCCGTCATTCCGGAGAATGGCTTTGAAGCACTGGTTTTGTCTGGCGAGCTAAGCGAACAGGACATTAAAATTCCAGCTATGAGCTGGCTTCGTCGTCCGACGGGTGACGATCCGCGTTTTACTGTATCAAAGGGGCCGGTAAAGATTTTACTTAAGACCGGTCACCTGCCCACAAGAGGATAGGCAATGAAAACACTGCTTTTAGTTTTACTGGCAGGCTTAATACTTACCGCCTGTACATCTAAGCCGGAAAATGTAGAGCCTGTCACTGATTTTGACGCGCAGCAATACCTTGGTAAATGGTATGAAATTGCCCGATTGGACCACAGTTTTGAAGAAGGTCTGAGTAATGTCACTGCCACTTATTCAAAACGGGATGACGGCGGTATAAAGGTTGTAAACCGCGGCTTCAATGACGAGGAAGGGCAGTGGGACGAAGCTGAAGGAAAAGCGTATTTTGTAAAGGATGAGCAAACAGGATGGCTGAAAGTTTCATTTTTTGGCCCTTTTTACGCCAGCTATATAGTGGCCGACCTGGATAAAAATTATCAATGGTCACTGGTGACTGGTCCGGACAAAGACTACCTGTGGATATTGGCCCGTCAGCCCGAAATGGATGATTCTCAACGTTCTGCACTTGTTCAGAAGGCCGCATCTCTGGGCTATGACACCGATGCGCTGATTTTTGTTAAGCATGATCGTAATCAAAACTAAATCACTCTCAGATGATATACTCTGCGTTCTGAATGACTGGTAGAAACAATAAACGGACAGGCCGTAGTGATTGAAGAAAAGGTAAAAGCACGGGCAAACAGCCAGTGTGAATTATGTGGTAGCGAAGAAAATTTATCGCTGTATGAAGTACCCTCATCACCTACTACTGGTGTAGACAGTACTATCCTGGCGTGCTCAACCTGCGTGAGTCAGTTGACCGGAGAGACAGAACCGGATACCAACCACTGGCGGTGTCTGAATGAGGCAATTTGGTCGCCAGTACCGGCTGTGCAGATTGTTGCGTGGCGTATGCTGAATAAACTAAATAGCGAACCGTGGGCGCAGGACCTTCTCGATATGATGTATCTGGATGAGCAGATGCAACAATGGGCAAGTGCGAGCCAGGCTGATGACTCAAGAGAGCCGACGCTGGACAGTAACGGCGCACCGTTAGCGGCAGGCGACACGGTGCACCTGATAAAAGATTTGAATGTAAAAGGGGTAAGCTTTACTGCCAAACGAGGTACTGCAGTGCGCAATATCAGTTTAAGCGACAACCCGTTACATATTGAAGGACGCGTGAACGGAACGCGAATTGTCATCATTGCCGCCTATACGAAAAAAGCGTAAGCAAAGAATTATCACCGTATCTGCAAAAGTTAACCCTCACTTACCTGTCGAATATAATGCGGCAGGTAAGCTTTTAAGGCATAATGAAACCTGGTTTTAAGATGTAGAAAGGCTTCTTATGCAATCAATTACCCTTCGTACACCGGATGACTGGCATCTTCATTTTCGCGACGGCGAAATGCTAAGTGAAACGGTACCGGCCACAGCCCGCTGTTTTGCCCGGGCCATTGTCATGCCAAACCTTGTTCCACCGGTGACTAACGCTGAGCAGGCGCAGGCCTATAAAGCGCGTATTGAGGCGGCACGTCCGTCAGGAAGTCAGTTTCAACCTCTTATGACGCTTTATCTGACTAATCAGACGACGGCGGAGGATATTCGTGAGGCTAAGAAGGCGGGGGTCACTGCGTGTAAGTTGTATCCGGCCGGCGCAACTACAAATTCTGATGCCGCTGTAAAAGGAATAGAGTCCCTTTATCCGGTGTTTGCTGAAATGGCAGAACAGGATATGCCATTACTTATTCACGGCGAGGTTACCGAAAGCCACATTGATATTTTTGACCGTGAAAAAGTCTTTATCGATACCCACCTTATTCCGATCGTAAAAGCTTTTAAACAGCTTAAAGTGGTGTTTGAACATATCACAACTAAAGATGCCGCAGACTTTGTTCTTCAGGCAGATAATAACGTGGCAGCGACTATCACTCCCCAGCATTTGTTGCTAAACCGCAATGATTTACTGGTTGGTGGGGTAAGACCGCACAATTATTGTTTACCGGTGCTAAAGCGAAATACACATCAACAGGCTCTGCGCGAGGTAGTAGCTACCGGCTCTTCTAAATTTTTTCTTGGCACCGATTCTGCGCCGCACGCACAGCATAAAAAAGAAAATGCCTGTGGTTGTGCAGGTTGCTACAGCGCGTGGAGTGCAATCGAGCTATACGCAGAAGTGTTCGAGCAACTAGATGCGCTGGATAAGCTCGAAGGCTTTGCCAGCGAACATGGCGCAAATTTCTACGGCCTGCCAAAGAATGAGGGAACCATTACGCTGAAGCGTGAATCCTGGACAGTTCCTGATACGGTAACACTTCCAGATGGAACGCCGATGGTACCGTTTTTTGCCGGTCATACCCTCAACTGGAAACTTGAGAAAAGCCTGAGCTGATGAATAGAGGAAGCTGGTGCTTTCTGCTATGGATTTGCGTGGTGGGATGGACACATGGCCATGAAGATAACAAGGTCGCTGTTTATACCAATAATACACCTATCCTGAGCGAGGTAGATGAGGAGGGCAACGTGTCTGGTTTCGCCATTGAGGTGGCCAGGCAGGTGATTCATCTTGCGGGGCTGGAGGCGGATGTTCAGGTTCGTCCTTTTGCCCGGGTTTTGCGCAATACCCAGACGCGTCATTGGTCAATGGCTCCGGGACTGGCCCGAACGCCTGCACGTGAGAGCGATTTTCACTGGATAACGCCTATTCTTGCTAATCAGGTCACATTGTATGTGAGAAAGGATCATCCGCTGAATATTGACGCGGTAGAATCAGTCGCGGTGCAGCGGGATGATTTTCGTCACAGTATTGCCAGCGATTTAGGGATCAATAATGTGGTCGGACTATCCTCGTGGGAGCAGGCGCTAGAGGCAGTGATTAGGGAGCGGGTAGACGGCATGTTATTAAGTCCGTCCGGCTTTAAAATGCTGTGTAACCGGCTTGCTGAAGCCTGCTCAAGAGTTAAGGTGCTAAATACTAACCGTTTCTTTTATAATTATCTGGCGCTGGGGAAGCTGCCTGAAAATGCCGTATTAGCCGATAAATTACGCATCGCCGCTGAAAGATATAAGCAAAGTGATGACTACGCTTCGCTCATGAAGAAAACTGTACAGATCTATGCTCAGCGCGATTTTAAAGCCAGCATTCAAAATAAAATACTGACCCTTGCTGCCGAACCCTCTCAAAGTGACACGGCAAAGACCGGGCAGCAGCTTTGGGTATTGGCAGAAGAAACCCCTTATTTCACACAGTCTGATAACACTGGAAACGTGACCGGCTACGCCGCGCACCTGGTCACTAGCATTCTGGATACTGCGGGGATGTCGTCACCAATACTAATTACGCCCTGGCCGCGTATCATGCGTGAGATGAAGGTAAAGCCAAACGTTCTGACTTTTGCCCTGGGCAGGACACCAGAACGGGAAAAATCCTTTCACTGGATAACGCCGGTTACCCGAACCCGACATGGTTTGTTCAGTACCCAGGGCGATTTTTATGGGTCGTTAGGCGATGTTCCTGAAGCAAAAATTATTGCCGGGCTTAAAAGTGATTACAGAGTAAAAGCAGCGCAACGTAAAGGGCTTCGAGTGCTGCAGTTTAATGAGTGGGGCCGGGCTCTTGAAGCCGTGCAATCCGGCGAGGCAGATTTATTGTATGCCTCATCACCTGCGTTACATGTCAGCTGTCAGGGCGCCAGTCATCTGTGTGAGAACCTTAAACCCGCCAGTCCGATGGAACCCATTACGCTTTATCTGGCTATGTCAAAAAAACAAACTACACCTTATCTGGCGGAGCGGTTAAGACAAGCTGCTATGCAGGTAAAAGACTCTTCTGCATATCATCAATGGGCTAATCAGTGGAGTGATCAGATGAATACATCAGATCATGTTCCGGTACATATTGATAGTGGCGTTGTTAACTTATGGGCACAGGACTGAATATGCCGCAATTCTCGGAGCTTTCTTTAAATGCGCAAATCAGCGAGGCACTGGCAAGTGCTGGATTTGCAACGATGACCCAGGTTCAGGCAGATACGCTGCCTGATTCTCTGGCTGGAAAAGACGTATTGGTTCAGGCAAGTACAGGCTCAGGAAAAACCATTGCGTTTGCTGTGGCCGGGCTGAACAGTGTTGACCCGACAGATTATGCTACCCAGTTGTTGGTAGTTTGTCCTACCCGGGAGTTAGCAGAGCAGGTAAGCCAGCAGATCCGTCTTGTGGGCCGGCAAATGCCTAATCTGAAGGTGCTCACGCTGTGCGGGGGCGCGGCAATGGGACCGCAAATTCAGTCACTAAAGCATGGTGCATCGGTGGTGGTAGCAACGCCGGGTCGACTGGTGGAGCACGTTTCAAAGCGCCGCTTGTCGCTGTCATCGGTCAAAGTCAGAGTACTGGATGAAGCTGACCGGATGCTGGATATGGGGTTTGCCGAGGACATTGACCTGCTGTTTTCCTTAACACCACAAAACGCGCAGACATTATTTTTCTCTGCCACCTATACGCCGGCAGTGGAAAAGCATGCCCAGCAGTATCTCAGTAACCCTGTAACACACCGACAGGCTGAAGAGGACGTGCAGCGTCCGGATATTAATGAACTGGTTTATCGGGTGGATGATAAACACAGAATTCACGCCCTGAAAGGCGTGCTTTCAGAAGCGCAGCCTCAAAAAGCCATAGTGTTTTGCAACACCCGCCAACAAGTCTCTTCTGTTTATGAAGATCTTGCTCAGGAAGGGTTTGCAGTGAAGCAGTTGCAGGGCGACCTTACGCAACAACAGCGTAATGAGGTGTTGATGCAGTTTGCCAGTGACAGTCTTCAGGTGCTTATCGCCACAGACGTGGCGGCCCGCGGTTTGGATATTAAGGGTGTTGATTGTGTCATCAACTATACCGTTAGTGAGGACCCGGAAGTACATATTCACCGCATAGGGCGGACTGGCAGAGCCGGTGAAAAGGGGCAGGCCTTTACACTGTGTAGCGAAACTGAAGAGCCTGCATTAGGGCGTATAGAGCGCCTTAAAGATGAGGATCTGGAACGCAAAGGTTTTCAAAGTTTGCGGTTTCATGCCAATCGCATCAGAACCCCGGAGTTTAGCTGCATTGCCGTAAGTGCGGGGAAGAAGCAGAAGCTGCGTCCGGGAGACTTTTTAGGGTCGCTGACCCAGGATGCACAAATTGAAGCAAACGATATAGGCAAAATCAGTGTACAAAGCCAGGTAAGTTATATTGCGATTAAACAACGCAGTGTTAAGAAGGCTATGCGACAGTTCCGTGAAGGTAAGATTAAAGGGAAGCGGGTCAGAGCCAGAAAACTGCAGTAACAGTGACTGAAGGAAGCCTAATGGCCGGTGAAACAGACCTATCAACATTACTGACTCAACTAACACCTGAGATTGGTGGCCAGCCCTATGGGTTTTGTAGCGTATCGGAACAACGGTTCAGTCAGCTACCGGTCAGGGCGGTTAAGGGCTTTTATCGCGAGGCAGAAGGCATCACTATTATTGTTGATATGCAAGATGTCAAAATCTACGGACTGCAGGCAGAAGGGCCGTTTGCATGTATCACCTGCAAAGTGCATTCGAGTCTTGATGCTGTGGGGATGACTGCTGCAATGACTGATGCCCTTACACGCGCTGATATCAGTGCAAATATTATAGCCGGTTTCTATCATGACCATATTTATGTGCCATGGGATAAAGCACAGCGAGCACATCAGGTTTTACTCGAACTAACCTGTAAATAAAAAAACGGGGCGATTGCCCCGTTTTTATTTATTACTATTACCAGATTTTCACGCGTTCCTCTGGCGGAAGATACAGGGCATCTTCTTTCGTAACATCGAACGCTTCATAAAACTCAGACACATTTCTCACCGCGCCATTGGTTCTGAATTTTGCCGGCGAGTGTGGGTCTGTCTGAACAAGGTTCCGCAATGCCTCATCACGATACTTGGTCGCCCATACCTGCCCGTAACCAATAAACACACGCTGGTCGCCTGTAAATCCATCCATCTCCGGCGCTTTTTCATCGTCCAGTGACATATGGTACGCTTTCAGTGCGATGCTTACGCCTCCAAGGTCGCCAATGTTTTCACCCAACGTAAACTCACCATTTACGAACAGCTCAGGCAATGCTTCAAACTCGCTATACTGATCAACCAACATCCCTGTGCGGTTTTCAAACTCTTTACGATCAGCGTCGGTCCACCAGTTTCTCAGTACACCATCACCATCAAAGGTAGAGCCTGAATCATCAAACCCATGACCGATTTCATGGCCGATGACCGCACCAATACCGCCATAGTTAACAGCATCTTCCGCCTGCATATCGAAAAACGGTGGTTGCAGGATTGCAGCAGGGAAAACAATCTCATTGTTCGGTGGGCTATAGTAAGCGTTAACCGTTTGCGGCGTCATACCCCACTCATGATCCCAAACCGGACCGCCCTGTTTCTCCAGCATAATCTGGTAATTCACATCAGCATGACGCTTGATGTTGCCGTACAGATCGTCAGCTTTAACCTCAAGCGCAGAGTAATCTTTCCATTTATCCGGATAACCAATTTTAACGGTAAACTTCGACAGCTTATCTAGCGCCTGTTTACGTGTTTCATCCGTCATCCAGTCAAGCTTTTCAATGCTACCGCGATACGCGGCAATCAGGTTATCAACCATCTCTTTCATACGGGCTTTGGCTTCAGGCGGGAAATGCTTTTCAACATACACCTTACCGATGATTTCACCCACAGTGCCGTTAAGCAATGATACCGCACGACGCCATTGCGGCTTTTGCTCATCTACGCCATGTAGCGCCTGGCTGTAGAATGCGAAGTTTTCTTCATCTAATGCTTCGTTAAGTCGGGTAGCGTTAGCGTGCAGCAGGTGCCATTTTAAGAAGGTTTTCCAGGTTGCCAGGTCAGTATCTGTTATCAAAGTGTCCAGCGACTTCATAAAGTCTGACTGCATTATTACCAGACCATCAAGGTCAGCCAGTTCGGCTTCTTCCAGGTATGCCTGCCAGTCAAACTCAGACATCACTGAATCCAAATCATCCAGCGCTACCTTTTTGTAGTTTGCCGCCCAGTCGCGCGTGGCTTCTTTTTTCATGTGCATTTCGGCGATAGCCGTTTCAAGCTCCATGATAGTTTTAGCACTTTGCTGCGGGCTTTCGAACTTCGCCAGTTCAAACATTGTCTGGATGTGTTTGACGTATTTGTCTCTTAATGTTTTAGATTCTTCGTCATCTTTGAAGTAGTACTCACGCTCTGGTAAACCAAGACCGCCTTGCCAGGCATAAATCATGTAAGTTTCAGGCGATTTGAAATCAACATACTGACCAAGCGCAAACGGTGAGCCAAAGCTATAGCGGTTTGCATAAGCGAAGTATTGCGCCAGTTGCTTGTAAGATGAAATGTCGTCGATTTTCTTTATTTCACCCGTAAGCGGCTCCAAGCCTCGTTTATTACGCGTTTCCAGATCCATATACGACTTATAGAAATCCCCGACTTTCTGCTCATTAGAGCCTTTTTCAAAGTCACCTTCTGCCGATGACTTAATGATCTCCATAACATGTTCTTGCGACTCATCATGAAGCATGTGGAATGTGCCGTAAGACGATTTATCAGCGGGGATTTCTGTCTTTTTCATCCAGCCGCCGTTTACATAGGCATAAAAGTCGTTGCCTGGATCCACTGAGGTATCCATGTTTTCTTTAATCACGCCAGAGGTGAGCTGTTGCTCCTGCTGGCTGTCTTTCTGGGCAGTTTGTTGTTCACTGCTCTTACTTTGTTGTTCAGTAGCTTCCTGATCAGGACTACAGGCTGTTAACGCCATGAGCACCGACAAGCTTAGTAGTGTCTTTTTCATTATGTTCCCTTTGACCTTAATAAACATGTGCTTATTTTTAATACCATGTCCCCGCACGGAAAAACATCATTTATAGTGGAAATACACAAGTTGTAACAACTTAACCGATGACAGCTGATATAGTGAAAGTCTGACAACCGGAGGGAGCGAAAAATGGCAGTGGATTTCAATGCAGTTTCAACGTGCGAGTACGCAGATGCTCTGCCCAGAGAGCAGTTTATGGACTATCAGATTCGTTCGCTATGGCAGCCGGTTCCAGCCATCAGCGGTCCTGCTTTTACAGTAAAATGTGAGGCCGGTGACCATTTGATGCTACACGCAGCAATCTATCGTGCACGGCCAGGTGATATTATCGTTGTACAGGCCGATGACAGGTTCGCGCTGGCCGGCGGCAATGTGTGTGCAATTGCGCAGAAGCGTGGCATAAAAGGCTTCGTTTTGGATGGGACGATTCGTGACTTAAGTGAAGTACGCGCGATGCAGTTTCCGGTATTTGCCAGGGGCGTTATCCCGAAGCCGGGCGCAAAAAAACGTGTGTCCCCACTCAATGAACCTGTGAATTGCGGTGGTGTGCGCGTTTGTCCCGGTGATATCATTGTTGCCGATGAAGAGGGAATTGCAGTTATTCCTGAAAACGAAGCAAATCACGCGTTTGATGTAGCTCATGCCCGAGCGAAAAAGGATCAGGATATGTCTTTGGACGCCTGGCAAGAGCAGCATTATGAAAAAGTCCAGTCCACCCTCACTAACCTGGGGTTCACCGAGAAGTAACAGAGTATCTATGTTTTCATTTTTTGAACGGCTGACCCAGCCGTTTCCCGAGACCTCCCCGGACCAGCCACCCAAAGGTATCGTCGCTTTTTGCCGGCATTACAGTCAGGGCATGTGGAAAATAATTGCTACGGTATCAGTGCTCAGCGCTATTGTCGCCATTCTGGAAGTGGCGCTGTTTGGCTTTTTAGGTCAGATGGTCGACTGGTTTTCTGAGCATGATCGTGAAACCTTCTTGCAAAACGAGAAGTGGACATTATTGGGCATGGGTCTGACCGTACTGGTTCTGATACCAGGGTTTATATTACTGCGCTCATTGTTCAGTCGGCAGGGGTTAATGGGTAACTATCCCATGCGGATCCGGTGGCAGGCTCACCGCTATTTGTTGGGTCAGAGTCTGAGCTTTTTCCACGATGAATTTGCCGGTCGTGTAGCAACCAAAGTAATGCAAACCGCACTGTCGGTGCGTGAAACGGTAATGAAAATTCTCGATCTGCTGGTTTATATCAGTGTGTACTTCATATCGATGGTGGTATTGATATTCAGTACTGACTGGCGACTGGCCGTGCCGCTAATCATCTGGTTCGGGGTTTATGTATGTATTTTGCGTGTTCTGGTACCAAAAATTAAGCAGATCTCGCAGCGTCAGGCCGATGCCCGGTCAATAATGACCGGAAGGATAGTCGACAGTTATACCAACATAACCACAGTTAAACTTTTCTCTCATAGCCGCCGCGAAGCCGATTACGCGAAAGAAAGCATGGATGGTTTTCTCAAGACCGTTTATCCGCAGATGCGTCTGGTCACAGTACTTGAAAGTTGTGTGGAAATGGCAAATGCCATCCTCATTTTTGCCATAGGTGCACTCAGCATTTATCTGTGGCTTCAGCAAATCGTCTCGCCGGGCGATATCGCCATCGCGATAAGCCTGTGTTTGCGGCTTAACGGAATGTCACACTGGATAATGTGGGAAGTCTCCTCCTTATTTGAGAACTTAGGTACTGTTCAGGATGGTATTAATACACTGTCCCAGCCGGTTAGCGTACAGGATGACCCCAAGGCGACCCCTTTAGCAGTGCGAGGTGGCGCGATTGCATTTGATAACGTTAACTTTGGCTATCTGGGTGCTGAAGGACGACCCATCAATGTTTTTGAAGATCTCAATATCAATATCCGGGCAGGCGAGAAAGTTGGACTGGTCGGACGGTCAGGCGCCGGCAAATCAACATTGGTGAACCTGTTGATGCGGTTTTACGATGTGCGCAGCGGGACAATCATGATTGACGATAAATCAATCGATGCCGTACCTCAGGAAAGTTTGCGCGCCATGATAAGCATGGTTACGCAGGATACATCGTTGATGCACCGCTCTGTCAGAGACAATATTCTATACGGTAGAACAGATGCTTCTGAAGAAGAAATGGTGGCTGCGGCGAAGCGCGCAGAAGCGCATGACTTTATCCTTACGCTCACCGACAATGCCGGACGAACGGGGTACGATGCTCATGTAGGGGAGCGTGGTGTTAAATTATCAGGTGGTCAGAGGCAGCGCATTGCTATTGCGCGGGTATTGCTTAAGGACGCGCCAATACTTATTCTGGATGAAGCAACCTCAGCGCTGGACTCAGAAGTTGAGGCCGCCATACAGGATTGCCTGAATTCTGTCATGGAGAACAAAACCGTACTGGCGATTGCACACCGGCTTTCAACCATCGCACAGATGGATAGGCTGCTGGTTTTGGATCAGGGCAGGGTTGTTGAATCTGGCACACATTCAGAGCTGGTGGCGCATAATGGTATTTATGCCAAGTTGTGGGCGCATCAGACTGGCGGATTTATTGGTGTAGAGTGATGGCTTCACGGTAAGCTGATGATGTCGTTAATAAAGGATTAAAAGCGGTATGCAGTTGAAAAATATGGGACTTTGGCTGAAGTGGTTATTGTTGGTGTCGGTAATCGGTGCCGGAACGGGCTGTACGTCTAATGATACAGCGTCCACCATGGCTGTAAGTAAAAACACAATTAACTGGCAAGCACTTTACAGCCACGAGGGTGTAAGCAAAGAAACCGTGTTCGAGCCGAATGATATCTATGCGCTGCCGGAAACCGAAAAGGCGGCCTTTCTAAAATGGTTTAATGCCCCTCACAACCAGTCTGTCGACCCTCACTACCGGTTAGCCAATTATCTGGAAAGAACGCTACATGGTTTTACCTATAACGGAAGTACCCATACAGCAGCGCAGGCTGCACTGCTGGATAACGGAAACTGCCTGAGCCTTGCGGTTATCACCTCTGCACTGGCGTCAGTGGCACAAATAGATCTCAAATTTCAGAAGATGAATTCGCCACCTGTTTTTAAAAAGCAGGGTGATATCATGATGCTGTCATCGCATGTGCGTACAAAAGCTTTCAACATTGTTGAAGATGAAGAGCTTAAAGATGATGGTTCGCCCAGAGTGCTTGTGCCAGCCTCTGTCATAATCGATTATTTTCCGAGCTATGGAAACGTTAAAGGAAATTATGTCTCGCAGGATGCGGTAAGCGCGATGTTTTATCGAAACAAGGTAGCGCTGGCACTGGTTGAAAATAACGTTAGCAAAGCATTTTGGCTTGCTGATAAAGCGCTAAAACTTGCTCCGGCTGATCCGGAGAACGTCAGTGCAATGGCGGTAGTCCTCAGACGCCTGAATAAGACAGAAGAAGCTGAGCGGCTCTACAAGCATGCAATAGCGCATGATGTCACCGATATCACTTTACTAAGCAATTACCTCTCTTTGCTTTCCCGGCAAAACAGAGCGCAGGAGGCCGCAGAGGTTGCTAAGCTTCTTAACAGGCAAAACGACGATAACCCATATAGCTGGATCGCGCTTGCCAAGGAACATATGGATCGGGGAGAGCTGGTAAAAGCCCAGCACTTCCTCAGCAAAGCAGAGCTGTTAGCGCCTTACCTGGATGATGTTTATCGGGAGCAGGCCCGATGTTTCTTTTTGCAGGAAAAGATGGGGCTGGCATACGAGGCATTGACTAAAGCCCACCATCTGGCATGGGACGATCGCTCACGTGAACTTTATGCTGCAAAGAAAGCCGCACTGGAGTCATTGCATTGAGCGCGTGGACTGCCTTTTGCAACGACAAAAACCTTGTATAAAAGGCGAGGTTAAGTATAATGCGCATCCCTTCCTTGCGAATCCGCACTTTTTTCTAAATTAAGACGCTCATTCTCAAGGTAAGTGTAAAAAGTTTCTGTCGTATTAACGACATGAAGGGGTGTAGTTCGAATTGGTAGAACAGCGGTCTCCAAAACCGATGGTTGGGGGTTCGAGTCCCTCCACCCCTGCCAAGATTTAATGGTCTGTGAATGACCTCACAGACAAACGATGCAGTATTGCTAGGATCGTAACATGAGCGAAAAAACGGAAAATTCGTCCAACCCGTTGGACATGTTCAAATGGGTAATCGTGTTTGCATTGCTGGCGGGCGTGATCACCGCAAATTACATGTACGGTGAAATTTCCGTATTGTACCGTGCTATCGCTGCCGTGGTAATTGTCGCGATTGCCGGTTTCATTGCTGCAACGACGGAAAAAGGCAGTACTTTCATTACTTTTGCAAAAGAGTCCAGAATGGAAGTGCGCAAAGTCGTTTGGCCAAGCCGTCAGGAAACCAATCAGACAACACTGATTGTTATGGTAGCAACCGTAATCATGGGTCTTATTTTATGGGGCCTTGATGGTATCATTGTCCGTTTGGTTGGGTTTATTACTGGAATAGGAGCATAACGTATGTCTGAAGAAAACAAGAAAAGATGGTACGTGGTTCAGGCTTACTCCCAGTATGAATCGCGGGTGAAAAAGACCCTGCTTGAATACATTAAAATGCACGAGATGGAACAGTACTTTGGTCAGGTGTTGGTACCTACCGAAGAAGTTGTCGAAATGCGTGCAGGCCAGAAGCGTAAATCAGAGCGTAAATTTTACCCTGGTTACGTGTTGGTTGAGATGGAAATGAACGAAGACTCATGGCACCTGGTGAAAAGTGTGCCACGGGTACTTGGATTTATCGGCGGCACGTCAGATCGCCCTATGCCAATCACCAAGCGTGAAGCAGATGCGATTCTGAATCGTCTTGAAGAATCGACTGATAAGCCTAAGCCTAAAACGTTGTTTGAACCAGGCGAAGTGGTACGTGTTACTGACGGACCTTTTGCTGACTTTAACGGTGTTGTGGAAGAAGTCGACTATGAGAAGAGCCGTGTTAAGGTATCGGTACTTATCTTTGGTCGTTCTACGCCGGTTGACCTGGAATTTGGCCAGGTCGAAAAAGGCTAAGCTCAACGCTAATAATGATTATTAAAAAAGCGCTGCCCTCGGGCAGCGTTTTTTTTTGCTTAGTTATCTCAGCGGGCGAAGGCCGCCAGAGCATGAGTAGAATCAACGGCCAGTTGCACGCGATCGCCAGGACGGAACATATTCTCGTGCGACACCCTGACTTTTACCTGAGTATTTTCATGCTCATCCAGTTCCACAGCACATAATCTGGAGCCGCCTTCGAAGCGCACCCACACCACCGTGCCATTCCCCGCACCTTTGTTATGTCGAATATTGATATCATCGGGCCGTAATAACAAATCAACATTGCCGTTGGTAGTATCAATCGGTATTCCCGGCGCAGCCCCAATACAGGTATTCACAAGCTTTTCATTAAACGTACCGGGGACGAAGCTGGCATCGCCAAGAAAGTTGGCGACAAAGCGACTGGAAGGCTTTGAGAAACAGTTCTCGGGGGAGTCCAACTGAGCCAGCACCCCTTTATTTAGGACCCCAACACGGTCACCGATTGATAATGCCTCATCCTGATCATGGGTCACCCATATCGCAGGTACGTGGGCTGCCTTAAGTGCCTCCCGGATTTCCCAGCGAAGACTGTCTTTAAGCGCAGCATCAAGATTGGATAAGGGTTCATCCAGAAGAATAAAGTCTGGTTCATGTGCCAGTGAACGGGCCAGTGCGACACGCTGTTTTTGCCCGCCGGATAAGCGATCAGGCTTAGCGTTTCTGAAATTTTCTAATCCAAGTAATTTGAGCCAGTGGTCAGCCAGTGCTGTATTTTTCAGCTTAAAACAAACGTTCTGCTCAACAGTAAGATGTGGGAACAAGGCAAAGTCCTGAAATACCATGCCGACATTTCGTTTTTCGGGAGGAACAGCTTTTTTCGCGGTAGCCTGCCACTTACCTAACGAAATCTCACCGCTAGATATCGGGATCAATCCCGCAAGTGCGTGCAAAATAGTCGTCTTTCCACAGCCTGTAGGGCCCACCAGCATCAGGATTTCATCGCTGTCCAAGGTAAGGTCAAGATGATTGACAACCAGTGTTTCCCCGTATTTTACGGATAGATCAGAGACTGTGAGCATACGACCAGGCTACTCCTCGTGCAGTTTGAATTTATTGCCACCCTCACCGGTGAGCATAATAGTTAATCCGATACCGGATAAAAAGACCAGCAATAGTCCCGGGATTGCAGCCATACCAAAGTAGCCTGCTTCATAAACGCGCCACATGTAGGTTGCGAGTGTCTCAAAGCCAGTGGGTCCAAGCATCAGCGTAGCGGGAAGTTCTCTCATGACTTCAAGAAAAACCAGGGCAGCGCCGGCAACCATGCCGCGATAGGTGAGGGGTAATGTAATGCGGCGAAATGCTTCGCGAGGAGACGCTCCAAGCAGACGCGCGGCTTTCACCAAGGAAGGATCCAGACGTTCAGCAGTCGTGCGCACAGAGCCTACCGCCAGTGGAAGGAAGCGTAGCACATAAGCGATAACCAGCAGACCGAGGGTTTGATATAAAAAAGGTAACTTCAGCCCGACATAGACCAGCGCGGTGCCCATTACAATACCTGGAACACCGAAGCCAAAATAGGTAATTCTTTCCATTAGCCTGCCAGCACGACCACTAATTGCAGCATGAGCAACCGGAACAGCAAGAATTACTGCAGCCAATGCCGCCAGTAAGGACGCATAGGCAGAATTTAGTGCGTAGCTGAAATCGAAATCGCCGGCACCTTCGCGCACCAGCCAGACCAGAAATATAGCTAAGGGTAAAACTATAGCCATCAACACGACAGGCATGCTGGCAATAAGCATAAGATTGCGTTGCCAGGGCTTAGGCCATAACCATAGCTGACGGCCAGGTCGCTCGGTATTGCCCTTGATAGTTGATTCGACAAATAACACAAACCCGACGATTACAAGCAATTGAATAGAAAGCATTGCAGCCTGACTCAGACCGAAGGCGTTGTACTCGACAAAGATGACACGGGTAAACGTATCGAGGCGCAAAATAGCTGGTGTGCCGAAATCTGATAGTGCGTATAGAGCGGCCAATAAGGCACCGGCAGCAACAGCGCGAAGTATTCTTGGCATCACTACATTAAATAGCGCTGCAGGCAACGACATCCCAAGTGTTCTCGCTGCATTTACCAGACTCCCGTCCAGGCTCAATAGCGATGCACGGGTTGTCAGCATTACAAACGGATAGGTGTACAGAGACATGACCACCGCAGTACCCCATAATCCGCCAATAGACGGAGTAGGGATACCGAGAAGACTTTCGATCTCTCCCCCGGGCCCCATGGCAAAATAAAGCGTGAAAGCCCCTATATAGGAAGGCATGGCTAAAGGCGCCGCCAATAAGACCAGCCAGAAGCGCTGGAAGGGCATTTTAACGTAGGTCGTTAATAACGCCAGCGGTACGCCCAGTACAACAGCGCCGATGATAGTGAGCGCCACCAACGCCATAGTATTTCCCAGCACTCTTAGGTTGTGCGTATCAAACAGCGCAGAAGTATCCTGCGCTAGTGTGAAGAGCACGGATAATGGCAGGACCGCCAGAAATGCTATCAGAAACGCAAACGGATAAGATTTTGGGATTGATCTCACAAAACGCCTGCTTCTCTCATCAGGTTGAGAGTCGGACGAAGATCTGCCAGTTTACGCAGGTCTAAATCAGGCGGGGTCAGTGTCGCTAGCTCGGGTAAGCCCTCAGGGGATTTCACTCCACTTACCAAAGGTATTTCATAAGCTTCAGAGGAAAGATAGGCCTGAACCTCTGCCGATAGCAAGTAACGCATAAAGTTAAATGGCAGGTCGCCGTCGCTTAATGCCAGAATACCAGACGCGTTTACCAGACAGCCGGCGTCTGAGTTCGTATAGGCCAAATCGACGTTCGCATCAGGTTTGCCTGCTTTAAGGCGCAATGTGTAATAGTGGTTAGCAAAGCCAACATCAACTTCACCGCGCTCTACAGCCATTACCACACCCAGTTCGCCCGCATAGCTTTTAGCATGCTTGCTGACGCCCTTTAACCATGAAAGTGTGGCTTTTTCGCCTTCAAGAATGCGCATTGCAGTTAAAAAGGACTGAAAAGAAGCATAGGCAGGTGCCCAACCGATGGACAAGTCGCTGTCAGCCAGAGCCATAATATCGTCCGGGACTTTATCTGCACTCAACCGTTCGGTGTTATAAGGCAATGTGCGGATGCGGCCGGTCACCGGCGACCAGCGCGGATAGCGAAAGCCAGGCTTAAGCTGCTCGTTAAAACCTTCCGGTAAGGGGCGGGCCAGCCCCGCATCGGTAATCATCCCGATTGAGCCAGTATCAACCGCCCAAAACAAATCTGCACGACGGACACCAGCCTGCGCTTCAGCCACAATAGTATTTGCCAGTGCGGCAGTTGCCCCTCGTCGAATCTGAAGATTTAGTTTTGGGTTGCGCTGACGAATAGCATCGAGAACTTTTTCGTATAACCCACCTTCACCGCGGCCCAGATAAAGTGTCAAATCCCCTTCCAAAGCGGGCAGATCTTTTACTGAAACTGCACCCGACTGTGCGGCAAGACTCGAGCGGATGCTCATCGGCATTGCTGCCAGAGCACCTGCGGCGGCAAGTGATTGTAGAAACGTTCTACGCTGCATATCCTAATCCTTAAAAGACGTCTTTTCGGTTTTGCTCAGCCTTCTTAAGTAGCGTTTGCGCCTTGCTAAGCTTTTGCTTCATCGCTTCTACGATACCGCGGACATCATCTACGCTTTTACCGCTTTCAATCGCTTGCGGTAGCGTAACGTTAAAATCTTTTTCCAACGCCTCGACCAGAGAGGCATCCTGCTCAATCAGAGCACCCTCAATACCTTCAAAGCGCTCCATGTAGGTATCGTGAACCATAGTGGTGGCTACTTCTTTAAGTTGCTCGGCATATTTGGCAACTACTTTATCCAGACGCTTTTCAATATCGGCTACAATTTCCGGCGCGGTAGTAGGGGCTTTCTCAGTTGTTTTTACTTTTCCAATAACGCCTTTGTCCTGGTAATGGGCAGCAAGTTTAACTGCACCCAGTGCCTGCCAGAATGTTTTAGTTAGCGTTTGCTGGTACTGACGAACTTCTTTAGCGCTAGCGCCGTTCTCAATACCGGTTTTTATACCATAAATGTTCTGCCATATGGTTGCATAAAGAGGGATATATTGTGTTTCGATGGCAGAATGAAAGTTAACTTCTTCCCAGTAATCTATCAGTTCTTGCGTATCTACAGCTTCAGCACCGTTTTCTTCGTAGCGCGTTACAAAGCCATCATATTTATCTTCAAGCCAGGTAACTTCTTCATTATATTCATCCAGGTGCGCTTTAAGATGATTGACCTGGTCGGTAATTTCACCGTTTGCCTGGGCAGTAAATGATAGCGATGCTATTGATAAGCCAAGCGCAACCGCTGCGCACAATGATTTGTATGATGTGTAAGAACTCATAATGCATTCCGTATTTTATGGTTTGAAAATGATACTTATTATCATTTCTATAGTAAAGCCACGTTCGTGGTTCACAATGTGTCGTTTACCGTTTGTCGTACGAATTTATTGACGATTTATAACACCTTATCAGATACCTGACTTAACATAGCCTGAACATAAACCCGTTTTTAATGGTAATTCACTGCAAGCGATTGATTTTCGGTGACTGGGGAAAGCAGCCATTTGGGGAGTAGGTTACTTTGCAAAGAAAGTTGAAAATGGAATTTGCTGATTTGGTCTGCCGCCAGAAGTTCTGGCAAACCAGGGAAGTGATGATGTCTGATTGCATTAAAAGTGATCTTATTTGGATGAACTAGGACGAAAATTGCTTACAAGGGTTGCGTAGGTTTTAATCACCTTATATAATGCGCGCCCTTTTAAACGTAATGGGGAGCCGAAAACGCAAGTATTCTCGATACTTGCCAGGCGTTAGACCCACCAACGAGAGCAAAGTAAAATGGCTAAGAAAGTAACCGGCTTAATTAAGCTACAGGTTGCAGCTGGCGCTGCTAACCCAAGCCCACCAGTTGGCCCTGCGTTAGGTCAACATGGTGTAAACATCATGGAATTCTGTAAGGCTTTCAATGCGAAAACTGAAAGTCTTGAAAAAGGCGCTCCGGTACCAGTAGAAATTACGGTATACGAAGATCGTTCTTTTACATTCGAAACTAAGACTCCACCAGCTTCGTTCCTGCTGAAAAAAGCAGCTGGAATCAAGAGTGGATCAGGCCGTCCTAACACTGAAAAAGTGGGTACAGTTACCCGTGCTCAGTTGGAAGAAATCGCCAACACTAAAGAGCCGGACCTGACTGCCGCTGACCTGGATGCAGCAGTACGTACTATCGCGGGTTCTGCTCGCTCAATGGGCTTGAAGGTAGAGGGTTAATCGAATGGCTAAATTAACAAAGCGCGCACGTATTATCCGCGACAAAGTTGATGCAACTAAAGAGTACGATATTGCTGAAGCAGTATCTCTGCTGAAAGAACTGGCAACTGCTAAGTTCCCTGAGAGTGTTGACGTAGCTGTTAACCTGGGTATCGATGCAAAGAAATCTGACCAGAACGTTCGTGGTGCAACAGTACTGCCAAACGGTACAGGTAAAGATGTTCGTGTAGCTGTATTTACTCAAGGCGCGAATGCTGACGCTGCGAAAGAAGCCGGTGCCGATATCGTAGGTATGGATGATCTTGCTGAGCAGGTCAAGAAAGGCGAAATGAATTTTGACGTTGTAGTAGCTAGCCCTGACGCGATGCGCGTTGTTGGTCAGCTGGGTCAAATTCTGGGTCCACGTGGCCTGATGCCTAACCCTAAGACGGGTACAGTTACTCCAGACGTAGCTACAGCAGTTAAAAATGCTAAAGCTGGTCAGGTACGTTACCGCAATGATAAAAACGGTATCATTCACGCAAGCATCGGTAAGATCGCGTTTGAAGCTGACCAGATCAAAGAAAACTTAGAATCGCTACTGGAAGCACTGAAGAAAGCTAAGCCTTCTTCTGCAAAAGGTACTTACATCAAGAAAGTAAGCCTGAGCACTACAATGGGTGCCGGTGTCTCTGTAGACAAGGCTTCTGTAGGTCAGTAAGCGGTTTCGACAGGCTACGGTCTGTCTCTCTTAAGGTTTTGGGTTGGAGCTGTTTTACACAGCTCCCGTCCTAGACCGCAGGCGCGATGCAGTGAAAGAGGTAAGAGAACTTTCACATTCAATGCAAAGCTTAAACAACAAGCCTGCGCAGACGGTGGTTTGACTCAGACTCTCTGGGGATAAAAACACCGTAGAGCGGTATCAACGGGAAACCGGAGATATCAATCTGTGAACCCTGATGTGGTAAGCAATTTTGTGAACGCATCAGATACAAAGAGGTGAACTCAGTGGCACTAGGTTTAGCAGCAAAGAAAGAGATCGTAGCAGAGGTTTCCGAAGTTGCGTCTCAAGCTCTATCCGTTGCCGTCGCTGAATACCGTGGGATGGAAGTTGCTGAACTGACAGACCTGCGCGTTAAAGCTCGTGAACAAGGTGTATACCTTAAAGTTATTCGTAACACACTGGCTAAGCGCGCTCTGGAAGGCAGCAAGTTCGAAGATATGGATAGCGCCCTGACGGGACCGCTTATCTATGGTTTCTCCATTGAAGCACCAGGTGGTGCGGCGCGTCTTTTCAAAGACTTTGGAAAAACTAACGATAAGCTACAGGTAACTGCGCTTTCTATTGGTAATGGCCTGATGGGTCCAGAAAAACTGGATGCAGTGGCTTCACTACCTACCCGCGACGAAGCGCTTGCAAAACTTCTTGCAACCTTCAAAGCACCGGTTGGCAAATTCGTTCAGACAATCAACGAAGTACCTACCAAATTTGTGCGTGTATTGGCGGCGATCAAAGACGAAAAATAATTTTCGTTTTTGGAATATTGATTTTTTTAACATTTTAAACCCAGGAGTTTAGAGAAATGGCTCTATCCAAAGAAGATATCTTGAACGCGATTGCTGAAATGCCAGTTATGGAACTGGTTGAGCTAATCGAAGCAGCTGAAGAAAAGTTCGGCGTTGAAGCGACTGCTGCTGTTGCAGCTGCTCCAGTAGCTGGCGGCGAAGCTGCTGCTGCTGAAGAGAAAACTGAATTTGACGTTGTAATGACTTCATTCGGTGGCAACAAAGTTGCAGTAATCAAAGCGGTTCGCGGCGCAACTGGTCTTGGCCTGAAAGAAGCGAAAGAAGTAGTTGAGTCTGCTCCTAAAGCTATCAAAGAAGGCGTAAGCAAAGACGAAGCAGAAGAACTGAAGAAGCAGCTTGAAGAAGCTGGCGCTGAAGTTGAACTTAAGTAATCTGATTTAGTCAGATTACCTGCCTTAAACGGCTAGGCTGGTGGTTTTTTAGACCACCAGCCTTTTTGCGCTGTAGGGTGTACAGTTTTTAACCCTTAACTGTGACATGAAAAGCGTACTCCGGCTCACCATATAAAAAGCATAAAACCAATAAGTTAACTAATAATTGGTTAAATTTTGTTGTATGCTGGTGAAATCGCCCGGAAAAAGGGTTGTGGAAGTTTGTTGTCTGATCATCTCAGACAGCAGGTTGGGTCATAAATCAGCAGGCTGAGGAACCCATGGTTTACTCTTATAGCGAAAAGAAACGTATCCGTAAGGATTTTGGCAAACGCCCACAGGTACTGGAAATTCCGTATCTTCTTTCAATTCAGCTAGACTCTTTCAAAAAATTTATTGAGACTGATCCTGATGCGCAACATGGTCTTGAAGCAGCATTTCGTTCAGTATTTCCAATTAAAAGTTATTCAGGCAACTCCGAACTTCAGTTCGTAAGCTATCGCCTGGGTGAACCCGTTTTCGACGTACAGGAATGTCAGATTCGTGGCGTCACCTATTCTGCTCCATTAAGAGTAAAACTACGTCTCGTATTATTTGATAAAGAAGCCGCCCCAGGTACTGTAAAAGACATTAAAGAACAAGAAGTGTACATGGGTGAAATTCCGTTAATGACGGAAAATGGTACCTTCGTTATCAATGGTACAGAGCGTGTAATCGTATCGCAGCTGCATCGCTCTCCGGGTGTATTCTACGACCACGATAAGGGTAAAACCCACTCTTCTGGTAAGGTATTGTATAACGCGCGCGTTATTCCATATCGTGGCTCGTGGCTTGATTTTGAGTTTGATCCAAAAGATAACCTGTTTGTACGTATTGACCGCCGCCGTAAGTTACCGGCAACGATCATTCTTCGTGCACTGGAAATGTCAACGGAAGAAATCCTCGAAACTTTCTTCGAAAAAGTACAGGTCCGCATCGAAAAAGATTCATTAATGATGGAAGTTGTGCCAGACCGTTTACGCGGTGAAACAGCACAATTTGATATTCTTGATGGTGATGGCAATGTTCTGGTTGAAACAGGTCGTCGTATTTCAGCGCGTCATACGCGTGCACTGGACAAGGCGGGTGTAACCGAGCTTGCTGTACCAGCTGAATACCTGATGGGCCGTGTTTACGCGAGCACCTACGTTGATGAAGATAGCGGTGAAGTCATCGTTTCTGCAAACGACGAAGTGACCCTTGAAAATCTGGCGGCATTGAGTCAGGCAAACATCAAAGATTTCGAAATTCTGTATATCAATGAGCTGGATCACGGTTCATACATTTCAGACACTCTGCGCATCGACAGCACGACAAATCGTCTGGAAGCGCTGGTAGAAATCTATCGTATGATGCGTCCTGGTGAACCACCAACAAAAGATGCTGCTGAAACACTATTTGATAACCTGTTCTTCTCTGATGAACGGTATGATCTGTCTTCAGTAGGACGCATGAAGTTTAATCGTCGCCTTGGCCGCGATGAGCTTACTGGTTCAGGTACCCTTGAAAAAGACGATATAGTTTCAGTTATGAAGCGTCTGATTCTTATCCGTGATGGTAAAGATGAAGTTGATGATATCGACCACTTGGGTAACCGTCGTATTCGCTCTGTGGGCGAAATGGCTGAAAACCAGTTCCGCGTAGGTTTGGTTCGTGTTGAGCGTGCAGTTAAAGAGCGTCTGAGCTTAGGCGATCTTGATAACATCATGCCGCAGGATCTAATTAATGCGAAGCCTATCTCTGCAGCAGTGAAAGAATTCTTTGGTTCATCACAGCTGTCTCAGTTTATGGACCAGAACAACCCGCTGTCAGAAGTTACGCATAAGCGTCGTATTTCTGCGCTTGGTCCGGGTGGTCTGACACGTGAACGTGCAGGCTTCGAAGTACGAGACGTTCATCCTACGCACTACGGTCGTCTGTGTCCGATAGAAACGCCGGAAGGACCGAACATCGGTCTGATTAACTCACTGGCAAGTTTCGCACGTACTAATGATTTTGGTTTCCTTGAAACGCCATTCCGTCGAATTAAAGACGGTGTCGTTACTGATGAAATTGATTACCTGTCTGCTATTGAAGAAGGTCAGTATGTAATCGCTCAGGCGAATATAGCACTGGACGAAAATGGCGCAGTTATTGATGACTTGATTCCATCGCGTCACCGCGGTGAAACAGTACTTATGCCACGTGCTGAAATCAGCTACATGGACGTTTCGCCACAACAAATCGTTTCAGTAGCGGCAAGTATCATTCCGTTCCTTGAACACGATGATGCTAACCGGGCTCTGATGGGTGCTAACATGCAACGTCAGGCAGTACCAACATTACGTGCAGATAAGCCGTTGGTTGGTACCGGTATGGAGCGTACTATTGCCGTTGATTCGGGTGTAACTGTTGTTGCTAAACGTGGCGGTGTTGTTGATTACGTTGACGCCAGCCGCATTGTTATCAAGGTTGACGAAGACGAAATGCTTGCTGGTGAAGCGGGTATTGATATCTACAATCTGACCAAGTACACGCGTTCTAACCAGAACACCTGTATTAACCAGAAGCCTACCTGTAACGTTGGTGACCCAATCGTATCAGGTGATGTTCTGGCGGACGGTCCGTCTACTGACTTAGGTGAACTAGCACTTGGTCAGAATATGCGTATCGCGTTTATGCCCTGGAATGGTTATAACTTTGAGGATTCAATCCTTATTTCAGAGCGTGTAGCGCAGGAAGACCGTTTTACCACAATTCATATCCAGGAACTTAGCTGTATCGCTCGTGATACCAAGTTAGGGCCAGAAGAAATTTCTTCTGACATACCTAATGTTGGTGAAGCGGCACTGGGCAAACTGGATGAGTCAGGTGTTGTATACATCGGTGCTGAAGTCAAAGGCGGTGATATTCTGGTAGGTAAAGTGACACCTAAAGGTGAAACACAACTTACTCCAGAAGAGAAGCTGCTACGTGCAATCTTCGGTGAAAAAGCGTCAGATGTTAAAGATACGTCACTGCGCGTACCAAACTCTGTTCACGGCACTGTTATCGACGTTCAGGTATTTACCCGTGACGGCGTTGAGAAAGACAAACGTGCGCTTGAGATTGAAGACATGCAACTGCGTCAGGTTAAGAAAGACCTGTCTGATGAATTCAATATCTTAGCTGACGGTACGTTTGCACGTGCTCGCAATATGCTGATCAAAGCGGGCGTTGAAGAAGGCAAACTGGATAGCACCCCTCGCGAGAAATGGTTCGAGCTGACGTTGAAAGACGAAGACGCGCAGAACGAACTTGATCAGATTGCTGACCAGTACGCAGAGATCAAGCAAGACTTTGATAAGAAGTTCGAAGCTAAGCGTCGCAAGATTACCCAGGGTGATGACCTTGCTCCGGGCGTACTGAAAATCGTTAAGGTTTACCTGGCGGTTAAACGCCACATCCAGCCTGGTGATAAAATGGCTGGTCGTCACGGTAACAAAGGTGTTATTTCAACCATCGTTCCGGTTGAAGATATGCCATACGATGAGTTCGGTAACCCAGTTGATATCGTACTGAACCCGCTGGGTGTACCTTCGCGGATGAACATTGGTCAGATTCTTGAAACGCATATGGGTATGGCTGCCCACGGTATCGGCGTGAAAATCGACCGTATGCTTAAAGAACAGGAAGAGCAGGCAAAACTACGCGACTTCCTTAAAGAAGTGTACACGCTGGGTGAAAACCACCAGGAAGTTGATATTGATAACTTCACAGACCATGAAGTGAATCGTCTGGCCGAAAACCTGCGTAAAGGTCTGCCTATCGCAACACCGGTATTTGACGGTGCACGCGAAGAAGAAATTAAGGCGTTATTGAAGCTTGCGGATATTCCGGAAAGCGGACAAATCACGCTGTACGATGGTCGTACAGGTCGCTCGTTCGAGCGTCCGGTTACGGTGGGTTACATGTATATGCTGAAACTTAACCACCTTGTTGATGACAAGATGCACGCGCGTTCTACGGGCTCTTACAGCCTGGTTACGCAGCAGCCTCTGGGTGGTAAAGCACAGTTCGGTGGCCAGCGCTTCGGTGAGATGGAAGTGTGGGCACTTGAAGCATACGGTGCGGCATATACGCTGCAGGAAATGCTGACAGTTAAGTCGGACGATGTGAACGGCCGTACGAAAATGTACAAAAACATCGTTGATGGCGACCACAGAATGGAGCCAGGCATGCCTGAATCCTTCAACGTATTGCTTAAAGAAATCCGCTCGCTGGGTATCAATATCGAGTTGGAAGAAAAGTAAGACGGCGTACGCCATAGTTTGATTTGATGGCCCGGCTGTAATGGCCGGGTTATAGAGACTGACTCCGCTGGGAGAGTATTGTGAAAGACTTATTAAAGTTTCTAAAGCAACAAAACAAGACAGAAGAATTCGATAATATTCGAATTGGCCTGTCTTCACCTGAGATGATCCGTTCGTGGTCATTTGGTGAGGTTAAAAAGCCTGAAACCATCAATTACCGTACCTTTAAACCAGAGCGTGACGGCCTGTTCTGTGCACGTATCTTTGGTCCGGTAAAAGACTATGAATGTTTGTGCGGTAAGTACAAGCGTCTCAAGCATCGTGGTGTTATTTGTGAAAAATGTGGCGTTGAAGTTACATTAACTAAAGTACGCCGTGAGCGTATGGGTCACATTGAACTGGCCAGCCCGGTTGCACACATCTGGTTCCTTAAATCACTGCCATCTCGTATCGGTTTGATGCTGGATATGACATTGCGTGATATTGAACGCGTATTGTATTTCGAATCTTACGTTGTCACTGAGCCAGGTCTTACCACGCTTGAGCGTAGCCAGTTACTTAACGAAGAAGAATATCTGGACGCGCTTGAAGAAAACGGTGACGAGTTTGACGCGAAGATGGGTGCTGAAGCGGTATTTGACCTGCTTAAGGTACTGGACGTCGACGCCGATGTTGCTGCAATGCGTGAAGAGTTACCTAGCATTAACTCTGAAACTAAGCGTAAGAAAATTACCAAGCGTCTGAAGCTGCTTGAATCATTCCAACAGTCTGGCAACAAGCCAGAGTGGATGATCATGACTGTGCTGCCAGTTCTGCCACCGGATCTTCGTCCTCTGGTACCACTGGACGGTGGTCGTTTTGCGACTTCTGACCTGAACGATCTGTATCGTCGTGTAATCAACCGTAATAACCGACTGAAGCGTCTGTTGGATCTGGCTGCGCCGGATATCATCGTACGTAACGAAAAGCGTATGCTTCAGGAAGCGGTAGATGCGCTACTTGATAACGGTCGTCGTGGTCGTGCTATTACCGGTTCTAACAAACGTCCTCTGAAATCGCTTGCCGATATGATTAAAGGTAAGCAAGGTCGTTTCCGTCAGAACTTGCTAGGTAAACGTGTTGATTATTCTGGTCGTTCTGTAATCACTGTTGGTCCGACACTGCGTCTGCACCAGTGTGGTCTGCCTAAGAAAATGGCTCTGGAACTGTTCAAGCCATTCATCTATGGCAAGTTAGAAGGCCGTGGTTTGGCGACAACTATCAAAGCCGCCAAGAAACTGGTAGAGCGTGAAGCGCCGGAAGTATGGGATGTTCTTGATGAAGTTATTCGTGAACACCCGGTACTGCTTAACCGTGCACCTACGCTGCACAGACTGGGTATCCAGGCATTTGAACCAACCCTAATCGAAGGTAAAGCAATTCAGTTGCACCCATTGGTGTGTGCGGCCTATAACGCTGACTTCGATGGTGACCAAATGGCTGTTCACGTACCGCTGACACTGGAAGCCCAGTTAGAAGCTCGTGCGCTGATGATGTCTACCAACAACATCTTATCTCCTGCGAATGGTGAGCCGATTATCGTTCCTTCACAGGACGTTGTATTGGGTCTTTATTACCTGACACGCGAAAAGGTGAACGGTAAAGGTGAAGGCATGGTATTTACCAGCCCGAACGAAGCAGAAAAAGCATACCGTACTGACGCAGCTGAGCTGCATGCTCGCGTAAAAGTACGTATTACTGAGTATGATGTTGCCGAAGATGGCACGAAAACAGAGCGTGTAACGCTGACCGACACCACGGTTGGCCGTGCAATTTTCTCTCTGATTTTGCCTAAAGGCTTACCATTTGACCTGATCAATCAGGCCATGGGTAAAAAGCAAATCTCGCGTTTGCTTAACGCTTGCTACCGTACACTGGGTTTGAAAGATACTGTTATCGCAGCTGATCAAATCATGTACAGCGGCTTCCATTACGCAATGATCGCCGGTGCCTCTGTTGGTATTGATGACATGGTCATCCCGGCAGCGAAGAAAGAGATCATCGACGACGCTGAAGCAGAGGTTATCGAGATCCAGGAACAGTTCCAGAACGGTCTTGTCACTGCTGGTGAGCGTTATAATAAAGTTATTGATATCTGGTCAAATGCCAACGAAAAAGTTGCCAAGGCCATGATGGATAACCTTAAGTCTGACATCGTAGTTAACGCTGAAGGCGAAGAGGAAGAGCAACAGTCATTTAACTCTGTTTATATGATGGCCGACTCGGGCGCTCGTGGTAGTGCCGCTCAGATTCGTCAGTTGGCGGGTATGCGTGGTCTGATGGCGAAACCAGACGGTTCAATCATCGAAACACCCATCACGGCTAACTTCCGTGAAGGTCTGAACGTATTGCAGTACTTCATCTCGACGCACGGTGCGCGTAAAGGTCTTGCCGATACCGCACTGAAAACAGCTAACTCAGGTTATCTGACACGTCGTCTGGTAGATGTGGCGCAAGATTTGGTTATTACCAATGATGACTGTGGCACATTCGAAGGCGTTAAGATGTCTCCGCTTATCGAAGGTGGTGATGTTGTAGAACCACTTCGTGAACGGGTACTGGGTCGTGTTGTAGCAGAAGATGTTTACAAGCCGGGTACAGACGAAGTGCTGGTTGAGCGTAATGTGCTTCTGGATGAAGCATTGGTAGATATGCTTGAACAGAATTCTGTGGACCAGATTCAGGTACGCTCTGTAATCACCTGTGATAATGACTTTGGTGTATGTGCTAAGTGTTACGGTCGTGACCTTGCGCGTGGCCACATGGTTGCTAAAGGTGAGTCTGTCGGTGTAATTGCCGCACAGTCTATCGGTGAGCCAGGTACACAGCTTACGATGCGTACATTCCACATTGGTGGTGCGGCATCGCGGGCATCAGCAGAAAACAGCGTACAGGTTAAGACTGCCGGTACACTTAAACTGCAAAATGCTAAAACAGTTCGCAATACTGAAGAAAAGCTTGTTGTTGTATCACGTTCAACCGAGTTGACTGTTACTGACTCCCACGGCCGTGAGAAAGAGCGCTATAAAGTGCCTTACGGAGCGGTATTGTCTGTGGACGAAAGTGCAGAGGTTAATGCTGGCGATATCGTTGCTAGCTGGGACCCGCATAGTCACCCAATCATCGTTGAGCGTCCGTCGAAAGTCAGCTTCTCTGATATTGATGACTCAAACACGGAAATGCAGCAGGATGAGCTGACAGGTCTTACACGTATCGTGGTTAAAGATCTGGCGAAGGTAAATGCAAAAGAGCCTAAGCTGATTCTTGAAAGTGACGAGATTGGTCTGCAGGAAATTCGTCTGCCAAGCTTTACCACCATTGAAGCGTCTGAAGGTAAGGTTGCCCAGACAGGTGATGTACTGGCACGTATTCCTCAGGAAAGTTCGAAAACACGGGATATCACTGGTGGTCTGCCACGAGTTGCTGACCTGTTCGAAGCTCGTAAGCCTAAAGAGCCTGCTATCCTTGCTGAACATTCTGGTATGGTTGGTTTTGGTAAAGAGACGAAAGGTAAACGTCGTCTGGTTATCACGCGTAAAGATTCCGGTGACCAATACGAAGAGATGATTCCGAAGTGGCGTCAACTTAACGTGTTTGAAGGTGAACAGGTAGAACGCGGTGAAGTTATCGCCGATGGTCCTGAGTCGCCGCATGATATCCTGCGTCTACGTGGTATCAGCGCTGTATCGAACTACATCGTGAACGAAGTTCAGGAAGTTTACCGACTGCAGGGTGTAAAAATTAACGATAAGCACATTGAAGTCGTTATCCGACAAATGCTGCGTAAGTGTATTATTACAGCTTCAGGCGACAGCCAGTTCCTTGAAGGTGAACAGGTTGAGGTAGCAAACGTTAAGATTGCTAACCGTGAACTTGAGCGTCAGGGCAAAATGCCGGCACTGTATGAAACACAGCTTCTGGGTATAACTAAAGCGTCACTGTCTACAGAGTCGTTCATTTCAGCGGCGTCGTTCCAGGAAACAACGCGCGTTCTGACTGAAGCTGCGGTACAGGGTAAAGAAGACGATTTACGTGGTCTTAAAGAAAACGTAATTGTTGGTCGTCTGATCCCTGCAGGTACTGGTTTTGCTTATCATGAGCGTCGTATGCAGAAGCGTCAGGAACAGCTGGAAGAAATGTCAGTATCTGCTGCTGAAGCAGAACAGGCGTTAACTGAAGCACTGAACGCAGAAACAAGCGGTGAATCATCTACTGATGAGTAACTAAAAGGGGAGCACAGCTCCCTTTTGCTATACACAAGCTGATAAAACTAGCTTTATTTATATGGCTAACCTTTGTACAGCTTGACAGTATACGCTTTGATCATTAGAATTCCGCGACCCGATTTTTGGTTAGTCCATTTAGACAACTGGAATCAGGCGCGGAATTTTTTATTTCAAAGCTGACAATATTCTGACGAGCACAGGATGGAGTGGCGTGAAAAATAGCCGCAAAGAATGACCCGGGAACGATCTCGGGTTTTTGTACTTTTTAATCAGGAGCTAGTTAATGGCAACAGTTAACCAGTTAGTGCGTAAGCCTCGCAAAAAGCCCGTTGAGAAAAGCAACGTAGCTGCATTGCAAGCTTGCCCACAAAGACGTGGTGTATGTACACGTGTATATACTACTACGCCTAAGAAACCAAACTCTGCACTGCGTAAAGTATGTCGTGTACGCTTAACTAACGGTTTTGAAGTTTCTTCATACATCGGTGGTGAAGGTCACAACCTACAGGAGCACAGTGTTGTTCTAATTCGTGGCGGTCGTGTAAAAGATCTGCCAGGTGTTCGTTACCACACCGTTCGCGGTACGCTTGATTGCGCTGGTGTTAACGATCGTAGACAAGCCCGTTCTAAGTACGGCGCGAAGAAGCCTAAGTCATAACGGTTCTCCGTTAGTAAGGCCAAACTGTAGTAACCGAGTTTTGGGTATTCCCTGAATTCATACGGAGAAAAGAAGATGCCAAGAAGAAGAGTCGTAGGTCAACGTAAAATCCTACCAGAACCAAAATATGGTTCACAGCTGCTTGCTAAGTTCATGAATGTCGTAATGCTCGACGGCAAAAAATCTGTCGCTGAAAGAATCGTTTACGGTGCGCTTGATATTGTTGCTGAGAAAACCGGCAAGGCACACCTTGATGTATTTGAAGATGCACTGGATAACATTCGCCCGACTGTAGAGGTTAAATCACGCCGTGTAGGTGGTTCAACTTATCAGGTTCCGGTAGAAGTTCGTCCTGTTCGTCGTAATGCACTGGGTATGCGTTGGATGGTAGAAGCGGCACGTAAACGTGGCGAGAAATCCATGGCACAGCGCCTGGCAGCAGAAATGCTGGATGCAGCAGACAACAAAGGTTCAGCGGTTAAGAAGCGTGAAGACGTACACCGTATGGCCGAAGCGAACAAAGCGTTCGCTCACTATCGTTGGTAATTTCGCTAAACCTTTAGCGATTAACTGAGAGAGACGTATGCCTCGTAAGACCCCAATTGAGCGTTATCGTAATATTGGTATTGTGGCTCACGTAGATGCGGGTAAAACCACAACTACTGAGCGGGTACTGTTTTATACAGGCCTTTCACATAAAATTGGTGAAGTTCATGATGGCGCAGCCACCATGGACTGGATGGAGCAGGAGCAGGAGCGTGGTATTACCATAACCTCTGCGGCGACCACCTGTTTTTGGGCTGGTATGAACCAGCAGCACGAACAGCACCGAATCAACATTATTGACACTCCCGGACACGTTGACTTTACCATTGAGGTAGAGCGTTCGTTACGTGTGCTTGATGGTGCCGTAGTGGTATTTTGCGGGTCTTCAGGCGTAGAGCCTCAATCAGAAACAGTCTGGAGACAGGCTGATAAATATGAAGTGCCGCGCATGGTTTTCGTCAATAAGATGGACCGTGCCGGCGCTGATTTTGAGCGTGTAATTGGTCAGATTCGCAAGCGTTTAGGCGCAAATTGTGTACCTATACAGCTCAATATCGGATCCGAAGATGAATTTAAAGGCGTTATCGATCTGATAAAAATGAAATCAATTAACTGGAATCAGGAAGATAAAGGTATGACCTTTACTTACGAAGAAATTCCGGCGGAGTTGATGGAAAAAGCCGAGCAATACCGAAATGAAATGGTTGAAGCGGCGGCGGAAGCGTCTGAAGAACTGATGGACAAGTACCTTGAAGAAGGTGAGTTATCAGAAGATGATATCCGTTTGGGTCTGCGTACCCGCACACTGAATAATGAGATTGTACTGGCAACCTGTGGTAGTGCCTTTAAAAATAAAGGTGTTCAGGCTGTATTGGATGCGGTTATAGAGTTTCTGCCATCACCGACAGAAGTAAAACCTATCACGGGTATTCTGGATGATAAGCACGAAACAGAAGAAAAGCGTCGTGCTGATGATGACGAGCCGTTCTCAGCACTGGCATTCAAAATTGCCACAGACCCGTTTGTTGGTACGTTAACGTTCTTCCGCTGTTACTCCGGTGTAGTTAAAACAGGTGATACTGTGTTTAACCCTGTGAAGAGCAAGCGAGAGCGTTTTGGTCGGATCGTGCAAATGCACTCAAAAGACCGTGAAGAGTTAAAAGAAGTTCGCGCTGGTGATATCGCTGCTGCGATTGGTTTGAAGGACGTTACTACCGGAGATACGTTGTGTGATCCAAATAATGTGATCACGCTTGAGCGTATGGAATTCCCTGATCCGGTTATCTCCATCGCCGTTGAGCCAAAATCGCAGGCAGACCAGGAAAAAATGGGCATTGCGCTGGGTAAACTGGCGGCAGAAGATCCTTCATTCCAGGTCAAAACCGATGATGAGACCGGGCAGACAATAATCTCTGGTATGGGTGAACTTCACCTGGACATCATTGTCGATCGCATGAAGCGCGAATTTAAAGTTGAATGTAACGTTGGTAAGCCGCAAGTTGCGTATCGTGAAACATTACGCAAGGCAGTGGAAGTTGAAGGTAAATTCGTTCGTCAGTCCGGCGGTCGCGGTCAGTTTGGCCACGTCTGGCTGAAAATCGAGCCTCAGGAAGAAGGTTCCGGCTATGAATTCGTCAATAAAATTGTTGGCGGAGTCGTGCCGAAGGAATACATTCCTGCGGTAGATAAGGGTATTCAGGAGCAGATGCAAAATGGTGTCGTAGCCGGTTATCCAGTGCTTGATGTAAAGGTCACACTGTTTGATGGTTCGTATCATGATGTTGACTCTTCTGAAATGGCGTTTAAGATCGCCGGCTCTATGGGTTTCAAAAAGGGCGCCGCAGAAGCAAATCCGGTGTTGCTTGAACCCACAATGAAAGTTGAAGTCACAACTCCGGAAGACTGGATGGGTGATGTTGTAGGTGACCTGAATCGTCGCCGGGGCATGATCGAAGGAATGGACGAAGGTGTTGCGGGCGTAAAAATTGTACGCGCGAAAGTGCCGCTTTCTGAAATGTTTGGGTATGCCACCGATCTGCGTTCACAAACGCAAGGTCGTGCGTCATACTCCATGGAGTTCTTCAATTATTCTGAAGCGCCTAGCAATGTTGCACAAGCAATTATCGACGCTAGAAATTAAATCTAAATGAAGGTTCGGTCCGGTCTTACGGTCGGGCTTTTAACTTAGGAAACGAGGAAAATGGCAAAAGAAAAGTTTGAACGTACGAAACCCCATGTAAACGTGGGTACAATCGGCCACGTTGACCACGGTAAAACCACTCTGACTGCAGCGATCACTACAGTTCTTGCAAAGACCTACGGTGGTTCAGCAAGCGCATTCGATATGATCGATAACGCGCCAGAAGAAAAAGCACGTGGTATCACCATCTCTACTTCACACGTTGAATATGACACGCCTACTCGCCACTACGCGCACGTAGACTGTCCTGGACACGCTGACTACGTTAAGAACATGATCACTGGTGCCGCACAGATGGACGGCGGTATTCTTGTAGTAGCTGCGACAGATGGTCCTATGCCACAAACTCGTGAGCACATCCTTCTGGGTCGTCAGGTAGGTATTCCTCACATCATCGTGTTCATGAACAAATGTGACATGGTAGATGACGAAGAGCTGCTTGAGCTGGTAGAAATGGAAGTTCGTGAACTTCTTAACGAATACGAATTCCCAGGTGATGACCTGCCGGTAATCAAAGGTTCTGCACTGAAAGCGCTGGAAGGCGACGAAGAGTGGGAAAAGAAAATTATCGAGCTGGGCGAAGCACTGGATTCATACATTCCAGAGCCAGAGCGTGCAATCGATAAGCCGTTCATTCTTCCAATCGAAGACGTATTCTCAATCTCAGGCCGTGGTACAGTAGTAACAGGTCGTGTAGAGCAAGGTATCATCAAAGTTGGTGAAGAAATCGAAATCGTAGGTATGAAAGATACTACGAAGACGACTTGTACCGGTGTAGAGATGTTCCGTAAGCTTCTGGACGAAGGCCGTGCCGGTGAGAACGTTGGTGTTCTTCTGCGTGGTACTAAGCGTGACGAAGTTGAGCGTGGTCAGGTTCTGGCGAAGCCAGGGTCAATCACTCCTCACACGAAGTTCGAAGCAGAAGTATACGTACTGAGCAAAGACGAAGGTGGCCGTCACACGCCATTCTTCAAAGGCTACCGTCCACAGTTCTACTTCCGTACAACTGACGTAACGGGTGCTGTAGAGCTTCCAGAAGGCGTTGAAATGGTTATGCCTGGTGACAACCTGAAGTTCGTAGTAGAACTGATTGCACCAATCGCGATGGACGAAGGTCTGCGCTTCGCAATCCGTGAAGGTGGTCGTACAGTAGGTGCTGGTGTTGTAGCGAAGATTTTTGAATAATCTTAGCTGACATCTGGTCACTTGAAAAAAGGTCGCGTAAGCGGCCTTTTTTGTTTTACCCGACCACCTGAACAGATTTCCGTGACAAATTTGTCTGGAACAACTTATTGGCACAGTACATGGGACTCACCCGAAACGCGAGCTGCTACACAAACCTAGTTAACAACTGGCAAGGGATGGCTTTAAGGGCGCAGGGTAGGAAGCCCGTAGTCATGTTATTGTACAGTAGGTGCTGGTGTTGACAGAAAATTGCTCCTGCATTTTCTGCACTTTCGACATCCATGTCGGTCGTATCGAAGATTTTTGAATAATCTTAGCTGACATCTGGTCACTCGAAAAAAGGTCGCGCCCGCGGACTTTTTTCTTTTTACTGACCCGTCCTAAATAGCATTGTGATTTTTTGTAAACAGCCTAACACTCACAGATTTAAATATTCGATAACCGCCTCAATAAAGCTAGATGTTGAGCATGACCTAACATGTAAATTCAGATATTAAGACCAGTACTGCTAACCAGACTATGCTAGTAGCATTCAACCACCGTAGAGATATTTGTACTTAAATATCTCTACGGTGCTTTTATTTGTTCGGTTATTTATTCTAGAGAAAACGCTAAAATGGACATACTAAATATTTCAGAGGTTCATGAAGTTACTGGCCGTTCTATATCAATTGGAGAAGCAGTTGCTATGGGCGGCTTTGTAGGTGAGGCGGGGGTCGCTGGAGCTGGTAGCATTTTGGTAGGGTGTGGCTATGCGGGCCATTCTTTTGGTACCGCTATTGATTTGGTTGATCTAGGTCGTCGTTTGGTCGGATGGCTCTATGATGTGGCTCATAAAAAACATTAAGCACACTTGATGACTGCAAAGAAAACGCTTTTTATGTGCAGCCTTGGAAGGTTAGTGATACTGGGTCTGAGTGCAACCGGCGGATTGATGATTTATCCAGCGGTAACAGCTGATTACGCTATAGAAGCTCATTTTGTCTGGGGTTTGCTGCCGATAGCTAGTGTGGTGGGGATATTGGTTGCTCGCGATATGAGCCCGAAATAGGGGCTATCTCGTTTTTAAGGACAGTTTATTAAGGACGTAAATTTGTTATACTGATTAGCAAGTTTACGTCGTACTTTTCGAGTTATGGGGCCAATCAACATAGTCAGATATATCTGCTATGGCTTCATCTCTGGCACCGCACTGTGTTAGTTAATGCGTTCCCGTCCCACCACGTCCCCAAAAATCATTACTAAAGGAGACACTGCCTCTAGTTACTTTATCTACTGCTGCAGTTTGTCACGCTTTCAGCGACTCAGGAGGTTAGAAATGATAGTGATAACAGATGAAATTTTACTGCAATTTGCATCAGACTGCTGCGCAAGTAACATACGCTTCCCGTATGAACTCTTAAGAATACTTTCTTCGTCATAGAAACTTCTTTCAGGCCTGACATGCCTCTTTATGGATGTTTCCGTAAAATCTGGGTAGAACCTTATCAGCTTAAACGTACGACAGGCTTCTTTTATTAGCGATAGCGATACTTAACGCCGGTACTCAGGCCAATGTCTTCTCTTATCCTATTAGACGGCTGACAATGCTAACCGTATCCAAGGCCGGGAATTTATTTGGATGGCTGTCTATAGTATACAGATGGTTTAACATTCCTGAGCCAGCCATCGATGCGCTTTCAACCTCCAGATGCATGCAAAACACTAAACTTAATGCTGTGCTTAATGGTATTTGGTTCTTTTACACCATTATGTGCAGAGCAACTGCCAGATGCTAAGGCATCCAATCCGGAAAAATTACAGTGGATGCAGGGCTTTCCTCCTGAACCTGAGCGTTTAATCACACAGCCGCAGAGTAATTTCTTCAGCTTTCCAAAACTCCGGTGGAGCGTTTGTCATATACGTGAACTCATGCCTACGAAACAGGTGAGTCGGGGGATTGTTGGGCCCGGATTATGGCAATCGCGTTTAGCTCCTGACATCGATAAGATTACCTTCAACGCCGGTGATAGCAAAGAGCAGCTAACATGGCGGCAATCTTTAGCGCGTAACTATACCGACGGTATCCTAGTACTTCACAAAGGCGTGATTGTTTACGAGCAATATTTTGGCTGTATGCGTCGTGACGGAAAGCATGCCGCAATGTCTATGACAAAATCACTTATTGGCTTACTTGCCGAAATATTGATTGCAGAGGGTACTCTAGATGATAGGCAACTGGTTAAATCTATCATCCCGGAACTTGCAGATAGTGGGTTTGGCGATGCCACTATTCGTCAGGTGATGGATATGACAACCGCCGTGGACTTTAATGAAGACTACAGTGACCCGGGGGCTGATATATGGCAATACTCTGTGGCCACAGATCCCTTCGCCTCACCTTCTGACGGACAACCGGTTGGTTATTTTGCTTATTTGAAAGGAGTCAAAAAACAGGGAATACATGGCAAAGCGTTTGGCTATCGTACGGTCAATACAGACGTTCTTGGATGGGTCATAGCCAGAAAAACAGGAAAAGATGTGGCCAGTCTACTGAGCGATAAAATTTGGCAGCACATTGATGCGGAGCAGGATGCGTACATGACTGTTGATAGGCTAGGTACACCATTTGCGGGTGGTGGCTTAAGTGCCGGGCTAAGAGACCTGGGGCGGTTGGGGCAGTTGCTTCTTGATGATGGCAAATATAAGAATAAACAAATTATTCCGGCAGCTACCATAGCCAGTATAGAGCAAGGAGGTGATAAAGCGGCATTTGCGAAAGCAGGATATCTGACGTTAGCGGGCGGTAGCTATCGTAGCATGTGGTGGTTATTGCATAACAAAAATAACGCGTATGCGGCCAGAGGAGTTCACGGGCAGACACTCTATATCGACCCTGTGGCTCAAATGGTTATCGTACGCTTTGCTTCTTTTCCGCACGCTAAAAACCATTACATTGATCCCACTTCGCTACCCGCGTATGAGGCGTTAGCAGATTATCTTTTAAAAAAATAACCGCCCGCCTATGCTCGCAGGTATACCATGCTAGAGCTGTCGGTCTATTGGTGATAATCTGATTTGTATATGTATCAGGGAATAGAATTCATGGAAGGTTTTCTGATTGTCGCAGGGCTTGTTGTCTTTGCTTTGCTATTTAATCTGGTTAGTCGGGTAAGAAAGCTTGAAGCACGCCTATATCACCTTGAGAATGTTTCGCCTGAGAGTGCTGCCAATCAGGATGCGCTCCCATCATCGCAGTATGAGCGACAACTTGATGTCGCCAGGGCGCCAGCTCCCGCGCGACGGGCGGCGCGTAAGCGAACGACATCAGTAATATATGATTCATTAATTCGTCAGTTGCAACATAATGGATTGCTATGGCTGGGTGGCGTGACGTTGGCGCTGGGCGGTGTCTTTCTTGCACTCTACGCAATAGAAGCGGGCATTCTGTCACCGGCAATACGGCTGTTCTTAGGTGGTATGTTCGGTATAAGTTTAGTGGCAGTTGCAGAATATCTGACCCGGTACCGGCTTAAATTTAATATTCACACACCTTACATTCCCGCGGCTATCGCCTGTGGCGGTATCATCTGCTGTTATTCCATTATAATGGTGGCGTTTAATGCGTTCTCCCTGATCAGCGCCTCCGCAGCATTTCTTTTATTGGCGATACTGTCACTCTTAGCGACGTGGCTGACTCTGCGCTACGGACTGCTGCTTGCAGTGGTGGGGATAATCGGCGCATACCTGGTGCCAATGCTTATACCCTCGCAAAACAGCTCACTGTTGCACCTGGTTGGTTATCTTAGTGTCGTGACTGCATCAGCAACCTATATCAGTCAGCGAGTTACACTGCCAGCACTGGCGTTAAGCTCACTGGGAATACATATAGCGTTATCATTTGGCGCACTGCTCTCGGCAGAAAGCGTTCATGTAACCGCTGCACTATTAAACGCAGGCGTATTACTTTATCTGTATGGCCTTGTGCCTGTGTCAGGGTGGTCGATGCGTGCGCGCAAAAGCCCTGTGAAGTGGTATCCGTCCAAACAGGGATTGGCAGCTGCTGTTTTATCCTCTTCTTTTATCGCTACTGCTATGTGGTTAAGCAATAGCGCCGCAGAAATATTCACTTTAGGTGCAATGACCACCGTGCTTTTATTGCTGATTACCATCAGGGCCCGCCAGTTTATGCTTTTATCGCCGGCTGCACTTTTGATGACGGGCATAGCAATAGTTGTTGTATCTCTAACTACGTTCAGTGAGCTCACGCTATTCTCACCTTTGACGCTGTTCACCCAAAGTTCAGCGCTGGTACTGAGCATCTTTGGCGTAGTAATGAGCAGACACCACAGGGACAATGGCGCTTTTCATATGCTATACACCCTTAGCGCACCGATGCTCACGCTGTTGCTAGTGACGGTAACAGATGCGCAGGCGGATACGGGTGAAGTGATTGGTGGTCGGACAGTAGTACTCAGTGTATATGGTCTTACTGCTGCCGTTACACTGCTGCGGTGCTCGCATTCATTGACTCAAATGTACGTTACGCTGGCGCTGCACACTAGTCTACTGGCCATAGCCATAATGCAGCTGTCTGGCAGTTTGCTCTCAGTTTTTCTTGCCTGGCAAATGGGCTTATTGATCTTCCAGTCAGCCAGACAAGGAATGTCAGTGCCTGTATGGATATATAAACTTGTCGCACTTGTGCTTATTACCAGACTCACTGTGCTGCTTTGGGGCTGGTCATTATTTTCATCAGATGCCACATCAAACTATTCTCCCTTAACCACCTATGCCCTTGTGCTGATGCCATTGATATTTAGTTACTGGTACGCGTCAGAACTGGTTGTTAGACGTTGGTTTGCCGGTGTCATACTGCATATAGTGGCGCTGATGACCACGAGCCTTTCTGTATGGTGGCTGACGGGGGAAACCCATGTAAGCACCATCAACTATAAAACAGCAGCGCTTTTGGCATGTAACTGGAGCCTCCTGGCTGTAGTTTACCGGTGGCGAAGCAGTCTTTCAGCTGCGCCCAGGGTGCTGAGCGCCTTTTCAGCATTATTGGTAACCGGTGTGCTGATGTTCCATGTAGAGTTGTCAGTGGGTGAAAATCCATTTTTCGAGCATCAATTGTTCAGTACTGAGTATGTAGCAATCTGGCTGACGATTCTGTGGGGGCTACCGGGGCTGGCGCTCTGCACTCTGGGTTATCTTTGGCGGCATGTCCCATTGTTTAAATCAGTGCAGCTGGTGACCGGCGGCGTATCTGTCATTCTTTGGATAAACGCACTTATTCGCTCGGCTTTTCAACATGACTCTCTTTACCTGCATCGCGGGTTTTCACAGTCAGAGCTATATACTTACTCTGTAGTTTGGTTATTACTTGCTACGGCAATACTGTTTACGGCGCAACGGCTGAAATTACCGGGGCTTAAAAAGACAGGTTTTGGCATGCTGCTGCTCGTCGTCTGCAAAGTCTTCTTAATCGATATGAGTCACCTCACCGGCTTATGGCGGGCTGTTTCATTCCTGGGGCTGGGTGGTTCCCTGGTTCTTTTAGGCTGGTTGTTTCAGCGTTTTAGTCAGCCGGCTGAGTCGAAGGAGGTCGTTGTTTAGTGCTGGTCTGATTTGCGTATTGCAGATTTATTGTTCAGATAGTAAAAAGGTTAACAAAAGAACCTTAGACTTTAGTCGTAAAGGTGGCGAAGTTTTACCTGACTGCAACGTATAATCTAACGTTGTAGCAGCTTGCTTGCCTGCACACCGTTTTACCTTTTATCGCCTGCGGGTCGATTGATAATAACGATATATAAACAATGACAACATAACGCATCTCTGCGCTACCAGGACTACACTATGCAATCAATTACCATAGTCTTACTGGGTATTGTCGGCATGATTATCGGGTGGTTTTTCTACTCGAAATTCATAGCGACCAAAATATTCAGGCTCGACGACAATAACGTCACACCCGCCCATGAACTAAACGACGGTAAGGACTTTGTTCCTACCAACAAAGTTGTGCTTTGGGGGCATCACTTTACATCTGTAGCGGGCGCAGCACCCATCGTAGGACCTGCTATTGCCGTCTACTGGGGGTGGGTTCCTGCTGTACTTTGGGTGGTATTCGGCACCATCCTTTTTGCCGGTGTCCATGATATGGGTGCTTTGTGGGCAAGTGCCCGCCATAAAGGTAAATCGATGGGGGCGCTGTCAGAATCGGTTATCGGTAAGCGTACCCGCTCATTGTTTATGATCGTTATCTTCCTGGTCCTGTTAATGGTAAATGCTGTATTTGGCGTGGTTATCGCAAACTCGTTTGTGGATCAGCCCAATGCGGTATTCCCGGCATGGACGGCCATCGCGGTAGCGCTGATTATCGGTCAGTTACTGAAGCGAAACTTCAGCCTGATACCAATGTGTGTTGTCGGTATTATTGTGCTTTATGCTTCAGTGTACGCCGGCAGTTACATTCCTATAGAGTTGCCTGAAACCATGTTCGGACTGGCAGATACAGCTAACTGGATTATCATTCTGTTTATCTATGCAGCTATCGCATCTTTGCTGCCTGTATGGATGCTGCTTCAACCCCGCGACTTTATTAATGGTATGCAGCTGATTGTCGGCCTGCTTTTGCTATACGGCGCCGTATTCTTTGCTATGCCTGATATTACCGCGCCTGCGTTTAATTCGCAGACAGCTGAAAGTACACCCAGCATTATTCCCTTACTGTTCGTTACTATCGCGTGCGGCGCTGTGTCTGGTTTCCACGGTATAGTGGCATCGGGCACAAGTTCAAAGCAGCTAAATAAAGAAACTGATGCCCGCTTTGTCGGTTATCTTGGCGCGGTAGGTGAGGGCAGCCTGGCACTTATTACTATCGTCGCCGTTTCAGGTGTTGCTCTGGCAGCTTCGCCCGAGGAGTGGCACGAAGTATACAGTCACCTTGGTGCAGGCAGTGTATCAGCGTTTATTAATGGTGGTGCAAACCTTATCGCCTCAGGGTGGGGATTGCCGGTGGACTTCTCATCAACAATTCTTGCCACGATGGTCGTTCTTTTCGCCGGTACCACGATGGACTCAGGTGTAAGATTACAGCGCTACATCATTCAGGAATGGGGCGAAATATACAGCCTTAATGCACTTAAGAACGGTGCTGTTGCAACACTTCTGGCCGTAGGAACTTGCTTATTGCTGGCCTTCGGTGCGGGTGGCTCCTCAGGTAGTGGCGGTATGATTATCTGGCCGCTGTTTGGTTCAACCAATCAGATTCTGGCAAGTCTCACGCTGCTGGTGATCTCCGTAATGCTAATCAAGTTGGGCCGGCCTGCCAGATACACTTTGATTCCCATGTTTTTCGTGCTGGTAATGGCGTTCTTTGCCGGCATAATTAAACTTAAGGAATACTATCTGGCTGAAAATTACCTTCTGGTCTTTTTAGATGCTGTGGTATTGATCGTCAGTGTTCTGGTAATGCTGGAAGCTTGGTCAGTTATTTCACGCTTTAAAAAGGGTGAAGCAACAACTGGCTAATGTTTAGTTGTGCTGTTCGCGCATTTCGGGCGTATCTACCGCAATGCGTGACAAAGCCCGATGCCACTCTAAACAAAAAACACCGTCGTAAGGCGGTGTTTTTGTCTGTGGGAACAATCAGTCTGCTTTGCTTGTAACTTTCGCTGACTTGCCCATAATGGGCGTTGATGTAACTTAAATTTCGGAATCCACGGATGTTTCTACTTATTGTCTATGTGTTTATTGCACTAGGCTTTTCGTTCCTTTGCAGTATTGCTGAAGCCGTCATTCTCAGTGTGTCTTCAGCGTATATTTCAGTGCTGGAGAAAGAAGAACGCCCCAGTGGTAGTTTACTGCGCAGTCTGACAGAGAATATTAACAAGCCGCTATCGGCCATTTTAAGCTTAAATACTATCGCCCATACTATGGGAGCTGCCGGTGCAGGCGCTCAGGCGGCGGTGGTTTTTGGCGAAGCGTACCTTGGCGTAATATCGGCCGTATTAACACTGCTGATACTTATCTTTTCTGAAATTATTCCTAAAACGGTGGGCGCAACTTACTGGCGTGCGCTGGCACCAGCCACCGCCTTTTTCCTGAAATACCTTACGATTGCAATGTATCCGTTTGTGGTGATGTCTGAAAAACTGACTAAAGGTTTTAAAGAGGACAGCCCGCTGCGGGGGCTTAGTCGTAACGAGCTACAGGCGATGGCAGAGTTATCAGGGCAGGAGGGGCAGCTGGCTCAGCAAGAGGCAGCATTGATGCAAAGCCTGCTAAGCATGCACGAGCTAAAAGTAAAAGATGCTATGACGCATCGTACAGCCATGTTCTCAGTTAGCGAGGAGCTTACCGTAGAAGCGTTTTTCAATCAGCATGCAAAAATAGAATACTCCAGAATCCCGATTTTTGAAGAAGATGATTCTGAGAATATCGCCGGATTTGTGATGCGTTCAGACCTGCTGGTCGCACAGGCTAAAGGCGAGGTTGATAAGCCACTGAAAAACTATGCGATATCGATGGTGACGGTGCTCAACACGATGCCGCTGCCCAGTATTTTCGATCAGTTTCTGCAAAAGCGGGTTCATATACTGCTGGTGGTTGATGAATACGGTGGCCTTGAAGGCATAGTCACATTGGAAGACTTACTCGAAAACCTGCTGGGAATCGATATTGTGGATGAGAAAGACACAACAGTCAGCATGCGCCGTTTTGCCAATATGATGGCTAAACGCCGTCAGCGTATGATGATGAAGCATGCCAGCAGCGACGATGATGAGGATATCAAGCCATCCTGACCGGGATGGATACGGTGACGGTAACACCGTCTTTATCAGGGCTATCTGCAATATCTATACTGCCTTTATGGTACTGACAGATTATTGAGGCAATATAGAGGCCCAGACCAAGGTGCGGTGTCGCGTCATCAGTGGTTGTGGCAGCCTGCCGAACTGAAACCATAGAATGCAGTAACTGATTTTTCATGTCAGGCGGCAGTACAGGGCCCTGATTAGTTACCGTCAGCACCAGTTGTTTTGCCTGTTTATGGGCATTGACTTCAATAGTGCTGTCGGGGGCACTAAACTCAACAGCATTCGTGATAACTTTATCCAGCATCTGAGCAAACAGCTCAGGCGACCCGTTTGCAACCATTTCGGACTGCGGAAGCGTTAGTGAAAGCCTGCGTTCGGGGTAGGTATGCCGGTAACTTTCCACACATCCTTTAATTACTTCAATTATCGGATAGTCTTCTTTGGAATCCTGAGCGATGGCATGCTCCAGCCGGGTTGCTTCACTCATACTATTCAGTATATTGCTCAGCCGCGCCAACCCTGACTGCGCCCTTGCAGTAAATACTTGCTGCTGATCTTTATCCGATGCGTGCTCGAGCATATCCAGCGAAGATCGCACTACCGCAACCGGTGTGCGCAGCTCGTGAGATAATCGTGAGGCCATATTCTCAAGATAAGAATTATATTGCTGGAGGCGACCCAGTACATCGGCAAACGCATGATGAAGATCGCCTATTTCATCGAAGCGTCGCGCCGCGGGAAGTTGCCCGACGATTTTACCGTTGTCATCAATCACCGACTCAGTATCATCGCGCAGCTTTCTAACCCTGCCGGATAGGCGATTAGCAAATAAAGCCAGGGCCGTGATACCTAAAAGCATTACTGCCAGTATGACGTTAAACAGCTCTTCGAGTGCCTGATTTCGCAGCGTTCGTATCCCGTTAGTAGTTTGCTCTACCACCACGGCGCCCATGACCTGCTTATTGATAAAAATAGGGTAGGCGGCCGATAATATTACCGCTTTGTTGTCAGGGGTAAGACGCCAGAGAGTTTCAGATTCGCCAGCTAACGCACCATTGATATCCTGGCCAGCAAGCGCATACGCATTTTCAAGCTCGTCGACGAAGTCTGCAGGCGGGCGGGTGAGTATGCGGTAATAAAGTGGCACCAGCCACTGCTGTTCAACGTATCGCCACCATGAATCGTCTTTAGTGGTGCCTGGCACATTAAGTCCGCTGGACGACTGAATATTACCCGCGCGGGCTAAAACCCGCTTATGCTTATCAACGACCCACACCCGCGAATCGGCATACTCCAGTCCAGCCAGAATGCGTTCGATTTCGGGAGAGGGCGTGACAACCGTCCCCAGAGCGCTCACTTCGTTTGGGTTGGCAGTGCCTATGGCGTACTTTTTAGTGCGCAATTTCGGGTCATCCACATCTACCAGTGCAAAGGCCAGAGATCCGGATGTCATCGACAAGGGAAAGCGCAGTTCAATGCTATAGCCGTTCTCTGTTTGTTGCCAGTTGCCCTGAATTCGAAGTGCGGAACTTTGCGCCCGGTAACTCTCGGCATCGTCCGGCAGATGGTAAGCATTGACCCAACCTGATTTGTAGGGGGCAATAATATATCGCTGTAGTTCCCCGCTCTCATTGGTTAATCCGATAAGTAAGTGATCACTCCGGTCAACTGAGAGGCTGTTTTCTCCGCGCCAGATAACCGCATCATCGGTAACATCAAACTGGGCGTAAAGGTAATTTCCATGTCTGGCCACCATATGAGAGAACGCCATAGACACGGGTACAAACGGTGGCGCCTGACCAAAGCGGGTGACAATTTGTGATTCACCATATTGGCGGGCGAGATGCGCCACACTTTGCCAGTCGCCCAGCGCACCATCCAGGCGGACAGGGCCGGCAATCGGCGGTGCGTAAAGGTCGGTACCCGGCCTGACGTTTTTCAGATAGGCAGACTGACTGTCAAAAAGCGCTGGTCGCTCATGCAGTGCGGTAGCCACAGCCCGTGCCGTCCCCAGCAGCGTTTGCTCCTGTCCGGCACGAAGATACTGTTCCAGCTCCCACACATATTTATATCCCAGCCAGGGGATAGCTAACAGCAGCAGCGAAACAATCAGTAACTGTAATCGAATGGAGAAGCGAATACGCACAGCCCTTCACTATTCCTGCCACCGATATCCCATACCGTAGACCGTATCGATATGGTCAAAGGTATCGTCTATCTGCATGAATTTTTTTCTGATGCGTTTTATGTGTGAAGTAATCGTTGTGTCGTCCACGACCATTCGGGACTCGTCCATCAGCTGTTGACGGCTTTTTACATGGCCGGGGTGTCGAATCAAAGCGTGCAGCATCCAGAATTCTGTCACCGTCAGGGCTACTGGTTGCTGCTTCCACGTGACTGTCATTCGACTGGCATCTACAAGCAAGTGACCCAGGCGATACTGATCAGACTGAACCTTGGGTGTGGACAGTAAATCAGTACGGCGAAATAGCGCTGCTATCCGCGCCAGTAAATGCGCCATACTGATATCTTTGGTCAGGTAATCATCCGCGCCCATACGCAACCCACTGATTGTATCGACATCATTATCCCGGGCGGTAAAAAAGATGATGGGTAGTGAGCCTGAAAGCTGCCGAAGCTGTTGGCACAGCATGAAACCACCTTCTGTTTCATCATTGAGGCCAATGTCGATAATTGCCAAATCGGGCAGCTTCTCGTTAAATGCCTGCGATGCGCAAGGGCGATCCCGGTACGCATTGACCTGGTAACCCTGGGCTTCCAAAGCTAATTTATAATTATCGCGGATAACTGCATCGTCTTCTACCAAAGCAATAGTGCGTGGCATAACACTTTCCAATTCAATAAATTCTTACAAACCGGAGGCTACTATACACAACAAATTCAGGTGCATTGCAACTACGGCAAAAAAACCATATGACGGCCACAATTGTGACACATTTGCACTAATTATCGACGCTAGCCCAAACAATTGTGCTTCGGGTGACGCTTTTCATCATACTTTTTCACTGGTTAGCCATTTTTGATTCCGAAGTTTGCCTGAGTGCGTTGGTTTACTTGTGTCTGTCGAACACACCTAAGAAGGAAAAGACAATGAGAACACGTATCGCACATTCGGTTTTATTGATTTTAGCACTAAGCGGCACCGCCCACGCCTCAACAGAAAACCACACTCAGGAAACACTTAAAGCGCGACAGGATAAAGCTGTTGGTATCGGGCTGGGTACTGGCGTGCTTGTCGGGGCTATCATTGGCGGGCCAATTGGGGCAGCGGCTGCAGGCATGTTCGGAGCGGTAATGGGAGATAACATTGTTAAGACCGACGCGCTTGAAGACACGCAGCAAACATTGGCCAAAACCCAGTTGGACTTAACGTTCTCCGAGCAGGCTTTACTCAGTGCAGACGCCAGTATCGAGAAAATGCAAAATAAACAGCGAGTCTGGCAGAATATCCAAAGTGCAATCCAGTTCAAGACAGGCTCTGATGAATTGGAAGTCGCTTACAAGGCGCAACTGAACCGAATTGCAAAGGTCCTCGAGGAGCACCCTGACTTATTTCTGGAGTTGACCGGTTATGCAGATCGCCGCGGCGATGAGACGTTCAACCTGGCGTTGTCTAATCAGCGGGCAAATAGCGTTAAGGCCTATTTGATAGAAAAGGGGGTTGACAGTAAGCAGTTACTTACCTCGGCGATGGGCGAGATGGACCGTGACAATGATACACTGAGCCGCGAGATGTTGTTCTTCGACAGAAAGGTCGTAATGACCCTGCGCGGTGAGCAGGACGCCCTGACTGCAGCGCAATAACTTTTGCGATATGCCCGGTGCTTAACGATAGCGCCGGGTTTTACCCCGTCACCATAACCCCCACTCTCCGTATTGCTCTACCGCGAAAAGCTGCAATTTATCCGTTTGTGATAAATTTTGTCTTGAAAATACGCTTTTCAAACACATCTGTTTACGATTCTGTATATTAGTGTCACGCAAAAACCTGTTCTTGCAGGCAGATGTTAGACATCGAGCCGAAGTAACACCCTTTCAACAGGCTGTAATATGAATGCATTAGATATATCCGGTTTGAAAAAGACCTATAAAGGCGGCGTAAAAGCGCTCAAAGGTCTGGACCTGACCGTTCGCGACGGTGACTTTTTCGCGTTACTGGGCCCCAACGGGGCCGGGAAGTCGACAACCATAGGAATTATCAGTTCCCTGGTCAATCCCAGTGACGGCCAGGTCAGCGTATTCGGGTACGACCTGCACACCCAAAAAGAGGCAGCAAAAGCCTGTATCGGGCTGGTGCCTCAGGAGTTTAACTTTAATCAGTTTGAAACGGTTCTGCAGATAGTACTTAATCAGGCCGGCTATTACGGTGTACCGCGCAGTACAGCCAAAGAACGTGCACAGAAATACCTGACGCAGCTGGACTTGTGGGAGAAACGTAACGCACGCGCTCGCGAACTGTCAGGTGGTATGAAGCGACGCCTGATGATTGCCCGTGCACTGATGCACGAGCCTAAGCTATTGATTCTGGATGAGCCAACCGCGGGTGTGGATATTGAAATCCGCCGCTCCATGTGGACATTTTTAAAACAAATCAATGAGCAGGGAATCACCATCATTCTGACCACTCACTATCTGGAAGAGGCTGAGAGTCTGTGCCGCAATATTGCGATTATTGATAAAGGGGTCATCGTTGAAAACACCACGATGCGTGCACTTTTATCTACGTTGAGTACAGAAACGTTCATTCTGGATCTGGCCGAGTCTGACCAGCAGCCTTCACTGAAAGGCTTTGCATTCCGGGTAGTGGATGACCACACACTTGAAGTAGATGTTGAGAAGCAAGAGGGTCTTAATCCGGTATTCTCACAATTATCAGAGCAAGGGTTTCAGGTGCTCAGTATGAGAAACAAAGCCAACCGACTGGAAGAGCTTTTCGTCAGGCTGGTGGAATCGGGCAGACAGCAGCAGGGGGAAGCACGTGCATAAACAAAATAACTGGGTAGCGCTTAATACAATCTGGATAAAAGAATGTACCCGCTTTCTGCGCATCTGGGTACAGACCCTGGTGCCCCCGGCAATTACCATGAGTCTGTACTTTGTCATCTTTGGTAACCTGATTGGCGACCGGATTGGGCGTATGGATGGGTTTACCTACATGGAATTTATCGTTCCGGGTTTGATCATGATGTCGGTGATTACCAATTCCTATTCTAATGTGAGCTCGTCGTTTTTCAGCGCCAAATTTCAACGTAATGTTGAGGAGCTGCTTGTGGCACCGGTGCCTACGTCCGTCATTATTGCCGGCTACGTGGGAGGCGGTGTCGCCCGCTCAATGCTGATAGGTATTATTGTAACGCTGGTGTCACTGTTTTTTGTCGACGTGCAAATTCACAATCCGTTGGTTATTGTGACGGTTGTCTTACTTACTTCTGTATTGTTTTCAACAGCAGGCTTAATCAATGCGGTCTTTGCCAAGAGCTTCGACGATATCAGCGTGGTGCCGACATTTGTACTGACACCGCTGACCTATCTGGGCGGCGTGTTTTACTCACTATCGCTGTTACCTGAATTCTGGCAGATTGTTAGTAAAGCCAATCCGGTGGTTTATATGGTCAACGGGTTTCGGTATGGCTTTTTAGGGGTGTCAGATGTCGGAATAACCACCTCGCTGTCACTGTTAGTGGGCTTTAATATTTTACTTTTCGGCGTAGCGTATTATCTGCTTAAAACCGGCAAGGGTATTCGAAGCTGATGACCAAAATTACCGGAAACTCACGCAGCGTTGATTCCGCGCAGACCGGACCACATGAAAAGCTGGACGAGCTGGTTAAACGTTATCAGCATAGTCAAAGCAAGCGCCCTGTCAGCGCGCATACGCAGCAGGCGTTTGATGAGGTGATGACGTGGCTGGATGGCTGGCAGGGGCCACTCATCCTCGACTCCTGCTGTGGCGTGGGTGAAAGCACAGCAAGACTGGCTCTGGCCAATCCAGAGGCAAAAGTGATTGGGCTGGATAAATCAGAGGCGCGGGTAGCCAAGCATATGCATTATCAGCAGCAAGCCGCTAACTATCGCGTACAGCGTGCTGATGTTATCGACTTCTGGCGTTTGCTGAATCAACAGAGCATAAGGGTTACCCACCATTGCCTGTTTTATCCAAATCCTTACCCCAAAAGCTCCCAGGTACAAAAACGATGGCATGGCAGTGCCGCTTTTGCTGACTTAATGGCGCTGACAGGAAATGTGGAAGTCAGAAGTAACTGGCTGATTTATTTGCTTGAATTTGCCCAGGCTGCTGCGCACTATGGCGTTAAAGGAGATTTGCAACAAGTGCCTGAAGGCGAAGACTTTACGCCCTTTGAGCGTAAGTACCGAGCCAGTGGCCAGATTTGCTGGCAGCTTAGCTGCCAGTCTGAAGAAGCAAGCTAAATATTATCCAGAGACGGTTTTGGTGTACTGAACACAAAGCCCTGAGCATAGTGAATGGGTAGACGCTCGACAATTTCCAGTGTGGTTGTATCTTCTACATGCTCTGCAATTACACTGACTTTGTGGGCAGCAGCCTGCTCGCAGACATAATCGACATATTCCTGCACCGCCGGGTTAGTATCGTATTGCCTGATAAGTCCGCCGTCCAGTTTGATGCCACGCAGCGGCATGGCAAGCAAGCTCTTGATGTTTCCCGGCACTCGCCCGACGTTATCTACAAATACGCCTACGCCCAGCTCCTGAACCCGCCCGACGACCTCGGCAAGGAGGGGAATGTTCTGCATCGCGGTCTTTGCACTAACCTCTATACTGACTTTAGTGGCAGCTGCAGGGTCACTTAAGTGCGTTTTAAGCAGGTTAAGCAGAGATGGGTTTTTCAAATCTGATAAGTCGACGTTGATATTCCAGCATACATGCTTATCGGCAAAATAGCGGGCGCTTTGATGAAACATGGTTTCAGTAAGCTGCTGAACATGATTGTGCCGCTCAATTAAGTACAGGAACTCATTGGGCAGGTACACTTTTTCACTGGGAGTAACTAACCGGGCAAGGCATTCATAACGCCAGACTCTGTCGTGCTGCAAATCGACAATCGGTTGAAAATAAGGGACAATATCTTCGAGCCGAAAAGGATCTGTAATTTCGCGTATCGGCATGACCGTTTTCCTTTCTTATCATCTACTCACTATAGCAAAGCCAACAATAAAACCAATTCTCAATGTGGGTAACAAGAAAATACGGTTATGTAATAAAGATAACTTATTGTACGAATAAAGAGAATAAAAGGCTGAACACTTCGCGACGGCTTGGCGTGAATGCTAATATGGGGTAAAGTTCGGCTCCTTTGAAAGTCATAATTAAACTTTCAGCATTAAGAACAAATAGCGTAAGGCGGTTAGCCAGTTGCACCGACAATGCAGCTGACCGTCAGGTCCGGTTTCGGATAAACAGAGGTGTGTTGAGTGGTGGGTGAAGCACAGGTTAGTCTTAAGCACTTGTTTCGGGTCTTTACCAAACCTGAACACAAAGACTCAAAATTAGCACAGATTGAGCAGCACTTGTCCGATAACATCATGGACTTTCTGTCTCAGCATGTGGTGACAAAGAAAACCTCGCTGGAAGAAATCGAGCAGGACTTTTCTCTGCCTGCTGTACCTGAGTCGCCTGAATTTGTTTCGTCTCATGCAGAATCGTTGCTTGAGAAGCTGGTGGCACACTCGGTAAATACATACTCGCCTACTTTCATTGGTCATATGACCTCTGCACTACCTTATTTTCATCTTCCGCTTTCTAAACTTCTGGTCGGCCTGAACCAGAATCTGGTTAAAATTGAGACATCAAAAGCCTTTACGCCCCTGGAGCGTCAGGTGCTTGGTATGATGCACAACCTGATTTATGACCGTGATGAGCCGTTTTACGAAGAATATCTGCACAGCGCTCGTCATGCATTAGGCGCATTTTGTTCAGGCGGTACTATTGCTAACATCACAGCACTGTGGGTCGCACGTAACAAGCTATTGGGGCCACAGCCAGGCTTTTCCGGTGTCGCCCGGGCGGGATTAGCTGCTGCATACCGACATTATGATATCGGTAACCTTGGCGTTATCTGCTCCAAACGCGGCCACTATTCACTGTCAAAGGCGGTTGATGCATTAGGTCTTGGCAGAGAACAGCTGCTAAGCCTGCCGTGTCCTGCACAAACGCTAAACCCTGAAGATGCTTTGCGTGAAGGCCGGCGTTATCAGGAAGCCGGTAATAAAGTGTTGGCGATTGTAGGTATTGGAGGTACCACTGAAACCGGTCATGTTGATCCTCTCGATGAGCTTGCGGATGTGGCCAAAGAATTAGGCTGCTGGTTCCATGTGGACGCTGCCTGGGGCGGTGCGACCTTATTTTCATCGAATAACCGGTCTAAGTTAAACGGTATCGCCAAAGCGGACTCGGTGACCATTGACGCGCATAAGCAAATGTATGTCCCTATGGGCGCAGGGATGGCTATTTTCAAAGATCCTGAAGATGCCAATGCTGTTCGCCACCATGCACAATACATCTTGCGGGAAGGGTCAAAAGATTTGGGTGCTACCACGCTGGAAGGCTCGAGAAATGGCATGGCGATGATGGTTTACTCAACGCTTCATATACTGGGGCGCCGTGGCTATGAGCTCATTATTGATCAGAATATTGAAAAGGCGCAGTCCTTCGCATCGATGATTGATGCACATGAAGACTTCGCGCTGACAACGACTCCCACTTTGTCACTACTCACTTACCGGGTTTGTCCGCCGCAGGTGCAAAAAGCACTCAGCGTTGCCGGTGATGCGGATAAAGTGCGCCTGAATCAAAAAGTCGATCGCCTGGTGGTGGGTGTACAAAAAGCACAGCGTGAAGCCGGGAAGTCGTTTGTGTCGCGGACACGTTTGGAGTGCCCTAACACAAATTCGCAGGCTATTACCGTATTCAGGGTAGTGCTTGCAAACCCGCTGACCACAAAAACTGATTTACAGAATATTCTGGCAGAACAGGTCGAACTTGCGAAAGGTATGAGGATCTGGAAAGAGCTTATTAAGCTGGCTGACCAGGTTTCCCACACGTCAGCCAGTGTGTAATCGCTAGTTAGCGAAGAACTTCCAGGTTATCAATCAGGCGCGTGGTGCCAAGATAAGCAGCTGCCAGGATAACCAGGTGGTTATCATCGCTGGCTGCGGCCTGTAGCGTCTCACCGTTTCGTATCTCAACATAATCAGGTTTAAACCCGCACTGAGAAAGCTTTTCAACGGCAGACTTGGATAACTGCATCAGATTCTTGTCACCCTGACGAATGCTTTCTGCAACGTCCTGCATCGTCTTATACAGCAATGGCGCCAACTTGCGCTGCTCGTCATTCAGGTAGCCGTTTCGCGAACTTAATGCTAGGCCGTCGGTCGCTCGTTGTGTCGGCACACCCTGAATATCGATATCCATCGACAGGTCTTGTGCCATAAGCCGAATAACCTGCAACTGCTGATAATCTTTCTCGCCAAAAAATGCAGAATCTGGCTGTACCATATTAAATAGTTTGCATACCACCGTTGCGACACCGCGAAAGTGCCCCGGGCGGCTGGCACCGCAAATAATCGAAGAGATACCCGGTACTTCGACAAAAGTTTGCTGCTCAAGACCGCGAGGATACATCTCTTCGACGGTAGGCAAAAACAGCAGGTCAGCACCCTGTGCAGAAAGCTTCTTTTTATCTTCCTCAAGCGTACGCGGGTAAGTCGCCAGGTCTTCATTCTGGCCGAACTGCAGAGGGTTTACAAAAATTGAGGCAATGACTACATCACAGGTTTCTACCGTTTTTTTTACCAGTTCAAGATGGCCTTCGTGCAGATTGCCCATGGTTGGTACAAAACCAACTCGCTTACCCTGATCCCGCCATTGGCGACGAAGCGTCCGCAATGCTTTTATAGATTCAACCGTTTGCATGATTTACTCGAAACTGTGGTCGTCAGAAGGAAACGCACCGCTATGCACTTCATCAATGTAGCTATTGACTGCTTTGCGCAAATCACCGGTTTCCGCCAGATAATTTTTAGAAAATTTAGGCATGTAATTGGCACTGACCCCCAGCATATCGTGCATTACCAGTATTTGCCCGTCAGTGTGCTTACCAGCGCCAATGCCGATGACCGGTATGGATAATTTGTCAGTAATGGTTTTAGCCAGTGATGTGGGCACGCATTCTAACACCAGTAGTTGAATGCCTGCTTTTTCAAGTGCCAGCGCGTCATCAATAATTTGCTGTGCCTGCTCACTTTGGCGCCCCTGTACCTTGAAGCCACCAAACACATGAACAGACTGAGGCGTAAGGCCGATGTGCCCGCACACCGGAACGCTACGCTGAACAAGGCCACGAATCGTATCACAAAGCCATGCACCCCCTTCAAGCTTGACCATACTGGCGCCTGCTGCCATAAGTGAAGCAGCGTTATCGTAGGCTCTTTCCGGGGTGGCGTAAGACATAAAGGGCATGTCTGCCAGTACAAACGCTCGTTGTACTCCGCGCCTGACTGCCTGTGTATGATAGGCGATGTCATCGACAGTAACATTAAGTGTGTCATCCTGCCCAAGCAACACCATTCCCAATGAATCACCGATAAGAAGCGCATCAATCTGTTCATCATCAAACAGCTTGGCAAAGCTCGCATCATAAGCGGTAAGTGCAGTAATTTTCTCACCGGCGTGCTTCTTTTTGAGCAGTCCGGAGACAGTAACTTTTTTCATAAAGAGAACTGACAGTTGCGAAAGTAGAAAGGCGAACTATACGGATTTTATTGCTGAATGGAAGTCCTGAGGCGGCGTAGTCCATCCAGATTACATCTGGAGACCCAGGCTGCCAAAGGCTGGCCGTCTGGCATAACCATACCGGGGGCAATTTCAAAAAGGGGAACAAGAACAAACTCTCTGTCGCCCATGCCGTAATGCGGAATAGTCAGCTCTTCACTTTGTAATTCCTGATTGCCGAATATCAGAATATCCAAATCCAGAGTACGGGGCCCCCAGCGTTCACCCTGACGAACACGCCCGTGCTGATTCTCTATGTCCTGTAAGGCGTGCAATAAAGTCAAAGGTGCCAGCGATGTTTCTACAAGAACGACAGCGTTGACAAAATCTGGCTGATCCTGGGGCCCCATGGGGCTGCTTGCGTAAAACGAGGAGGGCTTTAATACCCGCGTCTCATCGAGTTCATTGATAGCCTCGATGGCCGAATTAAGCAGCGCATCAGAGTCACCCTGGTTACTGCCAAGGCCTATGTAGCAATGCTCTTTATGCATCGTTGCTGCCTTTTGCTTTAGGCGCTCTACGACGGCGAGGTTTGCCTTTGCCACCTTCTTTTTTACGTAACGCCGACAGCATACGTTTTTGCTGTCCGTTGTCAGCGGACTGAAACTCCGTCCACCAGTCGGCCAGTTCAAGTAAATCCCCGCCTTCAACCTGACCACGTACTAGCAGAAAATCATAGCCAGCCCGGAATTTCGGATGGGACAGCATCTGAAAAGCGCGACGGCCGAAGCGGCGGGGCAGACGCTGCTGCAGAATCCAGATATCACGAATAACCGTTGAAAACCGCTTGGGTATCATAATGCGTTGTGTCTGGCGGTGAATCACATCACCTGCAGCAATATTAAACGCATCATGGTTGTTTAGTCCGGCCTCGGTCTGCACTTTCTGGGCATGTTCTTCAAGTGGGTACCATAACAGCGCGGCGTAAAGGAAAGCCGGCGTTACCCGTTGATTGTTATTGATGCGATCGTCAGTGTTTGCCAGCACCCGCAAAATAAACTCAAGTTCTTTGCTGCTGTCATCTTTAATTAATGGTGTTAACTGAGGAAATAAGGCATCTAGGAGGCCATACTCTCTTAATTTCAAAAAGGTGTCTTTACCCTGACCAGACAAAAACAATTTCAGTGTTTCTTCAAACAGGCGGGCAGGGGGAATGTTATTTAACAAGCCCGACAGAGATTTAATCGGTGCGGCTGTCTGCGCCTCAATTACCATATTGAGCTTTACGGCAAACCGCACTGCTCTGAGCATCCGTACCGGGTCTTCGCGAAAGCGGACTTCCGGGTCACCGATCAAAGCGACTTCACCTTTTTGTATTGCCTCGCGACCATTGGCAAAGTCGGTTACTGTGAAATCAGCCACATTGTAATACATCGCATTAAATGTGAAATCCCGACGCTCAGCATCTTCCTCGATGCTGCCAAATACATTGTCTCTGAGCAGTTGCCCGTGCTCACTGGCTTTACCCAGCTTCTGATTGTCGGTGTCACTGTGATGACCGCGGAAGGTTGCCACTTCAATAATGTCGCGGCCAAAAACGATATGAGCGAGGCGGAAACGGCGGCCTATCAGCCGGCAGTTCTTGAATAACCCTTTGATTTGCTCAGGGGTTGCATTGGTTACCACATCAAAGTCTTTGGGAATAATACCCAGCATTAAATCGCGGACGCAACCACCAACCAGATAGGATTCAAACCCTGCATTGTTTAAACGGTACAATACTTTTAAGGCATTATCGGAGATATCTTCCCGCGAAATACCATGTTCCCCACGAGGGATGACATACCCTTTCACGGATGACTCAGTATCGTCTGACTTTTTAAATACCCGTTTTACGGAATCAAACACACGCGTAATAATAATGAACTCTCCGAACTGCTAACTCTGGCTATAATAAGTGGATTCGCTTTTATCGACAATCACTTCACGGGTTTTAGGAAGTAAATCGCAATCCCAGTGGTCTATTGCCCAGCGTATTATTTTATCACAATTATGAGAGAGCAGGGCAGGTGGCACCGGCATATTCAAAAATTTTAAAGCCTGTATCAGGTTTTCACTTGCACGACTGCTATCCAGTCCGGTGGCCTTGTTTTGTTTACTAAGCTTGTAACCCGGCTCGGTAGCAGCGATCGGAATATGCGCATAACAGGGGGCAGGCTTTTCAAGTAAGGCGTAGAGACTTAAGTGTGCAGCAGTTGTTTCAAGTAAATCACTGCCTCGGACAACATGGGTAACATGTTGGAAAATATCATCTGCCACTACTGCCAGATTGTAGGCAAACAGCCCGTCTTTGCGCTGAAGGATGAAATCTTCAGTGGCATGGCCGGCTGGTATAGTTTGACGACCTAATACTCTGTCATTGAATTCGGTTACCGGATTGTCCATTTTCAGTCGAACAGACGCCGCGGGTCGCTCAGCGTCGTCTAAGCGATAATTGGCGCTACGACAGGTTCCCGGGTAAACACCCCCGTTATCACGAATCATTTTTCGGGTGCAGGTACACAAATAAGCCCGATGCGTAGCGAACAAATCGTTAATGATTACCTGATAAGCCTCAGCCCGGGCAGACTGATAAATGACCTCACCATCCCATTTGAGGCCATGTGCGTGCAAAGAATCGAGGATCCACTTGTCGGCATCAGGTACGCTTCGTGGGATATCAACATCTTCAATACGAACACGCCACACACCATTATTGGATCGGGCATCAAGAAAACTTGCCAGCGCGGCCAGCAGCGAGCCAAAGTGCATTGGACCAGAAGGGGAGGGGGCGAATCGGCCTGTATAAACCGAAGAGGGTAACGCAGTCATAAATTACTGATATGCACTTTATAAAATGCAACGCACGAACACGGAACAGTCACAGCTGCTGTTCCATGACGTGCAGAAAAAACAGTCGGCAGATTATCCCTGCATCTGTTTTTCTTTGATTTCTGCCATTGTTTTACAGTCAACACACAGATCAGCAGTAGGACGCGCTTCCAGGCGGCGAATACCAATCTCGATGCCACACTGATCGCAGAAACCGAAATCGTCTTCTTCGATACGCATCAGCGTTTTTTCAATCTTTTTGATCAGCTTACGTTCACGGTCACGTGTGCGTAATTCAAGGCTGAACTCTTCTTCCTGCGCTGCCCGGTCTACCGGGTCAGGAAAATTAGCCGCTTCATCTTTCATGTGCGTAACAGTTCTGTCAACTTCCTGGCGAAGCTGGTCACGCCATGCTTTCAACAGCAAACGAAAATGTTCCGTTTGCGGCTCATTCATGTATTCTTCATCAGGCTTAGGCTGGTACGGCTGCAGCCCGGCTAATGCTAAAAGTCCTAACGATTTCTGTTCTTTTCCTGTTGGCATGTGCCACATCTCCTACACTACGACATCCAAAATGTCCCGGATAACCGATTATCTATAGCAAAATAAGCGATAAGGGGCAATGTATGATGCCAAAGTAAGCTTTGCCTTGGTGTATCGGCACAGAACGCTACACCACGAAATTGATGTCCTGACAGACATACGAAAGCTAAAATTAAGGCGCAAATATGGCGTCGTGACAGAAAAAATCAACCTATTTTTCAAACTATCACAGGGAGTGATTGATTTATCTCCACTTTTTGTTGATTTATCAGGCACCCGAACGCCACAATCTTTACACCTTTTCGGTGCGCTTCATTTACGGCTTCTGCGTACTGTGGATCAATGTGGGATGCAATACTGACACTTTTTATGCCGGTGTGTTGTACACAGAAAGCCAGTGTAGTGGGAATGCCCCGTTCAGCCAGTGTGGCCAGCTCCAGACAGTGACGCTTGCCCCGCGTCGTCACTGCATCAGGAAAGTAACCGGCTCCGTCTTCATTTAATGTGACAGACTTCACTTCCATGTACTCTGTTTTACCAGAACGCTGAAATGCGAAGTCGAAACGGGACGATGCGCCGGGCGGCGTTACCTCTCTTTTTACCTCTTCAACCTGATTAAATGCATCCAGGGACTTGTTATTTAGTGCTTCCGCTACCAGCTTATTGGCATTGTGCGTATTTATGCCGATGAAGTTTTGATTGAAATCCTGTGCCAGCTCCCACGTATACGGTAGCTTGCGCTTCGGATTATCCGACTGGCTTAGCCAGACGGTGAAGCCCGGCTCAGCACACCCGGTCATTGCGCCGGTATTCGGACAATGAGCGGTAATAGTTTCGCCATCGGGTAAGGTAACATCGGCCAGAAACCGTTTATAACGACGTATAAGCGTTCCGCGAAGTAAAGACGTAGTGAACTGCATAAGGTTGTTGTTTAGACATTTTCTCTAGTGTAACAAGCGATAAAGGAATTGTGATGACAGATTTTCAGGTATCTCTTTCTACAGATGCGGCGGCTCAGCAATGGGGCGACAAAGCGCCGCTAAGCATGCATGAAAACGGTGCAGTAATTCACATCGGTGATGCCAGCGATGTCAGTGCCACGATCGGCCAGGCGGCCAGAACAATTGATACCCTTAACATCAAGCGTGTAGCGCTTACCGGTAACTGGGATTTTGAGCAGCAGTGGGCGTTTGCAATGAGTTACACCCGCGCCCGCGACGCTGGTCAGATTACCTGGGCAGATAATGATGACAAATCCAGACTGGAGCAACATTATCAGGCGATGCGCTTTACCCGTAAGCTGGTAAACGATACGCCGGAGGATTTATCACCCGAGAATCTGGCAACCCGCGCTGCAGATTGGATCAAGGATTTAGGTGGCGACAAAGTCTCTGTCGATATGATTGTGGGTGAAGATCTGCAAAAAGCTGGCTGGACAGGTATTTACAATGTCGGACGCGGCAGTGAACGTCCACCGGTTATGCTCGAGGTAGATTACAATCCCACAGGAAATCCTGATGCGCAGGTAGATGCTGTGCTGGTAGGTAAAGGTATCACTTTTGACAGTGGTGGTTATTCTATCAAATCCAGTGAGGGGATGCTGGATATGAAATGCGATATGGGTGGTGCTGCCACCGTAACCGGCGCATTAGGCCTTGGTATTATGCAGGGTCTGCAAAAGCGTGTGAAACTACTGCTTTGCTGTGCAGAAAACCTGATAAGCGGGCATGCATACAAACTGGGTGACGTGCTGACCTACAAAAATGGTGAGACGGTAGAAATTGTTAATACGGATGCTGAAGGACGTCTTGTCCTGGCTGACGGCCTGATTCGCGCAGAAGAAACCGGCGCACCGCTAATCATTGATGCGGCCACACTTACTGGTGCGGCAATGGTTGCGATGGGTAAAGATTATCACGCTGTATTCAGTATGGATGACGATGCTCGCGACAAAATGCTGGCCAGCGCTAAAGCTGAAAACGAGCGTTTCTGGCCACTACCTCTTGAGCCGTTCCACAAGTCACGCTGCCCGTCCTCTTTTGCCAGTACAGCAAACAGTACATCACAAAAAGGTGGCGGCGCCGGCGGTGCATCTAATGCAGCCGGGTTTCTTTCCCGTTTTGTAAATCCGCAGGGCAAAGGATGGGTGCATCTGGACCTGGCGGCAGCTTATCATGGTAGTGCTTCAGCACAGATGCCAGTGGGCGCTACGGCGAAGGGAATCAGAAGTATCGCACGCATGCTGGCCGATTTTTAAGCAGGCAAAGCCCTTAAATCAGGGTTCTGTACATAATAAAGAAAAAGGCGCATCAGCGCCTTTTTTGTATCTGTAGCTGTGTGATCTCGTTTTTGTTATTGATACAGCAGTGCGTAATCAATCAGATAATCTCTACAATCCGCCGAGGCGTTCAGCCAAAGATTTGTAACTTTCTACCTGGCTTCTCTCAAACAGCGGCCGGCCCTGCTCGTCCTTATCTTTAGCTGTGAGTAAGCTTTCGCGCTCCAACCGTTCCACACGACTTTCCTGCACCCCTAAAAACGCTGCGACCTCTTCTACATTCATTAACGACATTGGTAATACCCTTTTATTAGAGATAGTAAAAGTTAAGCGTAAATGAGACAATTTGCTAGATTAATTAGCCGTTTTTTAAGAAATTGCCCGGAAAACCTGACAATGGTTACATTCTGGCTTTTGTAGAGGAGAGTACATTACATGGATACCTGGTCTGCCGCGGTCATGCTGTTCCTAATCATGGATCCTCTGGGCAATTTGCCGGTGTTCATGTCTGTGCTAAAAACCATTGAGCCCAAGCGCAGACGGTTCATCCTCGTGCGCGAGCTGTTACTGGCATTATTCATTCTGTTTGTCTTTTTATTCAGCGGCCAGGCTGTGCTCGACTTTTTAAATGTTCAGCAGGAAACGGTCAGTATCGCTGGTGGCATTATTCTTTTTCTTATTGCGCTGAAGATGATATTTCCTCAGTCGGGAAATCCGCTTGGGCTGGCCGTGGGCGAAGAGCCTTTTCTGGTTCCGCTGGCAATTCCCATGATAGCCGGGCCTTCTACGCTGGCTGCGCTAATTTTACTTTCAAATCAAAACCCTGACCGCATGGTGGACTGGTCGCTGGCGCTCGGTGCTGCCTGGTCCATCAGTGCAATCATTCTTTTGTTTTCTGGTCTCTTCCATCGTGTGTTAGGAGAGCGCGGCTTGACAGCAATGGAAAGATTAATGGGCATGATTTTGGTAATGATCGCGATTCAGATGTTCTTAGATGGAATCGGTCAGTACTTTACACATACATCAGGAATGCTTTAAATGGCTCAGACAAAGCTGAATACATTTGGACGGGTACGTACCCTGGAAGGCTGGAAAGCCATTGCGTTTAGTGCCGCTTTACTTGAACGCATGCTGCCTAATTATCAATTATTTTGTGAAACTACCGGTTACGACGACGAAGGTGCCTGTCGTCATTGTCTGGACCTGATATGGGAATCGCTGCGCAGTCCGAAAAGCCGTATCAATTTCGGTTTGCAACTGGACAAGGTGGAAGAAGCTACGCCAGACACCCAGCAATATGACTTTTACGGCGTGTATCCGGCGATTGATGCTGCCGTCGCGCTGGCTGCCACTGTTAATCTGATTATCGGGCAGGATGAACAGGGCGCTGTGGTAGTGAGTAAGCTATCGCAAGGATCCGTTGAAGCGTATCTGCTATTAACGGGCGAGGCTACCGATGAAACAGTCAAACGTCATCCTTTGATGACGTTTGAAATTGACGTTCAGCAAGAGCTTTTGGATATACTCAGCGATTGTCGGCAAAACGCGGACACAGCAAAGAAACTACGTGAACTTGCGCTTGAGGCTGGTATTTCGAATATCGGGCTGGAGCTTTAGGTCGGTAGCACTTCAATCAGCAGATACTGCAACCCGGAAGACTGCTTATGCTTTGTAACCTGCCAGTGACCGGGTAGCTCAGGCAGAGGCGCGTCAGGCTCCTGCTCAAGGTAGATAACACTACCTGCACAGACCAGATTATTTTGCTGAATAAGTGCCAGTGTTGGTTTAACCAAATCAAACTTAAACGGCGGGTCGACAAAAACAATATCAAATGGCCCGGACTGCTCGCCCAATAGTGCCAGCGCATCACCCTGAAGCACCTTTCCATTAGCATTAAGGGTTGCGAGGTTACTCTCTAACTGACGCGCCGCTTCTTTGTCTTTTTCAAAAAACAAACAACATGCTGCATAGCGGGATAAGGCTTCAATCCCCAGCCCTCCGCTACCTGCGAATACATCCAGGCAACGGGCATCAGTTGTTTGATGCATTAACCAGTTAAACAGCGTTTCTTTGTTTCTGTCGGTTGTAGGACGTAGGCCCAGGGCGTCAGAAACAGGCAATTTACGCCCGCGCCACTGCCCGCCAATGACCCGAACCTGCCCGGTTGACGGCCTGCCTGAATGAGATTTTTTACGCACTCGCTTCATACGTACTGAGGATGCTATCATACCGGTTATTACTGGCTGGCAAGTGTAGCCGAATTTATATCGAATTAATAAGGGTTTGTCCGCGCAATGTCGAAACTTTTTGGCTGGTTCCGTAAGAACAAGCAACAAGATAAAAAAACTGAAAAACAGCAGTCTGAACAACCGAGTGATGCTAAGCGCTCTTCTGAAGAACAGGTGGACAGCCCTGAGCGGGACAGTAGCCCGGAGCGGGATAGCAGCCCTGAGCGGGATAGCAGCCCTGAGCGCGAAAGCGCTGCTGAGGCCGGCGATGCGGCAAAGCACGTCACCGCACCTGACCTTGAGCAAAGCCCTGAGAATATTCTGGCCACTGATAGTGAAGCATTCACCGGCGATTCAGAAAGCGCGGAGAATAGTACAGCCACGCACGGTGAAACGCCGAGCGAAAAGCTACCAGAAACAGCTTTTGAGCAGCCCGGAACAGATGCTGAATCAGATCAGCTGGATGATTCACAGCACGAACAGCCAGCTTCTTCTGATGAGAAGGAAAACGCTGAACGTGAAGAATTGGTTGAGACGCCGGCGTCTGAGTCACACACTGCAGAGCCAGAGCCAGAGCCAGAGCCAGAGCCAGAGCCAGAGCCAGAGCCAGAGCCAGAGCCAGAGCCAGAGCCAGAGCCAGAGCCAGAGCCAGAGCCAGAGCCAGAGCCAGAGCCAGAGCCAGAGCCAGTAAAAGAGCCCGCCCCCAAAGAGAAGCCTAAGAAACTGTCTTTGTTTGCGCGCCTCAAAGAGAGCCTGTCGCGTACCCGGGTCAACCTGGGCAGTGGCTTTGTCAGTCTGTTTAAAGGCAAGGCGATTGATGATGACCTGTACGAAGAGCTGGAAACACAACTGCTAATCGCAGATGTTGGTATGAATACCACTCAAACTATCATCGATAAGCTCACCGACAGTGCTAAGCGCTCGCAACTCAAAGATGCAGAAGCGTTGCTGGATATTCTCAAAGAGCAGATGCGAGGCATGCTACATGAAGTGCAGGCACCGCTGAGTGAAAAGATGGCAGCGCATGACCCCAGTCAGGGACCGTTCGTTATTTTGATGGTTGGTGTAAATGGGGTGGGGAAAACCACGACTATCGGTAAACTTGCCAAACAGTTTCAGCAGGATGGCAAACGGGTCATGCTGGCTGCAGGCGATACATTCCGGGCCGCCGCTGTTGAGCAGCTTCAGGTCTGGGGTGAGCGTAATTCAATACCCGTAATTGCGCAGCCTACCGGCTCAGACAGTGCTTCTGTACTCTATGATGCGCTGGAGGCCGCTAAGTCTCGTAAAATGGATGTGCTTATTGCCGACACTGCTGGTCGCCTTCAGAACAAAAATAATTTGATGGAAGAGCTGAAGAAAGTAGTCAGGGTGATGAAAAAGCTTAACCCTGAGGCGCCGCATGAGGTCATGCTGACATTAGATGCGGGGACTGGCCAGAATGCAGTTAGCCAGGCAAAACTGTTTAATGAAGCCGTAGGCCTGACAGGATTAACACTGACTAAACTTGACGGCACCGCCAAAGGTGGTGTCATATTCTCTATTGCCGACCAGTTTAAAATTCCGATCCGTTATATCGGTGTCGGGGAAGGCATTGATGATTTGCGTACGTTTAACGGCGATGAGTTTATTGACGCGCTGTTCAGTGAGGCTGAAGGCCGCGAGTAACCCTGATTTATGCCTGTAGGGTGAGGACAATACATGATTAAATTTGAACAGGTTAGTAAAACCTACCCGGGTGGGCAGCGTGCTTTAAGCAAAGTAAACTTTCACATCGCACCCGGCGAAATGTCATTTCTGACCGGCCACTCCGGGGCAGGCAAAAGTACCCTGTTAAAATTAATCAGTATTATGGAGCGCCCGACGGTAGGCAGAGTGCTTATCAACGGGCATGATTTGAATGTCATAAAGCGCCGGCAGATAGCGTATATTCGGCGCGATATCGGCATGATATTCCAAAGCCATCAGCTGCTGATGGATAAGTCAGTATTTGATAATGTGGCGTTGCCATTGATTATCGAAGGCTATACGCATAAAGAGACAACCCGGCGTGTCCATGCGGCTCTGGATATGGTTGGCTTGCGCAATAAAGCTAAAGACCTGCCGATTATGCTCTCTGGTGGTGAACAACAACGTGTAGGTATAGCCCGCGCGGTCGTCAATAAACCCCCGTTACTACTAGCCGATGAGCCTACCGGTAACCTGGATCCGAAGCTGTCGATGGAAATCGTCAGGTTGTTTGAGGATTTCAATCAGGCTGGCGTATCCGTGCTTATCGCAACCCACGACCTGGGCCTCATAGCCAGAATGCGCTACCGAACGCTGACCCTTAAAGACGGTCGCATGATCACTGACGGGCTGAACGATGAGCCAGAGGAGCTTTACTCATGAGCCTGTTATTTAAGGGCCGGCCTCAGGGCGCCAGTGATTCGCGGGTTGGCATAGTGCAGACCATATTGATGGTATGTGTGGCGCACGTTCGCCAGGGCCTCTCCTCATTAGGCGAGCTCTGGCGCCAGCCAGCTGCATCAATAATGACAGTTGCCGTTTTGGGGCTGAGCATTACACTTCCCAGTACCCTCTACATACTGGTAAAAAATACCGAGAAAATCAGTGCAGGCTGGGAACAGGCCTCTGAAATTTCGCTCTTCCTAAAACAAGGCACTAATGCCGCCAGTTCACAGCAACTGCTGACCCGCCTGAAAACCTGGCCTGAAATAGAAAGTGTTACCTATATTCCGGCCGATGATGCGCTTAAAGAGTTCCAGCAGTTGTCCGGCCTTGGTGATGCGATGGCCTACCTGGAAGCGAATCCGTTGCCAGATGTAGTACTGGTTACCCCGGCTGAAAAATTTGTAACCCCCGCTGCTGCACAGCGACTGCTGGAGAAGCTTAAGAAGCAAAGGGAAGTGGATGTGGGTAAACTGGATATAGAGTGGCTGGAGCGGCTCTACGGTTTATTGGATATAGCCAGAGAACTGGTAACGCTGATTGGTGGACTACTGTTTATTTCGGTGGTACTGATCATCGGCAATACCATCCGCCTGAACATACTTAATAAAAAGGATGAAATTCTGGTGATGAAGCTGGTGGGCGCCACCGACGCATTTATTCATCGTCCATTTCTATACACAGGTTTTTGGTACGGCTTATTGGGCGGTCTTATCGCCTGGATGGCTGTAATTATCATTCTTTGGTGGATGGACAGCAGTATTCAGGCTTTCGCCTCGCTGTATCAAAAAGAGTTCAATATTACCGGGCTGACCGGTACCGCTTTGTTTACAATGCTTGGCCTCTCGGTTGCGCTGGGATTAGTGGGTTCACTGATTTCAGTGCAGCGGCACGTAAGAGAAATAGAGCCTAAGTAAACTGTCGTTTCCGCGCCCCTGATTAATTAAGCAGGGGGCGAGGATAATGAGAGGATATGGTTGCTCTTACGCTATTTCCCCAGACAATGGCCTGGTTATACAGGCTGTGAAGTAGTTTCTGGTCGGTATCCAGCGCCTTCGATTGCTTTATAACGTTCATCCATAATGCACTTTCAAATGCTCTCACCAACGATAAATAATGATTGAACTCACTGGACTTGCCCAGTAGCGCATCATTGACAGTATCGGTCAGCGGTAATTGTTTGACGATATCCAGCATATCCTGGTCCAGCAACGCATCCAGCAGAGAAAACAATCCAACCAAAAAGCCGATAGGCGGATTGGTCTGACGTTTACGGTGCTGAGTGAGCAGGTCAAAGAACTTCGCTCTGACCAACGACATGTGGATCAGCTCCAGAGGCTTGTCGCTGCCAAGATGTGTTAATGAAAGTAACGCAATAAACTTTTTAATCTCGACTTCGCCCATGTAAGTCAGGGCATGTTTCAGCGATGTGATTTTGTAGCGCTTATTCACCGTGGGGTTGTTGATAAACTTAAGCAGTAAATAGCTCAGGGCTGCATCCCGCTCGATGATGCCATTAATGCGGCTCAAATCGAATTTCTCGCTGCTACTTTCGCCCATTAATTCGACCAGACTCATTTTCGACGCTGGGATCTCACGAGCGATTCTGGCAGTTGGGGAGGCAAAGAAATATCCCTGGAAAAAGTCAAAGCCAAGATCCCGACAGTCATTGAAGACGTCGTAATCATTAACGTTATTGGCTATAAGCTGAACATTTGCATCGGTGAACTGACTAATTCGCTTGTGTGCCTGTTCTAGTCTTATCTTGCTGATATCGACTTTAACAATATCTACCAGCGGCAACGCCTCATGATTACCACTTAGCATCATCGGGTCATCCAGCGCCAGTTTAAAACCCAGTTGCTTAATATGCTCGCACGCTTCGCGCAGCCCTGATTCTTTGTACGGGTTTTCTCCCAGTTCAACCACCACCTGCTCGGGGTTCAGGTTGGTCGGGAAACGCGAGACCAGTGTTTCTGCACTAAAGCTGATAAACGATTTTTTCTCAGCACTGAGGTCATCCAGTCCCAGAGGGTTGAACTGTTCAATTAATCCTTTTGCTTTTTCTGATGGCGGCTCAGGAAAGGTGCCGCCTTTGCCATCGCGAAAGAGCAGTTCATAGGCAAACACATCCTTGTCCCGATCCAGAATGGGCTGTCGAGCTATAAACGCAAACATTTTTTTCCCCAACGATGAGACCGCATTGCACGCATCTCATTAATCAACATGGTATTTTTTATTCAACGCTTTACTGTACCTCACAGCCTTCGCTGAATCCAGTACAAGCGCACTAGCTTATTACCGGTGTATGGATTTGGTTTACCCAGTCAAGCGCCTCACTATAATAACGGTGTAAGTCCGACTGGTTAAGCTTATAGCGAGTAGCAAACTGCTTAACGCCAGCCCACTGCGCTTGCTCGAAGTAGGCAATGAGTTGCACACAATGGCGCAGCCAGCCCGGCTTTTTGCACAGTGCCTGCTGAACATCCTCGTCTAACGGGATCTTCTCAACCAGTTCTTCCATTGGCTGACTAATAAGCGCATCTAAGAGCGAAAGCAACCCAACCAGAAAACCGGCATTCACATCAGCATTGCCGGTACTGGCGCATAGTCGTTCACAAAACTTAGCCCTCACCAGTGACATGGTAAGCAGCTCATTCGGCTCGTCTTTACACATGTTTGATAGTGCCAAAAGCGCTATAAACTTTCTAAGTTCCTGCTCCCCCATGTAAGTCAGAGCGTGATGCAGAGAGGAGATTTTATTACGCTTATTTACCAGCGGATTATTGATATAGCGTAACAGCTGAAAGGTCAGGGCAGGGTCCCGCTCGATAATCGTTTTTATTTTTCTCATACTGAGCGAGCGGGAAGCCGACTCGTTCATCAGTTCCATCATTGTCAGCTGCCCGGCAGTAAATTGTTTGTGGCGGACAAGCTCCGGCTTTGCCAGGTAGTATCCCTGAAAGTAGTCGAATCCTAACATATGGTATTTTTCGAATTCGGCACGGGTTTCTACTTTTTCGGCCAGTAACTTTATTCCGCGATCCTTAAGATCAGGCACCATTGCTGCAATTTTTTCATAGGACGTTTCACGAATATCAAACTTTATAATGCTGACAAAAGAAAGAAATGGTGCCCATTTTTCGTCAAGATCGTAATCGTCCAGCGCGATTTGATATCCCAGTTTTTTTAATTGGCGACATGCGTCAATCAGCTCTATATTGATGTCTACCGTTTCAAGGATTTCTATAACGGTGTGAGCAGGGTCGAGCGAACGGGGAAAGTGGTTTATCAACGTGTCCTGATGAAAGTTGATAAACGCAAGGTGTTTGCCGATAACTGCTTCAAGTCCAAGGCTTAAATGGGTAGAAGAGATGACCCTGGATGTGGCTTCATCCGGAGATACATCGGGGAAACCGTTTGACTTACCATCACGGAATAGCAGCTCGTAGGCGTACAGCTCATGATGCGTGTTGAAAATTGGCTGACGTGCTACATAAGCAAACATCTTAAAGCTCCTTGTTGAGTCAGCATGCTTTTTATTTATGGCGACAGTAACAGAACAGTCACGTTGTAATGGTACAGTCTTTGCTGTTTATTTTTATATCATAAGGTAGAACCCGAAGCGGGTGTATACCTTTTTGACAGAGTTTTGTATCAAAATCTTCAGTCACTGATATTTTTGGTCAGATTTTGAAAACTGTCCCACGTCAAAATAGCGTTGGGTACCCCATGCAGTGAAGGAACTTTTCTTTCTTTTTTCTGTCTTGAATATTGTCGTTTAGACACTATACATATACATTGCGTTTAAAACAGGTGCGGGATTCGCAATTCAACGCTTATTTTGGTACAATAGAGTGCTTAAATAACTGAGGTGATTAATGAGCAAGACAATGCAATCGATGGCCCTTTCGGTTCCTCAAAACGGTAGCATCGAAGGCTACATTCAGGCGGTCAGTTCAATCAATATGCTGACAGCGGATGAGGAACGTTCTCTGGCGTTGAAACTTCGTGAAGAGGGTGACCTTGAATCTGCCCGCAAGCTGGTTATGTCGCACCTGCGTTTCGTTGTGCATATTGCTAAATCTTATTCCGGCTACGGGTTGCCTCAGGCTGATTTGATTCAGGAAGGTAATATCGGCCTGATGAAAGCTGTTAAACGCTTTGACCCATCAGTAGGCGTGCGCCTGGTCTCATTTGCCGTTCACTGGATCAAGGCTGAGATACACGAATTCGTATTGAAGAACTGGCGTATCGTTAAAGTCGCTACGACGAAGGCGCAACGTAAATTGTTCTTTAATTTGCGTAAAGCTAAAAAACGTCTGGGTTGGTTCACCAACGCTGAAGTACAAACTGTTGCCAGCGAGCTGGGTGTGAGTACCAAAGAAGTGCTTCAGATGGAAGCGCGTATGAGTAGTCAGGATCAGGCATTCGATTTGAGTGCGGATGATGACGAAAATGGCAGTTTCGCACCGGTTCAGTTTTTAGAAGACAAAAGTACCGACGTTGAAACCGACGTTATCAACCAGGATTGGGATATGAACGCAAGCAAGCGTTTATATAGCGCAATCAAAACGTTGGATGGCCGAAGCCAGGATATTATTGAAACCCGCTGGCTGGCTGATAACAAGATTACGTTGCAGGATTTAGCTGACAAATATCAGGTCTCTGCGGAGCGAGTTCGTCAGATTGAAAAAAATGCGATGAAAAAACTACAGGCGGCGATGGTAGCCTGATAAGTTTGAGTTATGAATATAAAAAAAGCGCCTTTCGGCGCTTTTTTTGTGCCTTGAATTAATTCAGCATAACAGTAAGTGAATTCACGATATGAAGTGCTCTGGCCTTCGCGTCATCGATGCTCATTGCTTTTGCTAATGCCACGCCCATCCTGCGTTTACCTGCAACAGCCGGCTTACCAAATAGTCTCAGGTCGCTATGGGGTTGGGTCAGTGCAGTTGCCAGATTGGTGTAGCTAATATTTTGACTGTTGCCTTCAACTACCAGCGCGGCCGATGCTGCTGGCCCGTCGCATGTAATCATGGGTATGGGCAGCCCTAAAAATGCTCTGGCGTGTAGTGCAAACTCTGACAAATTTTGCGAGATTAATGTCACCAGGCCAGTATCATGGGGCCTGGGTGACACTTCGCTGAATATGACATCGTTACCTTTTATAAACAGTTCAACACCAAACAGGCCATTGCCGCCGAGAGCTTCTGTAATAGTAGCGGCTATCAAATGCGCCTTTTCAAGTGCTTCAGCGGACATCTTTTGTGGCTGCCAGGAAACCTGATAATCACCATCCTTTTGGACATGGCCTATCGGCATACAAAATTGTGATTCGCCCTGGGATCGGACGGTAAGCAAGGTGATTTCATAATCAAAGTCTATTGCGCCCTCAACAATCACTTTGCCGTTACCGGCTCGGCCGCCTTCCTGGGCGTACTGCCAGGCAGCCTCAAGCTGGCTTTCCTGTGTGATATATGACTGGCCTTTGCCAGATGAACTCATTATGGGCTTTACAAAGCACGGATAGCCGACACTTTTAACAGCATGTCTGAAGTTTTCCCAGTCTTCGGCAAACTCATAAGGAGAGGTAGGCATTCCGAGAGTCTCAGCAGCCAGTCTGCGGATACCCTCACGGTTCATAGTGAGGTGAGCGGCTTTTGCGCTGGGCACCACATTAAAACCATCTTCTTCCAATTCAAGCAGCGTCGCAGTAGCTATGGCTTCAACCTCAGGAACAATAAAGTCAGGCTGGTGCTGTTCAACGGCTTGCCTGAGTGCCTGAGCATCCAGCATTGAGAATATTTCACATTGCTGCGCAACCTGCATTGCCGGCGCATCTGCATAACTGTCACAGGCGATTACCTGGCATCCCAGCCGGATACACTCAATAGCGACTTCTTTGCCTAACTCACCGCTGCCCAGCAACATGACTTTGGTGGCCGATGCGGTGAAAGGCGTTCCTATATCTGTCATTTATTCTCCCGGACGGGTGGCGGTATTACCCAGTAAATACCTTTAAATTCAGCGACAGGGTTGTCGCCATCAAGAATATCTATATGAAGGGTAAAGCGCGCCTTCTTATTCTTTTCCAGGTTAGTATATTTGCCGGCTAATGACTCAACATTACATATACCTCTGGGCTTCATTGTCACGGGCTTGTGGTAATGAATATCACCGTCACCCAATACTATATCGCCTTCAAGCTGTCTTTCTTTCAGTTGCAGATACAACATTCCCCAGCCTGTGAGCGTCGCCAATGAGAAAATGCTGCCCGCGAACATTGTGCCATGCACGTTAATGTTCTTATTGAGCGAGGCGCGGGTCTCAAGGGTATTGCCGCTGTACATATGAAGTTTTATCCCCATATGTTCAGTAATAGGTATGGTCTCTGCCCACGTTTTCTGTAGCTCTTTACACCATTTCGGATGAAGAATTAATGAACTGGGATCTGATAGCTTTTTCACCATTTGCTGGCGTTTCAGCATACCCAGCTCGTTGGGCGCTTCCCGTTCGATAACAAATCCGCAGGAGGAGAAAAAGTCGATAGAGGTTTCACGGCTGTTTGTAACTGCGCGCACGGCGCCCATTTCTCTGGCAACATTTTCCAGTGCGCCAAGCATCATCTGGCCCAAACCGCGGCGATGATAATCCGAGTGAACCGCAATATGCCGGATTTGCGCTTCCTCTGCTGTATTTAAATGCACGCGTCCACAGGCGACGATTTCGCCCTGACCGTTCACCAGCATCCGGTGCTCAGCAACCTGCTCATACTCGTCTTTTTCGGAGCCGGGAGGAAAATTCCACGGCTGACGAAGATACGTCCAGCGAAAAGTAAAGTACCTTTCAAGCTGCTCTTCGGTTTCTGGTGTCACAACTCTGAACACATATACCCCGACATTTGTTGAAGTGCGTCAGCCATTTAACCTTATGGTTGACCTGGTAACAAGCTTTTATGAAGAATGGGCTTCGTAGCGCCTGACATGAACCATGAATTAAGCGAGCGGGGGCTCAGAAAGTAAACTGAAATGTTACCGGCCCGTCATTGACTAAAGCCACCTGCATGTCAGCGCCGAATTGCCCTGTCTCAACGTCCAGGCCTGCGTCAGTCAAAGCAGTAACCGCATCATTGTAAATCGCTTCACCATGTTCCGGTGAGGCGCCACGAGAAAAACCCGGCCGGTTGCCTTTTTGGGTGTCGGCCACCAGGGTAAATTGTGAAACCAGCAGTATTTTTCCCTGAACCTGCTGAATGTTGAGGTTCATCTTTCCTTCTTCATCACTGAACAGACGGAAATTGGAAAGCTTTCTGACCAGCTTTTGAATTTGAGTATGGTCATCGGTTTTTTCAACGCCGAGTAAAACCAGCATGCCATGGTCAATATCGCCAACCGTTTTCGAATCAACGGTTACGCTGGCCTGACTTACCCTTTGTATCAGTGCAATCATAAGGCTCCCTGTAATGCTCGGGACATATCCCGGGTAGCGCTGCATAGTTTAAGAGCAATACCACCTTCGCTGGTACTGTGGCCAGCGCCGGATACGATATGCAAATCACTTTGCGACCAGGCTTTATGTAACTGCCAGGCAGCTTCCGTTTTGCAGATAACATCATATCGGCCATGCACGATAGCACCGGGGATGTGAGCAATTTTATGAATATTATTGAGGATGTAGTTTTCTTCAATGAAGCACCGGTTAAGTAAGTAATGGCACTCCAGTTTGGCCAGACAGGTTACCAGCGACAGGGGATAATGTGTAGTAATGTCGCCAGTACCGGGAGGAAGATAAAGCCTTGATAAACGCTCTTCCCAAACATACCAGCGCTTTAATGCAGCAAGCCGCACCGCTTCGTTTTTATCATCGAATTGTTGTTGGTAGTTTTGGCAGATGGTCTCTACTGTAAGCGGTTCATCAATGCCTTCAACAAAGACCTCATAGTGTTCGGGATAAAGCTGTGCACCACCGCCGCAGGGCTCCAGATACCATTTGCGATCTTCTTCGCGCCCCAGAAATACGCCGCGAACAATGACCCCGAGTGTACTTTGCGGATTCTTTATGGCCGCAAGCAGTGCCAGGGTGGCACCCCATGAGCCTCCAAACAGTACCCAGCGTTCAATGTTAAGTTTCTGACGTAACGTCTCTATATCGCGAAGGGTATTTTGCGTGGTATTGCCTTCGAGGCTTCCAAACGGGCGTGAGCGACCGCATCCGCGCTGTTCAAAGGCGATAATGTGATAGCGGTTCGCATCGAAAAAGCGTCGGTAATTTGGGGATAACCCCGCCCCCGGACCACCGTGCAGATAAAGCACAGGAATGCCATCCGGATTCCCACTCTGTTCGTAGTAAAGCTCACAGTCATCGGCAGTCTTTACGTAACCACTGGCGTAACTTCCGATGTCGGGATAAAGTCGTTTCATTTTGTTACAGCGTATTGTTCTACTGTCAAATTTGGTTTAGTTTTCAGTTAACCATACGTATTAGGTAGTGAAAAGCTAACATCATGCGATTTCTCTACTATACGCATCTTTAATTTTTGTATGCAAACTATTTCATGAGGGGCGTTATGTCAGGACAAGGTTCGGGCGGGAATGTAATTGCGGCATTGTGCAATTTTTTTATACCGGGACTAGGCCATTTATTGCAAGGCCGAGTATTAAAAGCACTCATGTTTTTTCTGGTAACCGGCGCATGCTACGCACTGGCTGCCACGGTAATTTTTATCTTCCTTTGGCCGGTCGGCGCAATCTTCCATCTATGGGCTATCATTGACGCGGCTGTCTATAAGGGACCAAATGCGAGGTTATAATGCTTAAGAATTTACTCGTTGCCAGCTCACTGGCACTTACGGTTAGTCTGGCAGGGTGTCAGTCTGCGTATTATTCAGCCTGGGAGCAGGTCGGTGTCGAAAAACGGGATATAATGGTAGACCGCGTTGAAGATGCCAAAGAGTCGCAGGAGGATGCGCAGGAACAATTCAGCTCAGCGCTGGAAGAGTTCAGTGCGTTGGTGAATTTCGACGGTGGCGATTTAGAAGATGTCTACAACTCGTTAAACGATGAGTATGAAGACAGCAAATCAGCGGCTGAAGATGTCAGCAACCGTATCAATAAAGTGCAGAGCGTAGCAGAAGCACTGTTTGATGAGTGGGAAGAAGAGCTGGACGAGTACGAAAATACCACTCTGCGTCGTGAAAGCGAAAGTAAGCTACGCCAGACCCGCCAGCGTTACGAAGATATGCTACGAGCCATGCGCAACGCTGAAGGTAAGATGGATCCGGTACTGCAGCGTTTGCAGGACAACGTGCTGTATCTGAAACACAACCTCAATGCTAATGCGATTGGCGCATTACAGGGAGAGTTGACTACTATCCGTGGTGATGTGGATACACTTATCGCAGAAATGAACAAAGCCATCTCTGAATCAGATGCCTTTATTGCCTCTATGCGCTAAGCATGTACCGCTCCCTGCCATTACTCGGTGGGGAGCTCTCTGGGCTCTTTCGTGGCCCGGGTTTTCTCGAACGTATCATTAAGACTACAGGTGAATTCTGCACCCAGCAGGATGACTATCCACGACAAATACACCCACAATAGCAATACAGGTAGCGTTGCCAGCGCACCATATATAACCTGATATGCTGCAAAGTCTGTTACATAAAACGCAAAGCCTTTCTTTGTAACCTCAAAACACAATGTCGCAACCAGTGCACCAGGAACCGCGTAGCGCGCTTTTACCTGCCGGTTGGGTACAAGCATGTACAGAATAATGAAAGTAAGCAGTGTGGCCAGACTCGGGACCATCTCGAGTAAGAATGTACCCAGCCCCGGCGTGTAGGTTTCTGCAAACGCAGCGATACCGGCTAAATATGAACTGACCACCACGCTGGTTCCGATAAGCATCGGGCCTAAGGTGATCACCATCCAGTAAATCGCAAAGGTATAAACCATGGGCCGCTCACTGGGCGTTTTCCAGATTCGGTTGAGGGTTTTATCAACATTTGAGATCAGCAGCAGAGCGACAACTAACAGCGAGATGATACCAATGGCGCCCATCTGCGAAGCGTTGCTTACAAAATCTGTCATGTGCTGGTGAACGACATCGCTGGCAGTTGGCACAAAATTCGTGAAAACAAATTGCTCTATTTTACTGCGCACCGATTTGAACGCGGGGAAGGCGCTCATCACGGTGAAAGTAACCATCACAAAAGGTACCAGCGACAACAATGTGACATATGCCAGATGTCCGGCTGATATGGTAATGCTGTCACGTTTGCAGCGGGCTATAAAAACCAGCACAAAGCGTTTTAGGTGTGGATAGCCTGATTCCCATACGGCCGATAAGTTTTGCAGACGCAAAAGTCACTCCTGACCCAAAGATGAAAGTACCAGTTTAACGCGGTATGCCAGAGCCTTACAGTAAAAGTTGCAGCAAAACTAACCGCTATCCCCGGGCCCCGAGCATATGGCAGATTGCGTAGCTTAGTTCACTACGGTTGAGGGTATAAAAGTGAAAGTGCTTTATGCCTTCCTGTGCCAGTACCTTCACCTGTTCCATCGCGATATTGGCACCCAGCAGGTTGCGTGTCGTATGGTCATCTTCATGCAGTCCCTCAAACTGCTTATGCAGCCAGCCGGGTACATGTACATTGGTGAAGCCGGCAAATTTAACCAGGGTCTGATAATTAGTCACCGGCAAAATGCCCGGCACGATATCCAGATCGATGCCAGCAGCTGCTGCGCGATCTCTGAAGCGCAAAAAGACACTGGGGTCGAAGAAAAACTGCGTAATCGCCTCGCTGGCCCCAGCTTCCGCTTTTCGCTTCAGATTAAGTAAATCAAATTGTGCATTGCGTGCTTCGGGGTGCTTTTCAGGGTAAGCAGCAACCGAAATATCGAAATCTGCGACATCTTTTAATAAGGCAACCAGGTCTGAGGCATACATTTCAGTTTTGTCCACACCCTTAGGTAAGTCGCCGCGCAGCGCTACGATGCGTCGAATACCGGTATCCCAGTAGTCCTGCGCTATTTGCCGAAGCTCTTCTTTAGACGCATCAACGCAGGTGAGGTGGGGAACAGCAGCAACGCCGGTTTGCTGATGAATACGCTTTACCACATCATGGGTCCTGTCACGCTCGCCACTGTTAGCACCGTATGTCACAGACATATAGGCGGGCTTGAGCGGGGCAAGTCGTTCTACAGACTTCCACAGGGTTTCTTCCATCTGCTGGGATTTTGGCGGGAAAAACTCAAATGAGACATCAATATCCCGTAATTCAGACAGTGACTGATTAAGGGCATCGATGCCTTGTGCGAAAGAAACCATATAACACTCTCTTTGTGGACGTTTAGACGTCTAAACTAAGTAATATATGTCTAGACGTCAAGCGGTTTACACTGCTCAATTGACCTTTTCTGCACATTGTTTAGAATTTCTGCTCATAATAAATAACAGCTAACCTGAGAGCGACTAATGGCAGAATGGAATGGTAAGTATATACACCCCTACGCAGAACACGGCAAAAAGAGTGAACAGGTAAAAAAAGTCACAGTATCTATTCCTATTAATGTACTTAAAGAGCTGACAGATGAGCGCACGCGTCGGCAGATAAATAATTTACGCCATGCCACGAATTCAGAATTATTGTGCGAAGCGTTTTTACATGCATTTACCGGTCAGCCGCTTCCTGATGATGATGACCTGAGAAAAGATAACCCGAATCGCGTACCCGCTGAAGCACGCAGAATTATGGAAGAGATGGGGATCGACCCTTCATACGAAAACGAGGCATAAAAAAGGCCGCGTTTTGCGACCTTTATGTGATGCACATTATTTATAATGTGAGGGGAGTGAATCCAGCCGGGCAACGCCGGATGATATAGCCGCTTTCGCCACCGCCGTTGCGATTCGGGAGCATAGCCGGGGATCCATGGGTTTTGGAATGATGTAGTCCCGGCCGAAGGTCAGCGATTTTGAATTACTGGCCTTCAGGACTTCCTCCGGTACCTCTTCCTTGGAAATTTGGCGAATAGCCTCAACAGCAGCAACTTTCATTTCATCATTGATAGCGCTGGCTCTGACATCAAGTGCGCCGCGGAATATGAACGGAAAGCAAAGCACGTTATTAACCTGATTCGGATAGTCTGAGCGTCCCGTTGCCATTATCAGGTCAGAACGTACATCGTGAGCCAGGTCCGGTTTTATCTCCGGGTCAGGGTTGGAGCAGGCAAATACCACTGGGTCATCTGCCATAAGAGCAAGAGCTTCTGGTGGCAGCAAATCGGGACCAGATACGCCCACAAAAATATCGGCGCCATCCATGACGTCCTCAAGGGTGCGTTTATCGGTATTATTGGCAAATAACTTTTTATGCTCGGTCAGGTCATCCCTGCGGGTATGGATAACGCCTTTTCTGTCCAGCATATAGATTTTTTCGCGCTGGGCTCCACAGGTAATAAGCAGTTCCATGCAGGCGACTGCTGCTGCCCCGGCCCCCATACAAACGATAGTGGCGTCTTCAATATTTTTTTGCTGAATCTCAAGCGCATTTAACATGCCCGCAGCGGTCACAATTGCGGTGCCATGTTGGTCATCGTGGAAAACAGGTATTTTGCAACGCTTAATCAGTTCCTGTTCTATTTCAAAACACTCAGGCGCCTTGATATCTTCTAAATTGATACCGCCAAAAGAATCCGCGATATTGGCCACAGTGTTTATAAACTCTTCTGTGGTACGATGCTTCACTTCAATATCAATGGCATCAAGCCCGGCAAAACGCTTAAACAATAGCGCTTTACCCTCCATCACCGGTTTTGAGGCAAGAGGCCCCAGATTGCCTAAACCCAGTATCGCTGTGCCATTACTGATGACGGCAACGGTATTACCTTTACCGGTATACAAATATGCATCATCAGGATTGTTCGCAATTTCACGCACGGGCTCTGCCACCCCGGGGCTATAGGCAAGAGATAAATCATCTACCGTTTCAGCAGGCTTGGAAAGTTCAACACGAATCTTTCCCGGAGTTGGCTTAGCGTGATAATCGAGCGCACGTTGTCTGAAATCTGACATTATAAGTGATGTCCTCTATGTGTAGGGTTAAGATACCGGTACAGAAAATGTCGCCGTCCGGTTTTTATATCTTTTCAGGTCTGCGCCTGATTTTGGCGTCACTGTAGCACAGCAGCTATGTCTTACATATCTGATGACGTAACATATACAGCTCTACTGTAGGGGATTTATTAATCAGCGACTACCTGTCATCGCAAATAATCTTTATTCATGGTGTTTATGCGCTTTCGATGCTGCATAAATATATTAACTGGTGGGAGTTGAGTGTAAAAGCTGCGGCAGGATTGGATGAGCGGGAGACACAAAATTCAGACATAAAAAAAGCGCCAGAAGGCGCTTTTTTCCAAGACAATAACGACTGTCTTATTTTCTGCCCAGGGCACCGAAACGCTTCTTGAAGCGATCAACACGGCCGCCGGTATCAACGTTACGCTGCTTACCAGTGTAGAAAGGGTGGCAGTTTGAACAAACATCAAGGTTCAAATCTTTGCCTACAGTAGAGCGTACTTTGATTTCATTACCACAAGAACACGTTGCAGTAATTTCAGAGTATTCTGGATGGATATCGTTTTTCATGGGTTACCTCAAAAAAAAGGCCGTATCGCAATCCAGCCCGAAGCTGAACACCATACGCTACTTAAATATTTACAAAGTCAAAACGACCTTGCCGTAAAGAGGCGCGCATATTAATGTAAGTGGCGTCGCTTATCAAGTATGTGATGCAAAAATACACAGGCGCTGCGCTGACGCAGATTACACTGAAAAATACAAATAAGTTCTTCATGCCATTAATTGATGTCGCTGTTCCTGTCCCGCTAAGGCAGACTTTTACCTATTCTTTCGAACAAAGCCTGATGCCGGGGGTAAGGGTTACCGTACCTTTTGGCAATCGAACGATGACTGGTGTGGTTACAGGTAACACCGCGCACACCGATAACCCGGATAAGGTAAAGCCCATAACCGGGGTCCTTGATACCTCCCCGGTGCTTGATGAGTGTCAGCTTACGCTTTGCCGTTGGCTATGGCAGTACTATCATCACGCACCGGGCGAAGTGATTCATACAGCGTTACCGGTATTGCTGCGTAAGGGCGCCAGCGCAGAGCCTGAACCAGAGCTCTGGTACCGACTCTCGCCGACGGCCAGTGAAGCGGATAGTGCTGATCTGTCACGCGCGCCTAAACAACGTGATTGTTTTGGGGCACTGCAAAAGGCCCCACTTTCTGCCGATGTTCTTAAACAAACGTTTTCCGCTACGGTTATTAAAGCGTTGCTAGAGCGAAACCTGATTGAGGCGTTCAGCAGAGAGCCTGATTCTGCCGATAGGCTTTGGACTGATAAGCTTACAATTGGCAGCAAACCGGTGCCGGATCAGGAGCAGGCAGTCGCTATCTCAGCGATTGTGCAAAAAAAGCAGACCTTTGCGCCATTTCTGCTGGAAGGCGTTACGGGCAGTGGAAAAACCGAAGTTTACCTACAGGCAATTGAGTCAGTATTAAAAGCAGGCCGACAGGTGTTAATACTGGTGCCTGAGATTGGTTTGACGCCTCAGACGGTTTCACGTTTCACCACGCGCTTTGGTATTGAGGTTGGCGTATTGCATTCGCAAATTACTGACAAGGCGCGTTTGCGGGTCTGGCAACAAGCCAGGGACGGGGCGCTTGGTATCATTATTGGAACGCGGTCGGCGATTTTTACGCCGCTTAAATATCCAGGCATGCTCATTGTTGATGAAGAGCATGATGAGTCTTTTAAGCAGCAGGACGGACTAAGATATCACGCCAGAGATCTAGCTGTTATGCGCGCTAATCAGGAGAACATCCCCCTGGTGCTGGGCTCCGCCACACCTTCGCTGGAGTCACTTAACAACGCCATTAATAAGCGTTATCAGCATTTGCAGCTAACCAGGCGTGCCGCAGGGGCGCAGGTCACTGTTCAGCATGTGCTGGATGTTACTGACCAGCCGATGCGATTTGGACTCGCCGAAGGAACGCTCTCGCTAATGCGTCAACATCTGGACCAGGGCAATCAGGTTCTGGTGTTTGTTAACCGCAGAGGCTATGCCCCGGCTCTGTTGTGCCACCATTGCGGCCATACCGAATCATGTCAGCGATGCGAGCGCCCTTATACCGTGCACAAAGCGCACCGCCGCCTCCATTGTCATCACTGTGGCGCAACCCGGCCCCTTCCGGCCAGCTGCACACAATGTGGAAAGACTGAGATGGTGACAGAAGGAATTGGCACAGAGCAACTGGAGCAGGGGCTTAGTCAGTTATTTCCCGACGCCCCACAGGTGAGAATTGACAGTGACTCAGTCCGCGGGAAAGATAAACTTCAGGGCATGCTGGATGCAATAAACCAGCAGCAGTACCAACTGCTTATCGGAACCCAGATACTTTCCAAGGGGCACCATTTTCCCCATGTCACGCTGGTGGTAGTGCTTGATTGCGACGGTGCATTATTCAGCGGTGATTATCGCGCGCCTGAGAAACTTGCTCAGCTGGTAACACAATTAGCCGGAAGGGCAGGGCGCGCCAGTAAGCCGGGACAGATGTGGCTGCAAACCCATAATCCTCAGCATCCGCTGTTACAGGATTTAATCAATAACGGGTACGGGCACTTTGCCCGGCATGCATTGCTGGAGCGAAAGATGGCCGTGCAGCCCCCGTTTGGCGTGCAAATATTAGTGCGCGCAGAAGCACAGGATGGCCAGCTGGCTTTTCAGTTTCTGGCGGATGCCGCATCTTGTTTCGAGCATGTGCAGTTGATTGGGCCAATGCCGGGGTTAATTGAAAAGCGGCAGGGCAGATTCAGATTTATGCTGGTACTTCAGTCAGATAAGCGCAAGCATCTGCATGAGCAGCTTCGTCTGGCATTACCTGCAATCACCGCGATGCCCTTAGCGTCGAAAGTAAGGTGGTCGGTTGATGTCGATCCTACCGATTTCAGCTAACCAAATAAAAACAGCAAATGATTAAATAACAGGCAGCAATCACCCGGCCTTTTGGTTAAACTAGCCCGTAATGCAGACACACTGTATTGAAGTACAATAAGAGGAATGAGTGCCGTTTATGGCTCAACGCGATTATGTTTCTCGCGGTCGTGGACCGCAGAATAAAAAGAAAAACAATAACAAACGTGCTACGCGCCAGCCCAAGCGCCCCGCCCAGGGACAAGCTCAGCTTCCTAAAGTAAAGTTGGCTATCGTCGTACTTTTACTGGCTGCTTTTGTATGGTTTTTGTGGTCTATCAGTGGTGCGGCGCCGGAAGACGTAGATGGCCCGGTTTCTTCTCCGGTATCTGTGCAGCCAGAAGAGGCATTACCGGAAATGCCTGAAGAGGAGTGGGAATACATTAAATCTCTGCCAGGTTATGAGGTAGAGGTGGAAGTCGCCGAGCAGCAAAAATCTGACAAGCTATATCTGCTGCAGTGTGGTTCTTTCAGAACCCGTTCCCAGGCTGAAGAAATGAAAGCTAATATCGCTTTTCAGGGGCTTGAAGCGCAGATCAGGGATACTAACGGCAGCAACGGCCAGTGGTTCCGGGTCATTCTGGGACCTTTGCAGACCAAACGCGATGCAGAAAGAGCGAAGCACACTTTACGTAAAATCAATATTACCACCTGCATGATACTGACCTGGTCATTATAAATTGAGTGCGGCCTGGCAATTGCGCCGGGCTGCCTGGCCACTTTCACAGCAATAACTTTTCTATTACCTGAATGCCATTCTAAAACACTGACTGCACGTTCTTCCTGTATCAGCGCGTTATTCGCTTCCTGGCGTGGACATTGTGCATCAAGCCTTGAAAATCATATGACGTCCCCCACTTAACTATCATCATTTTCAATCATGATGTCATCGGTGATGACATGATCCCAACGAACGGGGAAGACAAGTGACAACAATCGTATCTGTAAGACGAGATAATCAGGTCGTTATGGCCGGAGATGGGCAGGTATCGCTGGGCAATACCGTCATGAAAGGCAATGCTCGCAAAGTACGTCGTTTGTACAACGACAAGGTCTTGGCAGGTTTTGCAGGCGGTACCGCTGATGCGTTTACACTGTTTGAACGGTTTGAGGCAAAATTAGAAGCCCACCAGGGGCATCTGACCCGCGCGGCGGTAGAGCTGGCTAAAGACTGGCGGACAGACCGTGCGCTCCGCCGGCTTGAAGCATTATTAGCGGTTGCTGATGAAACCGCCTCTTTTATTATTACCGGTAATGGTGATGTGGTGCAGCCAGAAAATGATCTGATTGCGATTGGCTCAGGCGGTAACTATGCGCAGGCTGCAGCGATTGCAATGCTGGAGAATACTGAGCTCACTGCCAAAGAAATTGCAGAAAAGAGTCTGACCATAGCAGGCGACATCTGCGTATTTACCAATCATAGCCAGTCTGTCGACGTTCTCGACTATTAGTCATCGAATTTATCGGGTGTGTTTTGAAACAGGCCCGTTTGAAATAGAAGGTTTTATATATGTCTGAAATGACGCCCAGAGAAATCGTTCATGAGCTTGACCGTCACATCATCGGTCAGCAGGATGCCAAGCGCGCAGTGTCTATCGCATTGCGTAATCGCTGGCGCCGAATGCAATTACCTGAAGAATTACGCCAAGAAGTAACACCTAAAAATATTCTGATGATTGGCCCCACCGGTGTTGGTAAAACTGAGATCGCCCGTCGGCTGGCGAAGCTTGCTAATGCGCCGTTTATAAAAGTCGAGGCGACGAAATTTACAGAAGTCGGCTATGTAGGTAAGGAAGTGGAAACAATTATCCGTGACCTGGCCGATATCGCCGTAAAAATGACTAAAGAACGCGAAATGACCAAGGTTCGTTATCGCGCTGAGGAAGCCGCTGAAGATCGCATACTGGATGTACTGTTACCACCGCCGGAAAATGCGTGGGGTAAAAAGGAAGAGGTTGAAGATCGCGGTACCCGCCAGAATTTCCGAAAGAAATTGCGTGAAGGCGAGCTTGACGACAAAGAAATCGAAATTGATGTCGCACAGTCTCAAATGGGTGTTGAAATCATGGCACCGCCGGGCATGGAAGAAATGACCAACCAGCTGCAGGGCATGTTTCAGAACCTGAGTGGTGATCAGAAGAAAAAGAAAAAGCTTAAAATTAAAGAAGCTTTTAAGCTACTGATTGAAGAAGAAGCTGCACGGCTGGTGAATCAGGAAGACCTGAAAGAAAAGGCCATCGAGTCTGTTGAGCAGCACGGCATCGTGTTTGTTGATGAGATTGATAAGATTTGTAAGCGCGAAGGCAATCAGTCCGGTGATGTATCCCGTGAAGGTGTACAGCGCGATTTGCTGCCGCTGGTAGAAGGCTCAACGGTTTCCACCAAACATGGCATGATCAAAACAGACCACATTCTGTTTATTGCCTCTGGTGCCTTCCAGATGAGCAAACCTTCAGATCTTATCCCGGAATTGCAGGGCCGCTTGCCGATTCGGGTGGAGCTATCAGCGTTAAAAGTTGAAGACTTCAAGCGTATCCTGACGGAGCCCAGTGCATCGCTTTGTGAGCAATATCGTGCCCTGATGGCTACCGAAGGGGTCACTATTGATTTTGATGACTCAGGTATTCAGCGGATTGCAGAAGCCGCGTGGCAGGTCAATGAACGCATTGAGAATATCGGTGCGCGCCGTCTGCATACGGTCCTTGAGCGTCTGATGGAAGATATTTCCTATGATGCGTCTGAAAAATCAGGCGAATCGTTCACCATCGATGCCTCTTACGTTGACTCGCACCTTGATACGCTGGTGGATAACGAAGACCTTAGTCGCTTTATCCTGTAGCAAGGAAAGATTTAAGAAGCCGCCTTCAGGGCGGCTTTTTTATTGGCTGTGTGTAGGGCTCAGACCTTATTGGATTTTGGGCTAAGAAGCATCTGAGCCAACAGGTACGAAACCGGATGCCCACTTTGACGTTCAAATTCTGCAAAACAGGGGGCGGGATTAGCTTCCAGAAAAACGTACTCACCTTCTGGGGTAAAGCGCCAGTCTATTGCTGTCCATTGCATACCAAACGCCCGACAGACGTCAATCGCTTGCTGTGCGGTAACATCAGGCAGGGTGTGTGCAAGCAGTCTTGCACTGCTGTCGGTACGAAAATCCGTGGCCCGTGAGCGAATCTCAGCGCTGAGCACACTATCGCCAATTACATAGGTGCGAATATTGGTGCCTTCGATGAAGCGCTGAAATGTTAACGGCGATTGCGACACCATTTGTTTAATATCGGTGACCGAAACCTCATTGCGACGAATCTGGATGGTGTGACGTCCACCGTGTACTGGTTTACAAATCAGTGACTCATGCGACTGAACAAATGCCCAGGCCTGATCCACATGATTCCCGATATAGGTAGGAGGCGTGATAAGCCCGAGTTGAGAAGCGTGAGCCAGTTGTACGGGTTTTTGCTGATGATAGCGAATGGCCTCAACATTATTGCACCAGTTGATAGACTTGCAGGCTAAAAGCGTGCCGAGCATAGCCTGATAGTCTTTTTGCGTTTGCATCGTAGTCGCTTCGTTCGCTGGCAGTGAGTAGCGAAACCAGAACGCTGAATCAATGTCTTCAAATGCGTAATGCCCCTGCGAGCTGTGTAATACACCGGAATTTCGGCTCACTGACCAGCTCATATGAAACTGCTTTGCGAACTGCGCGGTATCGAGAATAAGGCGTTTGGCTCCGGCACTACTTAAATGACGCTGCAGAAGCTGTATTTCCGGATGCGAAGTATCGCCTAATAGTAGAACTGTTTTCGCCATAACGAATATCTCAAATAAAACACTGCCAGCTTAAAAAGCTGGCAGATTGTTGTTACAGCGTTAGCAAATCTGGCAGGTCGCCGCCGTCTTCTCCGATTGCCTGCGTGTAATAGCGAATGGGCTTTTTGGGCAGGGTGAGTCGCTCTTTATCCGGTGAGGTAAGAACAAGACCGCCGTTTACTTCAGTGGCTTCTACCGGTGTGATTTGGTTGAGTACTTGTTTAGTTTTTTTCATAATCATTCCTTGATCATTAATGCTTAAGTGCCTGGTTAGTTTAACTCAGTTAAGCTGCCTGACAGCTGTACTGAGGCTCGGTTTTAACTCGCTTCAGGTAGTGTGTTGCTCATTGCATAAAACTGGTGGAAGTATCGGGCCATAAGCGCAGCTCGATTACGAATTTCGAGTTTGCGATAAATATTCGCACAATGAAATTTTACGGTTCGTTCGCTGATAAAAAGCTGAGCAGCAATCGTCTTGTTAGGTAATCCTTCCAGTATTTTCTGAACCACCTGTAGTTCACGTTTAGATAACACGCTAAGACAAAGTGTTTGTTGTTCGAATATAGGGTGATTAAGCATAAGTTTCTCCTTGAGGGGTAAGTACAGGTACAGCCTGGTGCTGTGGTTTTTCAATGCGGGCAAGCCCGCCGTTTTGCAGCAGATACACCTCATCTGCCATTGCAATGGTTTCCGGCCGGTGAGCCACAATAATCCGGGTTATAGAAAGTGATTTCAGGTTTTGATTGATTTTTGCTTCGTTGATGACATCCAGATGACTACTGGCTTCATCCAGAAACAGCACTTCGGGTTGCCGATACAGTGCCCTGGCCAGTAACAGGCGCTGTTGTTGACCACCACTAAGCGCACTGCCCATATCGCCAATTAGTGTCTGATACTGCATAGGCATAGCGGCAATGTCCGCGTCCAGGCAGGCCATATGGGCTGCCCACTGCATGCGTTGATGGCAGGGGGTGTCATCGAAGCCGGTAAGGTTGTCAAAAATAGTGCCGCTCAGGCATGCATCATCCTGAAGCACAGACGCAGAATGTTCCCTGAACCAGGCCGACTGGCTAACGGTGTGTCCCTGATAGGAAACGTTACCGCTATCGGGTGTTAAAAGGCCCATCAGACATTTCAGCAATGTACTTTTACCCGCCCCGCTTGCTCCCACAATGGCAATGGTTGCACCTTTAGATACGGTCAGATTGATATTTTCAAATACTGCTGCAGAGGTGCTAGAAAACCGGTAACTCAGCTGAGAAACGACGAGTCCTTCCCGGCAGTCTGTGTTTTCTGCGTGGACAGGTAACCCGGTGTCGAGTACTTCAGGCGAGGTGAAAACAATGTCAGCCAGTCTGGCAAGATGTACACGCAACAGACGCAGTTGAATCAGATGATTAATCAGGTTTGCTGCTGCGCCGGTAAATTTAGTCTTGTAGCTGATGAACGCGTAGAGCATACCTACCGTCATCGCAGTATCCATAACGGAATGTGCGGCAAAGTAGATAACCAGAATGTTCTCAATACCAAATATAAGCTGATTTAGCACTGAGATACTCATTTGGCGCTTACCAATACGAATCGAGGTGTTTAGCGAGCGTGTCAGGTGGTTGCTCCACTGGTTATGCCGCTGAGACTGGTAATTAAGCTGCTTGATGGTCTGAATAGAGCGCATCGACTCCATAAAGTGGGATTGCTCCTTTGCCTGATTCTGCAGCTCCTCAGTACTTAATGCTTTTAACGTGCGATAAGTCACCAACCTGACCAGAGTAAAAGCCAGTACACTTAACAGCACCACAACCGTTAGCGTTGGTGAATACAGCCACATGACCAAAATCATTAACAGAGTCATGACACCGTCCAGCAACGCTGTAACCAGTCCCGTGGTCAATTGCTCTCTGATTTGTGCCAGCGAGCCGAAGCGGGAAACAATGTCACCCAGGTGCCGCTTGGCGAAAAAGTCACTGGGCAGCCTGAGCAAATGCTGAAACAGGTTACCGGAGATTTGTAATTGTAACTTTGATGATAGCCCCAGGATTACCCACTCTCTGAGAAGACTGGTGGCGCTTTCTATAATCAGCAGCAAGAAGAAGCCAAGAGCCAGCACCAATAGCAGATCTTCAGCGCCACGAAGTAATACATCGTCGATCACAGTCTGCATGTAATAGGGCGATGCCAGCGCAAATAGCTGTAGCAACACGGATAGCGCTAAAATAAGCCCCAAGCTACGCTTCAGTCCGGTGGCTTTTTCCCAGAAATGAGAAAGTGTCAGAGAGGGCCCTGGATCTTTGGTTTCAAAGTTTGCACCTGGTGTGACTTCAAGCGCAATCCCGGTGACATGGTCGCTGGCCTGCGCAAAGGTCAGTGTCCGTTCACCGACCGCCGGATCATTTACGGTAATGGTGTTTTCAGTAACGCGGGTCAGTACGACAAAATGTTGCATGTCCCAATGCAGAATCGCAGGTAACTGAAGCTGATGAAGATCTTCTAATTCCAGCTTTACCGCCCGGGTGGTGAAGTGGCTTTCATCCGCAATTTTCATTATCGACTGTAAGGTCATACCACGGGTCGAAATACCGAACTTCTGGCGAAAGGAGGACAGTTCCTGACGGTTGCCATGGTACTGACTAATCATACATAAGCAGGCCAGTCCGCATTCTGAAAGCTCGGCCTGATGAATCATCGGTACTTTTTTGCGTCCGAACAGAGACAATGAGGTTAATGCCTGGCTAACCATTACACCATCCTCCCTGTCAGCGAGTACAGAGGCTCAAGCAGCCATTCCAGCAGCGTTCGCTCACTCAAATTAACATCGGCTGAGAACGTCATACCTGAGCGCAGCGACACTTTATTGCCATAAGCGATTAGTGCTTCACTGGTCAGTGTCGCTTTTGCCAGATATACAGGTTCGTTCACCGAAACGGGCAAATAATCAAACTCAGAAGGTAGAAGGGCTGTATCTGATACCCGGCTTACTGTTGCCTGATGCATGCCGAATTTCTGGTAAGGAAATGCGTCGTAGCGAATATCAAGTTTTTGTCCATGCCGGATAAATCCAGCCGAGCGGACGGGTACTACAAAGTGCGCTTCAATCTGCGCATCTGGCGCAAGCAGTGTCAGCAGCGGTTCTCTGGTACTGATGTGCTGACCGCGACGAGCATTTAAATTCGCGATAATGCCATTGTCGCGGGCTGTCACAACGTATTGCGACTGACTCTCTAACTGAGTGATTTTTTGTTTCACTTCACTCATGCGGCTGGTCAGCACGGCCAGCGCTTCATCACGCTTAATTTGCTGAGAAACAAAAGCCGTTTCCTTTTGTCCCAAACTCAGCTCAAGGTTGTTTAACTGACGCTCAAGCTCCTGTTTAGACTGCTTTATCTGAAGTAATTCTGCATAGACAGATTCAATCTCGGAGGCTGAAATATGGATGCCAGCTAAAGGCTGCAGCTTTTTATAGCGGTTAGACACCAGCACTAACCGTTCTCCGGCGGTGGTGGCAAGCGCTGATAATTGACGGATATCTTCCTGAATCGCGAATACCGACTGCTGGTGGCTCTGATGTTCCTGCTCGTACCGGCTGCGGGCGTGGGTCACCTGCTGCTCAAGCATCAGGTACTGAGTCTGATATTCAGCCCTCAGACTTTCCTGCGCAGATATGCCGGAACTCAGCGAGGTCTGTGTGTCGATGATAACCAGCGGCTGTCCACGCTCAACATGCTCACCATCGCTAATTAACACCTGGCTGATGATACCTGTGTTCTGGCCGGCAAATACCCTGACCACGCCGCTGTCCGGTTCAAGCCATCCGGTTACCGTCGCCTGGCGGCTATAGGACTGCGATGACAGATAAACAATTACCATCGCTACCCAAAGGCCCACGAACACACAACATATAAACACTTTTGAAGAGGGCGTCATCATGACCTCTCCATGCAGACGCAATCCTTGCGCGGCTACTGCTTCTTGTCTGAATAATCCTTTTCTCATTGCCGTACTCTCAATGCTTATTGATGTGGCAGGTCAGAATGGGAGTATCACATCCCTGCTGATTTCCGATCTCCCTGGCCGCTTCCTTACAGCCTCCCTGACCGAACTCCCATTCTGCCGTACCGTATATGCCAGACTGATAAAAACATCCGTATTTGTGCGAATCTGCACTATCAGTGGTGGCATTGCCGAAGTCATTCCGACGGTCATCACCTTAGCAAACGATACTCAGCATCTATTATGTCACACGGTCCAGTTAGCGCTGCAGGCCAGTATCTGCGCAAGATGTCCTGAAATTGAAAGGCGATGTCCGTATTGTGAAAATGAACTCAAGGCGAAGTTTTAGAGGAACAAGACGAGATGCTTTGTGTAATTTTAAACGAGGATTGAAAAAGAATGTGGGGAAAAGAAAAGAGGCCACCTTATGGTGACCTCTTTGTTTATTTTAACCACTTAATAAGTGAAAGGCTTTAATGGTGCTGCCAGTGATATTTGTGTGACTTCACATTAATTTCTTCGGCAGTCTGCTCTGGCATAAAGGCTTTATTGTCATCTTCAAAGAAGAACTTCTGGCGCGTGGTTTTGCTGCCAAGTTCGTTCATTGTTGCCGCCTCAAAAACCCGGCCGTTTAGCACGGTATAATCCACATACTCACTGCGGTGAATATCGTTTAATACATTACCGTCAATAACGACCATGTCTGCCAGCTTACCTTCTTCAATACTGCCAATATCTTTGCCCATACCCAGATGGGTTGCACCGTCAATTGTCGCAGCGCGCAGCGCTTCAAACGGCGTAAATCCACCCTGGCTCATCAGCCACATTTCCCAGTGCGCGGCTAAACCCTCGCGCTGACCATGTGCACCGATGTGTACACTGACACCGTTTTCACGCAGTGTCTTTGCATACTCGGCAACCTGTACGTGATTGTATTGGTCATCCGGCGCGGTGGGGCGTCGAATGGCGCGACTATCAAGCAGGAAGGAAGGTGTATAGCGAAGCAGGCGTGGATTTTTCCATACTTCGGTGCGGTCATACATGTATTCTTCGCCCATCATGCCGCCGTAAGAAACGACAAACGTAGGTGTGTAGCCAAACTCAGAGGCTTTCCACAACTGCGTAACGTCGCTGTAGCCTTTAGGGATAGGCAGACTATGCTCAAGGCCGGTATGACCATCGGTAAGCATGCTCAGATTTTGCTGCAACTTACCACCACCTTCGGGCACTACCATCATTTCCTGTTTGTTCGCAGCCCACAGAATCTGCTGACGTTGCGAACGGGCAGGCTGATTATAGCTTTTTACAGATATAGCGCCGGCATCTTTCAGACGCTGCACATGAAAAAAGGCATCTTCATAGTCATTAACGATAGCTTTATAGCCAAGCGCTTCAGCGCCATAAAGGATGGCACCGGTAGAGTAGATACGCGGCGCAACAATTTTACCGGCACGCTGCATTTCAGATGCGGCAAACACTTCGGTAGTATCGTTAGAAGGATCGTGGATGGTAGTGACACCAAACGCTACATTAGAAAATTGTCCCCAGTTTTGCTGAGGGATAATCTCATTGCGACCCTGTGCACCGTGGGCGTGGGCATCAACAAGCCCGGGGATGATTGTCTTGCCGGTGGTGTCCACACGCATAGCATCATCAGGAATGCTGATTTCACCCTTGCGACCTACCGCCTTAATACGGTTACCTTCGATAAGCACTACACCATCTTTAATGACTTCCTGACGGTTATCGGCATCGCGCATGGTAACAATATCGCCACCCACCAGGGCCTTGATACCCTCAGGTTTGTCCGCTTTTACATTAAATGCCAGGTTCGTTCGCTTAGCTTTTGCTTCTTCATCAACCTTTTTACCCGCGACAAAATCAAAGGCATCAGCCAGCTCATATTCATAATAATGCGGGCCGTGGAACCAGCCTACCGCCTTGTTATCTGGCCGCCATGTCAAATACTCGCCGGCACGCTTCGAGATTTGTTTCACCGGCAGCGAGGTCATGTCAGGAGATAACGTCACCTTTTTACCGTTAGTCACATAAGGAGCTACATAGGTTCTGAACTGATGAACGAATGCGACCCATTTCTGGTCATGAGAAATACGGTATTCGCTGACTTTATCTGCACCGTACAAATGAACCTGTTTGTCATTGCCCTGCAGGTTTACACTGGCAAGCTGCGTTTCAGGGTACGGTGTACCACCTACCGATTCGGTAAAGAATATGCGATCGTTATCGCCGGCAAAGTGCGGTTGGGTACCCGATGCTGATACTTTCCGGGCTTCGCCGCCGCTAAGCTTTTGTACGTACAGACCAGGCTCCAGCGAATATTTCGGATCTAGCAGGTAGCCGCCAGAGAATTTGCGCCAGGCAGCATATTTGCCGTCAGCAGAGAAACTGGGCTCAACATAGTGCCCCGGCTGAGCTGTAATTACCTCACTCTTACCGCCTGAAGCCGGTATAACACGTACGTCTCCTAACTTTTTATCGTGCCAGGTAGTGTAGATAATTTGTTTACCGTCATTAGAGAAACGCGGGTAATACTCATCGTGGTCGTTTTGCTGTGTTAAGCGACGGGTATCACCTGATTTCAGGTCTTTGACATACAGTTTGCCCAGCGCCTGAAAAAGCATCGTATTGCCATCAGGTGACTTTTGTGACCAGCGAATCATTTTTACATCGAAGTTATCCGGCGCCACATCGACATCAAAACGCAGTGCATCAGCCAGTTGCTTGGTAGCCGATACTGATACACCGATATCGGCAATATCTTTTGAGTTGATATCGATTTTATGGAAGGTACCACCGGTCCAGTACACAATGGACTGAGAATCAGGCATCCAATCGAAATAGGCATAGTAACCTTCAGAACCAAAGCCTTCCTGCATATCACGCTCAAGGGTCAGCGTGAGAGGTTTTTCTTCGCCGGTTTTAAGGTCTTTCAAAAACAGACCGGTTTTATTTTTTACCCGGCGGATAAAAGCTACGTATTTTCCATCCGGTGAAGGCGTAGGCACAATGGCACCGCCCGTGCCACTGATGAACCGGCTTTCCTCGCCGGTTTCCCGGTCATAGCGCGTTATGGCAAAGATGCCTTCAAGAGGGTCCCGGTTATATTCGAACTGTGCGCCAGGCACTGTGTTTTGAGTATAGTAGATGTACTTACCATCATGAGAGAACGCCGGGTCTGCAATGTTTTGCTGATCGCTTTTGCCATTCACACGACCTTTGATTTTAAGACCGTCCCCTCCGTTAATGTGATACATCCAGATTTCACCGGCTGGGATACTGCGACTGGACATAATACCTTTGGTGGCAACCAGGTAGTTACCATCCGGGCTCCATTTAGGGGAGTGGATCAGGTTGTTTTTTTCTTTAGATACCTGTCTTAAATTCTCGCCGTTGCTATCCATAACCCAAATATTTGAGATGCCACCACGGTCAGAAATAAATGCAATCTGGCTACCATCCGGAGAAATAGCAGGTTCTATATTCCAGCCAAAGTCAGCGGTCAGTGCAGTCGCTTTACCGCCGTCCATGCCTACTTTGTATAGGTCGCCCAGCATGTCGAAAACCATATAAGACCCATCCGGCGAGATCGACAGACTGGACCAGGTCGTTTGTTCAGTATTAATGGTGACTTCATTTAAAGAAAACGGCGGGTTGAGCACATCCCATTCTTCTTTATTTTTATCTTCCTGTGCATTGGCCGATATGCTCAGTGTCGCGCCAAGGGCAAGCGCCAGAACTGAACGACGAGAAGTAGTTATCATTGTTATATCCCAGACTTTTCGAGTGTAAAGTCTTAAGGTATCGGGTATTTTTCGCCAATGCAAAAAATGCACAGAAGGGGCGGGACAAATGGTATATAAAAGGCGGTTAATGTAAAAAGGGCAGTGATATCACTGCCCTTTTCCTATGCGATAAACGCGCGGGCGCATCAGGTCATCGTTACAAATTCTTCTGCGCTGGTGGGATGAATTGCTACACAGGCATCAAAATCTTCCTTGGTCGCCCCCATCTTCATGGCAACCGCAAATCCCTGAAGAATTTCATCCATACCGTGGCCGATACCATGTAAGCCAACAACCTTTTGCTCTTCACCGGCACAAATGAGCTTCATTTTTGTCGGCTGACGGTGGCGGGTGACAGCCGTATACATCGCTGAAAATGACGATGAATACACGGTAATCTTGTCCTCACCAAATTCTTCTCTCGCTTCGTCCTCTGTCAGGCCGATAGTTCCGATTGGCGGATGGCTGAATACCACCGTAGGAATCAGCGAGTAGTCCAGGTGGGCTTCCTTTTGACCATTAAACAGACGTTCGCTGAGTAAGCGGCCAGCTTTTATAGCCACAGGAGTAAGCTCAACATGCCCGGTAATATCACCAACGGCGTACACACCCTCGGCAGAAGTATTCTGGAACTTATCAACAGTGATGTAACCTTTTTCGTCGGTATCAACGCCGGCTGCATCCAGGCCAAGTTTTGCTGATGACGGCTCGCGACCGATCGCCCATATCAGGCAATCTGTTTTTAACACTTCGCCACTTTTTAAATGCACAGTCAACTCACCATCGTCAGCCTTTTCGACTTTTTCAACGCCAGATTGCTTGTGTAGTGTGGGGCCTTCGTTTTCGATGACATCTACCAGGGTCTCATAAACAATCGGGTCAAAATGGCGTAGCGGAGCATGATGTCGAACGATCAGATCGGTTTTGGTTCCCAGGCTGTGTAGCACACCGGCAAGTTCGACTGCAATGTAGCCTGCGCCGACAACTACCGCGCGCTGTGGCTGCTGATCCAGTTCAAAAAAGCCATCCGAATCGATACCATACTCAGCACCAGGTACATCAGGTAGTCTGGGGTGGCCGCCAGTGGCGATAGTGATATGAGGGGCAGTGTACTTTTCACCGTTAACTTCGATAGTTTGTTTATCGACAAATGTCGCATAGCCATCAATGACAGTGATCTCGTTTTTAGCCATCATTTTGCCGTAGGAGGCGTGAATACGCTGAATATAAGCACGGCGATTGGCCACCAGTACCGACCAGTCAAAATGGTTTACGGACACGTCAAAACCATAATCTTCACTGTATCGATTGATCGCTTCTGCAACATTGGCACCGAACCACATCGCCTTTTTGGGAACACACCCTACGTTTACACAGGTGCCACCAATCAGGTTAGCTTCGACAATTGCTACTTTTTTGCCGTGTTTGGCGGCGCGATTTGCCGAGGCAATGCCACCGCTGCCTCCGCCAATACAGATATAATCGAATTCTTGCATTATTCCCTACCAGGTCAGTTGAGTCAGACTATTCTGGCACGATACCAAACCATGCTCAAAATTTACGGATAGGAGGTATACCCCGTCTAATAATTTGAGGATTACTCTGTGATAGTTTCGTCTGCTGTGCTATCCGCTTTGATAAGAATTGAAAAGGGGGCTTTGCGCTCAGACTCAATCAGCCGGAGCTTAGTGATGGTGGCCGCTGTAAAAACATGCCCGCGAGGGAGTATTAACAGATGATTGTCGTTATACAGATTTGCTTCCAGATACATTCCAGGCTGTAACTGACTCGCTGCGACAGAGCCTTCAGTATGGCGCGCCTGGCCGATATTTTTCTGGTTCAACAGAATATCAAGGATATCAGGGTCATATTGCGTATTACGGTAATTATTCAGGTAGCCCTTCGCCTCTTCATCGTTAAGAGGGTGCTCGGTCAGTCGTCCGGCAATAAGTCGCCAATAGTCTCTGGCTACAGCAACTATTCTGGAACCTAACGGGATATCCCGGCCCACTTTCTTCATGGGCCCTGAACCGTTAACCTGCTCAAATTGATGCTCAATAATCTCAGCAACCGGTTGAAGGTGTTGTGCGGGAGCCAGCATTTGTACTGCCTGACGCGTCTGGGAAAGATAATTTTGTTGCTGCTGATAATTCAGCTTGTTGAACGGGCCGCTAAAGTCGTGGGAGTGAAGCCCCAGTAAGCCCAGTTCACACACCAGCCCGGCGTATCTGATGTTATCCAGCATGGCTTTGTCGGCGCCTGTTTGCGAAGCCAGACTCACCGCGAGTTCGCTGACATCAATGGCAAATTTCCCGCTGACAGCAGGGTTGATGCTGATAATGTTGTATATAACCTGCTCAAGCGCGTGGTTATTGAGTTCTATTTTTGAAAGGGCGGTGCGGATCTGGCGTGTGCGCTTTTGAATTGTCTGTTCCTGGGACGTATTTATCTCTTTCAGCTTATTGTTCTGTGCGCGAATCAGCCGCTCAAGCCGAAGGTTTTCGTCTTTTAGCTTTATGCGCTCCAAACCATCTTCAATCGTTTTTATCAGCGTCTGATTGTCCCAGGGTTTTTGCAGATAACGATGGATTCTGCCTTTGTTAACTGCACTTATTGTGGCTTCTATATCAGCATAGCCACTCAGTACAACCCGAAATGTATCGGGATAGTTCTCGGCGACCACCTCTAATAGCTCAGCGCCACTCATCTGAGGCATTTTCATGTCTGATACCACGACATGCACCGTTTCACTGGCCAGTATTTTCAGTGCTGACTGGCCGCTGTCTGCCAGCAGCACATTCACATCTGTTTTGTACAAAGCTCGACGAACCGATCTGAGAATATTGGCTTCATCATCAACAAAGAGCACCGTGTAACGATTATCTGTGGTAGAAGGGGCCGGCTGCATGAATACTCCTGAACGCGTCGGGCGCGCACTTCACTGGTAGTTTTACTATAGCCAGTAAAATAAAAAGTGCTAACTCTGTGTATCGGTTTAAGCCGTTTGTTGGTATCAGGACTATTAATACAGGGCAACCTGGTACTAAAGAGCAGGGCGACGATGTTCTGTTGGCCACGCGGTTCTGCAACGCAGACCTTGTTTTAGCAAATAGCGTCCTTACATTCTTTGCATGAATTATGAAAAAAGTGAGATATCAATGACACAACCAGCCATCAAATTGGTCGACGGCCTGCCCGTTTTCTCTCAGATTACGCCGGATCAAATCAAGCCGGCTATTGAAGAAGCCATAGCAACGTGCAAGACGACTATCGATGAGGTTGTAGCTTCGGGCGACTACAGCTATAAGAATGTTGTCGGCAAAATTGAAGAGGTTGACGACAGGCTTGGAAAGATGTGGTCGCCGGTATCTCATATGAATTCTGTCGTTAGCAGTGATGAGCTGCGTCAGGCGCATGACAGTTGCCTTCCGCTATTATCTGACTACGGAACCTGGGTTGGTCAGCATGAAGGGCTCTATAAGGCCTACACCACGCTTCGCCAAAGCGATGAATTTAAAACGCTGGATGAGCAGCGACAAAAGTATATTGAAGATACCATCCGCGATTTCACACTTTCTGGCGTGGCACTGCCACAGGAAAAGAAAACCCGTTATGCGCAAATAAGCGCCCGTTTGTCGGAACTGTCTTCTACCTTCAGCAACAATGTGATGGATGCCACCATGGGGTGGACCAAGCATGTCACAGATAAAGATGAATTGTCTGGCCTGCCAGAATCGGCATTAGATGCAGCGCATCAGGCGGCGAAAGATAAAGACCTGGAAGGCTGGCTGTTTACGCTGGACATTCCATCGTACTTACCGGTCATGCTTTACGCCGAGAATCGTCAGTTACGCGAGGAGATGTATCGCGCCTATGCAACACGTGCTTCAGCTGAAGGACCAAATGCGGGCAAATGGGACAACACCGATATTATTAACGAAATTCTGGCGCTGCGGACTGAAGCTTCAAAAATGCTTGGCTTTGATAACTATGCCGAGCGCTCACTGGCAACCAAAATGGCCAGCTCAACGGAGCAGGTGGTAGGGTTTATCCGTGATTTGGCGGAAAAGTCACTGCCACAGGCACAGCAGGATCTGGACGAAGTGAAGGCGTTTGCCAAAGAGCACGGGGTTGATTCACTTAATGCCTGGGATATTCCTTATTACAGTGAGCAACTAAAGCAGAGAAAATATACTATTTCAGATGAAATGCTGCGTCCTTATTTCCCAGAAGAAACTGTGCTGAGAGGCTTGTTTGAGGTCGTTCATCGCCTTTATGGTTTAAAGATTGTCGAGCAACCCGGTGTTGATACCTGGCATAAAGATGTGCGCTACTTCACGATCACCGACGAGGCAGATGCGCTGCGTGGTAGTTTCTATTTTGACTTATATGCCAGAGCCAATAAACGTGGCGGTGCCTGGATGGATGAGTGTCGGGTGCGTCGCGAGTTGCCCGATGGTGAGATTCAGTTGCCAGTGGCCTATCTTACCTGCAACTTTAACGGCCCGGTCGGCGATAAACCAGCATTATTCACGCACGATGAAGTATTAACCCTGTTCCATGAGTTCGGCCATGGTCTGCATCACATGCTGACCAAAATGTCAGTGGCAGGCGTGTCGGGGATCAATGGCGTTCCGTGGGATGCGGTGGAACTGCCCAGCCAGTTTCTTGAAAACTGGTGCTGGGAAGAAGAGGCACTCAGCTTTATCTCAGGTCACTATGAAACCGAAGAGCCGCTGCCCAATGACTTGTTGGACAGAATGCTGGCTGCGCGCGACTATCAGTCTGCGATGCAAATGGTCAGACAGCTTGAGTTCAGCCTTTTCGATTTTCAGTTGCATCAGCAGGATGGCGAAAATGTCGATGTGCAGGCACTGTTAAATGATGTCAGAAAGGAAGTAGCAGTGATTACACCGCCGGCTTTCAATCGTTTTCAGCATAGCTTTGGCCATATTTTTGCGGGCGGCTACGCTGCGGGCTACTACAGCTATAAATGGGCGGAAGTGCTGTCAGCGGATGCATTCAGTAAATTTGAGGAAGACGGCATCTTTAATCGCGAAACTGGTAAATCCTTTTTACACAATATTCTTGAGATGGGCGGTAGCCGTGAACCTATGGACCTGTTCGTTGCGTTTCGTGGACGCGAGCCGAATGTCGATGCGTTGCTGCGTCATAGCGGAATAGGTCAGTAATGGCAGCAGAACGTTTCGACGCGATCTATCGTCGGGCATGTGAAAGAAAGGGCGGCGAAGCAGGGCTTAACGCTTTGTTACGCCAGCCTTTGAGTACGGCAGAGGTTGCAAAGATCCCTGACGATCGGTTTCTGGCAGCAATGACCCGGCAGGTATTCAAGTCCGGCTTCGTGTGGCGTGTCATTGAACAAAAATGGCCTGCGTTCGAAGAGGTGTTCTTTAACTTCGACGTAGAAAAAATTCTTTTAATGCCCGATGAGATGCTTGAGCGTAAAGCCAGTGATGAGCGAATCGTGCGCAATTACAAAAAGGTTATGACAGTCAGAGATAACGCCATGATGGTGGCGGATATCAGTCGTGAATACGGCAGTTTTGGTCGTTTTGTTGCGCAGACTGACAAAGCAGGAATAACCGGCTTATGGCAAACGCTGAAAAAACGCGGTGCCCGGCTTGGTGGAAATACGGGCCCCTATATGCTCAGGGCATTAGGCGTTGATACGTTCATTATCTCTGCAGATAATGAAGATTACTTCAGAAAGCATGAGGTTATTGATGGAACGCTGCAGAGTCAGAAAAGCCTGAAAGCGATGAACGAACAGTTTGTGCAGTGGCATGAGCAAAGTGGTTTGTCGATGAGTGAGCTCAGTCAGATCCTTTCTTACAGCTGGGGAAGCAACAATCGTCATGCCTGAACAGTCATAGCACTGAGGTAATGCCATCAGGTAGAAGTCACCGGTTATCCCGTTAATTACGCTATTTTCACCGTAAATGGCTGTTTCTGGTTTGCGATATTGGGTACACTTCCTTTCCAACAGATGACAGGTACAGGAATGGTATGAGCGATACAGACAGCCGGGTGGAAGCCTCGCAAAGCGCCCCGAATGCATCGACAGAGCAAACCGATTTCGGATTTCAGCAGGTCGAAAAATCACAAAAAGCCTCTCTGGTTGCTAATGTGTTCGACTCTGTTGCTGCCAAGTACGATGTGATGAACGACCTGATGTCGTTCGGTGTGCATCGCTTATGGAAGCGCTATACGATTGATTGTGCCGGCGTGCGCACGGGCCATAAAGTTCTGGATATTGCCGGAGGCACCGGTGACCTGACTGCTAAATTTTCAAGGCTTGTAGGTCCGACCGGTTCAGTGACGCTGGCTGACATTAACCTGTCCATGTTAAAGGTAGGTCGTGACAAACTCCGTGACCAGGGCCTGGTTAACAACATCGAGTACGTGCAGGCCGATGCGGAGGCGCTACCTTTCCCGGACAATTCTTTTGACGTAGTAACAATGGCGTTCGGGCTGCGAAATGTAACCGAAAAACAAAACGCGCTTAATTCCATATACCGGGTATTAAAGCCGGGCGGGCGCTTATTGGTACTTGAGTTTTCGAAACCGGCTTCAGAACATCTGTCAAAAATCTACGACATGTATTCGTTTCATATTCTGCCAAAAATGGGGCAGGTAGTAGCCAACGATGCTGACAGCTATCGCTATCTGGCTGAAAGTATCCGCATGCACCCTGATCAGGAAACACTGAAAGGTATGTTTGAAAGTGCGGGATTCGAGCAGTGTGATTACACCAACCTTACAGGCGGCATTGTCGCACTGCATCGCGGATACAAATTTTAATGCCGGCATCGTCTTTGTTTACCGCCTCAGCTGAAGCGTTTATTAATAACCTCATCGCGCTGGACGAAGACAGTGAAAAGCGCCTGTCGGCACTCAGTGGTAAACGACTTACCTTGTTTCTGGAAGGCTTACCCTGGGGTGTAACTCTGGCATTCTCGTCAAAAGTCGATATTTTGCTGGAGCATCATAGTTACGAAGATGTTTCTGTCCACGTCGATGAAAGCACCTGTTATATAAAAACGCATTTTGATGCGCTACCCAGTCTTACCCAAACCAGCCAGATCACTCAGCTTATCCGAGAAGGTAAGCTGCAAATGCAGGGAGAGCCGGGCATTGCCCAGCAGGTTGCCGCCTTATTCCAGCAGCTCGATATTGACTGGGAAGAACAGCTTTCAAAATATACCGGAGACGTTCCGGCTCACCAGATTTTCAGTGGAGCCTCGGCTTTTAAAGCACAAATGAAGGCATTGTCTGAGCGCTTTACCAGCGGCCTGAGCAATGCTATCACAGAGGAAAAAGATATCGCCGTGGGGAAGTTAGCTGTTATGCATTTCAACGATGAGGTCGATGCGTTGCGCGATGATGTTCAGCGTTTTGAAGCTCGCTTGCGTCTTTTAGAGAACAGTTTGTAGTATTCCGTTTCATGCAAATATTTCGCTTGTATCAAATTAATAAGGTGCTGCTCCAGCATGGTCTGGATGAGCTCATTCCTGATCGATGGATGCCCTGGTACGCGCGTCTCATGCGCAAATCTATCTTCTGGATACGTAACAGGCATAAAGGCCAGCCCGCCGGTGTACGTATTACCATGGCACTGCAGTCTCTGGGTCCGGTATTCATCAAGTTCGGGCAGATGCTTTCTACCCGAAGAGATCTTTTGCATCCGGATATTGCCAATGAACTGGCACGCCTGCAGGACAAAGTGGCTCCTTTTCCTTCCGAAGCTGCTCAGCAAATTATTAAAGATGCGCTGGAGTTGCATGATTTAAGCGAATTGTTCAAAGAGTTTCATATCGACCCGCTGGCATCGGCATCAATTGCTCAGGTGCACGCGGCGAAACTCCACGACAATCAGGATGTGGTGGTCAAGGTTCTGCGTCCGGATATCCGCAAAACCATCGATGCGGATATGGAGTTGTTGTTCTCTCTGGCCCAGGTTGTACAGCGCTGGCTGCCTGATGGTAAGCGGTTAAGACCCGTAGAAGTCGTCACCGAGTACCAGAAAACGCTGGTGGATGAACTGGATTTGCTGCGCGAGTCTGCAAACGGGATCCAGCTCAGACGAAATTTTGAAGGGTCTGACGCACTTTATATCCCGCGTATCTACAGTGACTATTGTCGCCACAATGTGCTGATTATGGAGCGCATTTACGGGATTCCGGTTTCCAATGTCGATGCACTGCTGGCACAGAATACCAATATGAAAAAGCTGGCAGAGCGGGGCGTTGAAGTATTTTTCACCCAGGTCTTCCGTGACAGCTTTTTTCATGCTGACATGCACCCGGGAAACATTTTCGTGGGCACTGAAACACCGTCAGAGCCACGCTATATCGCCATCGATTTTGGTATTGTTGGCACGCTGAACAAAGAAGATAAACGTTATCTGGCGGAAAACTTCGTGGCGTTCTTCAACCGGGATTATCGCAAGGTCGCACAACTGCATGCCGACTCCGGCTGGGTTCCCCGAGATACAAATATTGATGAATTTGAAATGGCGATCCGCACAGTCTGTGAGCCAATCTTTCAAAAGCCGCTGGCTGAAATCTCATTCGGAAACGTTCTGCTGCAACTGTTTAATACCGCCCGGCGCTTCAATATGGTGGTGCAACCTCAACTGGTATTATTGCAAAAAACACTGCTCTATATCGAAGGCCTGGGCCGGCAGTTGTATCCCCAACTGGATTTATGGAAAACCGCAAAACCGTTTCTTGAAAACTGGATGCAGGAGCAGGTTGGCTTGCGCGCCATGATGACCAAGGTGAAGGCGAATTTGCCATTCTGGTCTGAAAAATTGCCGGATATGCCAGACCTGTTACATGACAGCTTGCAACAGCTTAAAGCGTTGCCACTGCAGCAGCAACAGGAGCACCAGCAACTGATGGCGCTGCAGGTAAATAATATGCGTGCGACGCACTATGGGATTGTTGGAGCAACGTTAATTATTGTGTCAGCGTTGCTGCCTGTTTATGGACTGCACTGGGCTTTTCCGGGCGCTACGGCTGTAGCGGGCATGGCGTGTTGGTGGCAATCCTGGCGTAAAGGTCACAAGAAATTTAAGTCATAAAATAGCAGGTAAATGACATTTTTGTGATAAATGTTAATTGCTTCCTATTTTTCTATGAATTTTGCAAATACCTGCTATAGTACTTATAGCCATTAGGCTAAGTCTTTAAGAGACGTGTTTATTTTGTTTTTTGCGTTGATGTATAAATACTCAAGTTACACCTGTGATTTGCTGTTAGTGGTTTGTTCATTCCAAAGTAAGACCCAAATAACTCGTCCACGGTTAAAGACGAATTAAAGAGATACGCGAAAGCGAAGTTTTAAGAGAGATTTGAGGTCTACATGTCTAAAGTTACAGGTACCGTTAAATGGTTTAACGCTGACAAAGGTTATGGTTTTCTGACACAAGATAGCGGCGATAAGGACGTTTTCGTTCATTTCCGTGCTATCGTTTCAGAAGGTTATAAATCTTTAAACGAAGGTCAGCGCGTAGAATTTGAAGTCGAGCAGGGCCAAAAAGGCTTGCAGGCAGCTAACGTTCAAGCACTGTAAAACGTTAAGACGGCAGCATTAGCTGCCGTTTTTGTTTTCTCCCATATCAATGGGAATATGTTCACATTGTGGTTTCTCTGCCACGAAATATTCCTGATATTGCTCCCATTCTTCCAGCTTTTTTCTGTCTCTCGGGTTTCCGCGCTTAACCATTTGCTTTTTTAATTGAGCCACTGGCGCGTGCAGCCAGTAAACAAGTACATCACAATCAAAACGGTGCCTGAGTTGCTGTACCCACTCTGGGTTGGATAGTTCCTGAGTGAAGGGAGCGCACAAAATAACGGGGATCTGACTCAGGTTAGCGGTTGCAGCTGAAAACATCGCATCGTAGACAGGCTTTCTGAAAGCCTTTTTATAGGCTGAGCTATCGCGATCATCCTGTTCCATGCCTGCCAGTATCAGCCCGGCCTGAATAACAGGTTCAAATACCTCGTCGATATCAATCAGACAGGCACGCAATTGTTTTGCCTGGCGCTTTGCCCAGGTTGATTTACCCACTGCAGGCTGACCGGAAACGATGTAAAGCATTCGCTCCACCTCTGATGTTGTAAGTTAGTTGGCGGTGACAGTATGACGGTTTTTACTTATGCTGACGACTATCGCCGAGAAAGGTTAATAATGGAGTATATCCCGATGAGTAAATTTCCGGTTTTTATGAAGGCTATGGTCTTTATTGCAAGTTGCCTGATGATTAGCGGAGCGTTTGCGCAGGAAAAAACGCTGGCTGTGGTAGACGAAAAGCCGCTCATGCTATCTGACATCTCACCTACAAAAGCGGAGCTGACAGAGACAGCTGAAGCAATGTCTGTAAGCAGGCAACTAGCCTTGTCGCGTATTCGACACAATCGCTTTGCAGAGCAACTTATCGACAGGATTATGGATACCTATGCCGCGCAGCAAAAAATAGAGCCAGATGAGGCGCTGGTTAAAGCATTTTCATCCCGCTTTGGCGACCAGGTTGACGGCAGCGAAGAAAATAGCCGCCCGGTCAAAGATATTGCCCGTGAACAGGCACGTATCTGGCAAATAGAAAAGGCACTGTACGAAGCGTTTGGCGGCACAGTAATATTCACTCAGCAAAACCCGCAGTATCCGATTGAAGCTTATAGAAAACTACTCAGCCAATACGAAGAGCAGGGCCTGCTGGTATTTAAAAGTAAGGAATACGAATCAGTACTCAAGCGTATTTTCGCTCCGCCCTACGAGATGAAAATCGCTCCTGAACACGTTTCTTTTGTTAAACCCTGGTGGTCGACCGGTCAGGTCATCGGAAGCGCTTCATCAACAGCGGCAAAAAGCGACGTTGAAAAATAGCGCTCCGCGCCGTCAGGCAGAATAGTGACAATATTTTTACCGGCATAGTCGCTCGACAGTGCCAGTTGCGCTGTCGCCCACATTGCGGCACCGGAAGATATTCCCACCGCCAGGCCCTCGACGCGTGCCAGCTTACGGGCGTAGTCCACAGCGTCTTCATCGGTCACCGTAATAATCTTATTAAAACAGGATGTATCAAGAATCTCGGGAATATGACCTGAACTGAGTCCCTGTATGTTGTGCACGCCACTACGGCTTTCACTGAGAACCGGGCATCGGGAAGGCTCAACGGCGATTATTTCAATATCAGGGCTTTGGGCCCGAAGTGCGCCGGACAAACCCGTGATAGTCCCCCCGGTACCAATACCTGCCACCACCGTATCAATATTTCCCTGTGTATCGTGCCAGATTTCCGGCGCCGTATACATCTGATGAGCATAAACGTTAGCCCGGTTTGAAAACTGATTCAGCGATACCGCGCCAGGCCTTTCGTTGACCAGCTGAGCGGAATGATCGATTGCACCTTTTGTCCCAAGGTCTTTGGCTGTCGTAATCACTTTCGCACCATAATGTCTAATCAAATGCTGGCGCTCAACAGACATATGTTCTGGGATAACGATGGTCACCGGGACATCCAGCATTGCACCTAACCAGGCACAGGCAACACCGTTGTTACCTGATGATGCTTCGATAATTTCCAGCTTCTCGATATTTTGGGTGTGTTGCAACAAGGCTTCGAACATAGCCAGTGCGCTGCGATCTTTAATCGAACCCGCCGGGTTGAAAAACTCGACCTTAGCCATGGGGACGGTTTGCCAGTTAAGCAGACGAGCAAGGCGATGCATCTTTATAAGAGGCGTTCGGCCAATCGTCTGGGTGATGCTGTCATATATCACCGCTGGTTGCGTTAATTGTATCTGAGGACTTGCTAACATGCTGTGACTCGCTTTCACTTATTGTTCTGATGACAGTGTGACGTGAAAACGATGGGTGATGTTGCTATTAGCGCATCAAATACTTATCTTATGTAGCAAAATATACCTCTATGTGGCGCTTGCATGGAAAAAATTTCTATTGATACTGTCGATAAAAAGCTTCTCACCCTGCTACAGAAAAATGCCGATGTCAGTGTTGCGGAGATGGCTGAGTTAGTGGGCCTTACCGCCACACCCTGTTGGCGACGCATCCAGCGTTTGCAGCAAGCCGGACTGATTACGCGAAAAGTCGCATTACTTGATGCCCCTAAACTGGGTTTATCAATGACCGTCTTTGTACAGATAAAAGCTGGCCGGCATGATGGGAAGTGGCTGGATGAATTTGCCCGACATGCGTCCTCTTTTGAGGAAGTCGTTGAGTTTTACCGGATGAGCGGTGAGTACGATTATTTGCTCAAGGTTATGGTCACTGACATGCAGTGTTTCGATCACTTTTACAAAAGACTGGTAAATGGTATTGACCTGAACGACGTTACCTCTAGTTTCGCGATGGAACAGATAAAATACTCGACTGCCATGCCGCTTCAGCATTTGTGATGATTTAATTGTCATTACCTGGTTCAAATCAAACTGAGGCCACACATTACGTGTTAGGCTACATTCGTACTTATTCTTTTCTTACTGATCTCAAGGAGCATTACTATGGGCTCGCCCTTAACCAACTGGGATGATTTATTACTTCTTAGTGAACAGCTTAGTGATGAAGAGCGCATGGTCAGTGAGTCCGCACGCGCTTTTTGTCAGGAAAACTTGCAGCTTGGTATTCTGCAGGCTAACAGAGACGGTAAATTTGACCGTAATATTATGCGTCGCTTCGGTGAGATGGGTATGTTGGGCGCCACCATTGAAGGGTACGGTTGCCCGGGCGTTAACTACGTAACTTATGGCCTGATTGCCAGAGAAGTAGAGCGGGTCGACAGTGGCTATCGAAGCGCAATGAGCGTCCAGTCTTCGCTGGTCATGCATCCCATAAACGCATTTGGCTCAGCAGCGCAAAAAGAGAAGTATTTGCCAAAGCTTGCCAGCGGCGAGTGGGTAGGATGCTTTGGTCTGACTGAACCGGATGCAGGGTCAGATCCAGCTTCTATGAAGACGCGCGCTAAAAACGTTGACGGGGGCTACCGCCTGTCTGGTAGTAAAATGTGGATTACAAACTCGCCTATTGCCGATGTTTTTGTGGTGTGGGCAAAATGCAGCGATGAGAATGAGGCAATCCGCGGCTTTATTCTGGAGCGAGGCATGGACGGACTTTCTACGCCCGCCATTGAAGGAAAGCTTTCTTTGAAAGCGTCAGTGACGGGTGAGATTGTGATGGATGATGTGTTTGTTCCAACAGAAAACCGGCTGGAAGGCGTGCACGGACTTAAAGGCCCGTTTAGCTGCCTCAACATGGCGCGTTACGGGATTTCCTGGGGAGCAATGGGGGCTGCAGAATTTTGTTGGCATGCCGCACGCCAGTATGGTTTGGATCGTCATCAGTTTGGTCGCCCGCTGGCGCAAACACAGCTATTTCAGACAAAGCTGGCAGACATGCAAACTGAAATCACGCTGGGTCTGCAAGCTTCGCTCAGAGTAGGCCGTCTCATCGATAATCGTAAATTCGACCCTGCCATGATCTCGCTGGTAAAACGCAACAACTGTTCAAAAGCATTGGATATCGCCAGAAAGTCCAGAGATATGCATGGCGGCAATGGTATTGCTGATGAGTATCATATTATGCGGCATATGGTTAACCTGGAAACGGTCAACACCTATGAGGGCACCTACGACGTACATGGCTTGATTTTGGGACGAGCACAAACCGGTCTGCAGGCATTCTTTTAATTGTTGGCATTGGGCTTGCGAATTAAACCCTCGCAAGCCCATTCTGAATAAAAACTAGTAATAGGTAAGCTTTTCCGATTTGCCGGCAAAAATCCGGTAAACCATGAATGTGTAAGCCAGGATACACGGCACAACGATGATGGCCCCAACCAATAAGAACCGCAAAGAATTTGCATCGCTAATGGCATCGGCAATCGTCATTTGTCCGGGCACTACGAATGGATAGTAACTCAGCCCGAATGCAGCAAAACACAAAACAAAAACCGTCATCGCAATGATAAAGGGCAGTTTTTCGCCGCGACCGTCAGTTTCAGGCATTCTTTTGAGAATAACGCCGCAAAAGCTCAGCAATCCAAAACAGGCAACAGGAATTGCCATCAGCAAGAAGCCCCAGTTTGAGTTCAGCCACATCTGGCGCACATCATCGTGTAGGGTCAGATTGGCAACACTCACGGCAACAATCCCTACAGACAGAACAATCAGCCCGCGGCGAGCCCAGTAGACTGCCTTTTCCTGCAACGCAGACTCTGACTTAAGAATTAGCCAGCATGCTCCGATGAACGCATAAGCGGCGGTTAACCCAAAAGCGGCAAGCAATGCAAAACCCTGCGCCCACAGGTCGGTGCGCAAGCCGGTCACCCAGATACCGAGCATATACCCCTGCGATAAGGTAGTAAGCAAAGACCCATACTTGAAAGATAAATCCCATCTTCGTTTTTTTACCTGAGCCACTTTAGCTCTGAAATCAAACGAGACCCCCCGCAGTATCAGCCCAAGTAACATCAGAGTGGCGGGAATATATAAAGTTTGTAATATTTCACTGTGTGCATCAGGAAATGCAAAAAGCAACAATCCTACCGCCAGCACCAACCAGGTTTCATTGGCATCCCAGTAGGGGCCGATAGAAGCAATCATATCATCACGGAATTTCTCTTCTCTGGGCGGTATTAATACACCAACACCGAGGTCGTAACCATCGAGTATGGCGTACAGCAGCACCGCCAGAGCAAGCAACCCGATATAAATGTCACCCAGTACCTCTATTGATAAGCTTTCAAATGGCATAGTGACCTCCTAAGCGCCCAGGGGGGAAATTTTTGACGTTTTTGCCTTTTCGCGCTCTTCACTGGTGATTTCTTCAATTTCCACCGAGCGACGACACATAAGCGTGAGCGTTCCCATGTAGGCAAACAGTAGTACTGCATAGATTGCAGCATAAAGCGTAAGTGAAAAGGCCACATTCCCTGCAGGTAATCCTGTCACTGCATCTTCAGTTTGCAGTACGCCATAGACCAGATAGGGCTGGCGACCGACCTCTGTCACATACCATCCGGCCAGCGTAGCAATCCAACCACTAAAACTCATACCCATAAACACTTTAGTCAACCAGCCGGGCATTGCTCCCTTGCGATAAAGATAAAAGCTGCCCACCCAGGCGCAGACCAGCATCAGCATTCCCATGCCCACCATGATTCGGAATGAATAGAATACTGGCGCAACAGGAGGATGCTCGCCTTCGAACTCATTCAGACCCTTAATCTCACCATCAAGAGAATGGGTGAGAATCAGACTTGCTCCGCGGGGAATCCCTATTTCGAAGTGATTGGTTCTGCTTTCCTCATCAGGAATGGCAAACAATAACAATGGGGCCCCCTGTTCGGTCTCCCAAACGCCCTCCATTGCCGCCACCTTCTGAGGCTGATGTTCAAGCGTATTCAAGCCGTGCAAATCGCCGGCATATATCTGTAACGGTATTAATACCGCAGCTGTGTAGGTTGCTGTCTTCAACGCCAGCTTCGGCGCGATTTTATCGTCACCCCGGTAGATACGGTAAGCGGATAACCCGGCAATTAAAAAACTGGCAGTCAGTCCCGACGCTAACAGCATATGCGCAAAACGATAGGGGAAAGATGGATTAAATATTATTTCACTCCAGTCTTTAGCATAGATAACCCCATCTACAATTTCGTGCCCCTGTGGTGTATGCATCCAGCTGTTTAGTGACAATATCCAGAACGCCGATACCGTTGTACCAAATGCCACAATAAGTGTGGATAAAGTATGCAGCCAGTTCGGAACCCGGCGAATACCAAATAGCATGATCCCAAGAAATGTAGCTTCCAGGAAAAAGGCAGTCAGGACTTCATACCCAAGCAATGGCCCGGCTACATTACCGGCTTTCTCCATAAAACCGGGCCAGTTAGTACCAAATTGAAATGACATGGTGACACCACTGACCACACCGAGCGCAAAGGTAAGTGCGAAAACCCTTACCCAAAAACGGTACATGCGCATCCATACCGGGTGACCAGAAATGTTAGAACGCAATTTGAAATAAAAAAGGTACCAGCCCAGTGCGATAGTAATAGTGGGAAAAAGTATGTGAAAACTGATATTCAGTGCAAACTGAAGACGCGATAATATGAAAGCGTCCATTGCAACCTCCTAACGTTAAGATTGAGCCTTAGCGGGTAAGATTCTGTCTTTTAAATCCAGGATCCGTCCTACGCCAGAGCCTAATTTCATCAGCGTTGCTAATTTTTCAGGCCCTAAATTTTGTAGCTCCTGTGACCAGGCTGTTACTGATTCCAGCAGGTCGTGAATTTCATTCAGTTTTTCCTGAACTTTAGCATCCTCTTCATGGGCAGGGGTATCCAGCATCAGGTCCCGCAGCAATGACATAGTCGGGTCGATTTCGCGCTTACGTCGTTCCTCAAATACGCGATTGGCCAATACCCAGATAGAACCGGCGGGAACAAAAAACTCTTTACGCTCACCCGGGACTAATTGCAACTTGATTAACCGCCAGGATTGAAGCTCTTTAAGTCCCATGCTGGTGTTACCCCTAGAGATGTTCAGCGCATCGGCAATCTCCTGGGCAGCCAGCGGTTTTTCACTCAATACAATTAGAGCCAGCATTTGGCCGACAGTTCGATTAAATCCCCAGCGACTGCCCATCTGGCCGAAATGCATTACTGCCGATGTAACTATTGGAGTCATAATTCAAATACTGAAGTTTCAGAAGATACTGAAAGTTTAGATCGAAGTTTGATGTAGATCAATGTTTCTGTCTTATTAAAGCTGTCTAACCACAGCTATCAATATGATATTCAAGTCACAACATAACGCGAAAATCGCGTTGCAATCTGCGAAACAGAATCCGCATCATAAACAATGATTCCTCAACAATATGATTTTAGTAGATTTTAATAAGTGGCACGTATGTCGCTGTTAATTAATGGACGTATATTCAATGTTGAGAGGATTAACGATGAAGTTGAAGCGCGCCATTTACACCGCTCTTACACTGGCTGCCATATCACCATGGACGAACGCGGTAGAAGTTATCGACGGACAATATGTCTGGCGTTTTGCATCAGGCGAGGCCTGGCCTGTGGGTTATGATCAGACGATAGGAAAGCCTGATAATCTTACTTACATTGATAATTACCCCGATGCGTTCTTCCAGCGAATTGCTAATGCACTGCCTGAAAGTGAATTGAACGAAGCGTTCATTACCAACGATGCGGGCTCCACCATTTATCTGAAAGAGGAGGGCGACGTTTTCGTCACTTTCCTGCATGAAGGTGCCGGCTACAAAAACTCGTTCGGCTATTTCACATTCAATGCGGACAACCCGCCCGCCACCATTTCTGATGTCAGGGAAATCATTGTATTTCCTAACCTGTCATATCCCCACTTACGCCAGGGAGACAGAGTAAACCTCGGCCGCTTTCCTGCAGGGACCAGCATAGGCTTTTTCATCGCTGCAAACGGTTTTTCTGATAGTTCTGGTGTCCAAGGCACTGCCGTACCTTATTACTACTCGCTTCAGCACTTAAACCCGGAATCCGACGAAAGTCTGCGCCAACACATGGCTGCATTGTATGACCCGTACGTGAAGGAGGTGGTATTAGGCTTCGAGGATTTGCCACGTACCTGGGGAGATAACGATTTCAACGATGCCGTATTTTCGGTAAAAACAACGCCTGAGAGCGCACTGGATACAGAAAGCCTGATTACAATCCCAGAAGCCAATGACAGCGATGCTGATGGTATCCAGGATTCTCTTGATGAGTTTCCCAACGACTATCGTCGCGCTTTTAGTAGCTTTTATCCATCAAACACAGAATATGTGTCGCTGGCTTATGAAGATAAGTGGCCGCACCTGGGCGATTACGATATGAACGATTTAGTTATTCGTGAACGTTTACAAACTATTACTGATGCACAGGGGGTCATCACAGGCTTCAGGCTCGACGGCTTTATTGACGCCAGGGGAGCAGGTTTTCACAACGGTTTTGCTTTGCGACTGATGGACATGCCGTCGACAGTGTTTAAACAAGGTAGTATCACTATTGATGGCACGACCTTTACGCTTACTGCCGAGCAGGGTCAAAGTGATGCAGTAATCATCTTATGGAATGATACGCACGATTTCACCACCACGGGGGATGGCGACGATTGTCAGTTCTTCAATACGGTAAAGGAGTGCCCCGAATATGCTCCTGTGCCCTTCACTGTCGATGTTGCGTTTTCGGTAGGCATGAATGCGCTGCAACATTCTGACTTTGATTTCTTTATTTTCAGAACCAATAAACGGGGACACGAAATTCATTTCGCCGACTATCCGCCCACTGACAAAATGAATACCGCTTTATTTGGAAAGCATGCTGATACGTCTGACCCTGCAACCGGGCGTTACTACCGCAGCGCTGAGAATCTGTCCTGGGGATTAAAAGTCAGTGGCGCCTGGTTCTACCCAAGAGAATACAAAGATATTGTCTGGTGCTATGCCGACTACGAAACTTGGGTAGAAAGTGCGGGCGAGCAGGCGCAAAACTGGTTTCAGACCAGCAACCGTGACCACCTGTATTACGTGCTTAACCGTTAAGAGGGATAAATTATGTATCAATTCATACAAAAGTTAGCCAGAATTTCATCACCTCAACTACTTGCGGTTTGTATTGGTGTCACTTTGCTAAGTGCCTGTGGCGGCGGAGGAGGCAGTTCATCCGGCGAAAGCTCAACAGCGGCGCCAGCCCCGGTTACTGCACCTAGCGCACCTGCCGCACCGGAAGATTCGCAAGAAAGCGCAGATGAGACCGATGAGGATGGAGATTACACGCCAGATGCAACGGCGCTGGATAGTGAAGCCAATAAATCAACGCAGCTGTATGTGGAGCCTGATTTCACATTCGACACCCATAAACGACTCACGCTGGATATCAGCGCAACAGGCGCTCGAGGACAGGTGCTTAGCGATACGCTCGTGACCGTATCAGTAGTAGATAGCGACATCACCGCTTTGGACGATGAAAGGCTGCAGAATAAAGCGTTGCTAATGGTGGCTAAGACCGATGGTAATGGCGTGCTTTACCGGCAGGTTGAAATTGCCAGCTCGCAACAAAAATTACTGATAGAGCTTAATGCTCTGGGCATTGAAAACGAAGTGTTAGCGGCTATCGCTGATGATAACTACGTTAGCTATCAATTCAGATAAGTACCGTGTTGCAACCAATAGTTTATGGAGTTAAAAATAAGGAAGGCCACCTGAAAGCAGGTGGACTTTCTTTATTAGCTATTTCTGTTTCGCTCAATCAAAGGTCAGGCAAGTAGTAAATCTGTATTCACTGTTCCTCAGTGCCCCGAACTCCCTGCAATAGCTTTTGAGAGCATGATGTACCGTGCAATACAGAAATATCTCCTGTTGTTTCAAGTACGACTGCTCTTACTTCAGACATTTCCAGAACATTGGCTTCGCGAAGTTTTGCAATAAGATCGCTCTTAGCCACCCGGGTTTGATGTAACGCTTCATGAATAATTTCACCATCGCGCATGAGAAGTACGGGTTGATTTTGCATCACAGACTCGAAGGAGTCTGAAGACTTTCGCACGCGAGCGGTACAATATTGCACCAGAAATAACGCCATCATCGCAACGGCAGATTGTCCGAAAGACGTCCAGTTTTGAGATTGACTGGCCCCGGCTAGTAACGAGCCCACAGCAACTGTCATGACAAAATCAAAATTAGTCATTTTAGAAAACGAGCGCAATCCATTTATCCGCACCAGTGCGACAACCCAGCACATTGCCAGTGTGGTCAGTACCAGCCCCTTTAACAGCATGTCGAGCGTGGAATTGTCAACAAACATCGAGAGATATCCTTAAAAATATAATTGTAAAGGCCGATAAAACTATACCCGTTTTCTGCAAAGAATAATTAGGGCAGGTGTTCACCGCCGGTCACACCCATAATTTCCGCAGTAATGTAGCTCGACTCCTGTGACGCCAGAAACACGTAAACCGGTGCCAGCTCTGCCGGTTGCCCGGGGCGACCCATCGGCACATGCTCACCGAAACCTTCAACTTTTTCTGGTGGCTGACCGCCACTTTGCTGAATAGGCGTCCAAATCGGACCCGGGGCAACGCCATTAACACGGATCCCTTGCTTGATGAGCATTTTCGCGCAACCTTTGGTAAATGAGGTGATTGCGCCTTTCGTCGAGGCGTAGTCAAGTAACCCTGCAGAGGGCTGATACGACTGAATAGACGTAGAGTTAATAATACTGGCACCTGCGGGCATATGTTTTACAGCCGCTTTAGTCAACCAGAACATGCCAAATACATTCGTCTCAAAGGTACTGGTAAATTGTTCTGTCGATAAATCGTCAAGCGTTTCCGCAAACTGTTGTTTGCCTGCGTTGTTTACCAATATATCCAGGCCACCCAAAAACTCAGCTGCGTTATCAGCCAGCGACTGACAAAATGATTCATCCCGGAGATCGCCGATAATGGCATCACCTCTGACGCCGACATTTCTTATCATTGCCAGTGTAGTGTCACCATCTTCTTTTTCTGATTCCAGAAAATTAATGACGACATCGGCACCTTCCCGGGCAAAGGCGAGTGCAACCGCACGTCCAATGCCAGAATCACCACCTGTTATGAGCGCTTTTCGGCCCTGTAACCGTTTGCTTCCCTCATAGGTATCTTCGCCGTGATTAGCTTTGGGGTAGAGCTTACTGTCAAGTGCCGGGTCGGGCTGGTCCTCATTATGTTGCGTTTCACCAGGGGGGAACTGAGTGCGGGGATCTTGCATCGTGTGCTGATTAGTCTTACTCATTAACGCTTCTCTTTAAGAATCAAAAGAAAGAGCATTGCAGTTTTTGTACCTGTTAATCCAAAGGTCGTATTACGCTGTGTTCGTCTAGCTGAAGCGCAGTGGTGTTCATGGATGCCTCTGACCTCAGCAATTTGAATGAGTAGTAAAAGGTAGTGGTAGGTATTAGTGACTCAGTCAATCAAAGTAGGAAAACCTTTTAAGAAGGTGACACAAATTTCATGCTTTATGGCGGATTTTTCAAACTCTGGTCAATGCGTATGCGTAACTCTTATGAAGTGAAGCTCACGTGTCAGACAGATACCACAATTGGTTGGAGGCAAACTATGGCGAAAGATCACGGTAATCAAATTAAGAACGACGATACCTACGAAGAGCTGAGGGATCAGGGATACAGCAAAGAGAAGTCGGCGAGAATTGCGAATGCGCAGGCTAATTCAGATCAGCAGCCTTCTAAAAAGGGCGGTAAGGGAACAAAATATGAGAAGCGCACAAAACAGGAGCTTTACGATAAGGCAAAAGAAGTAGGGATAGACGGGCGTTCAAAAATGTCCAAGGATGAACTTATCGACGCCCTGCGCAATCATTAAGTTACCGCATTTACCAGCGCGACATAATTTGCTGATAGACTTCTTCATCCAGCAAACTTGGCCGCAAAACAGGCGTTACATTACTCATCAGACTGAGCGCTTCCTGCCAGTCTGATGCCGCCTCGCCATTAATATAAAATGTAGATGCTTCAGAAACGGTACTTTGATCAAGTGGATATGCCAGCGTCAGCGCGCCAGCCTCTAGTTTAGGATGCGCAACAGCGCGGCTGGTGATAAATTCCGCCGTTCCGTCGCCGTCTATGTCTTTGGTCAGCCACGCAATATTCAGTAACTCATTGTAGGTACCATCATTCTGCATGTCTTCGATTGCCGAGTTGAATGCCGTAATCATTGCCTGATTACCATCTCCGGATGCCATTGCAAGGCGAAACCCTGCTTTGATCAACGGTACTTTTGAAAAGTGCAGGAGCTGCTCGCCTTCATTCCTCAATAAGCGGTTAAATTCATCCACTAACAGCCGCGAAGACATCAAGTAGTAAGAACGATCGTCGGCCAGTTGCTTAAAGGCATCAAATGTCGAAGGGTTCCTGGCCCACTTAATATCTTTGATGAGCCTGACTTTATCTGTATTGGCGAAACGGTTTTCAATCGCCACCCGGCGGTCTCTCAAGTGTTCAAGCGCCCCGACGGATGTAACATCACTGTGTTTACTGATAGAAAACAGATAAAGAGGAAGATAGGCATCTGAGTAAAGATATTCTGATTTTTTCTCGTCTAAATCAACAAACGCATAATGGCCATCGATGCGACCACTAAGCAGCCCGCTGCCTAAAAATGCAGGTCGCATTACTTCAAGTGTTACATCCTGCTCCATGCGAGCAAATGCTTCTCGCATAATCGCATTAATACGGGCAGGCTTATCACCGTCATCAATAAAGGTGGGCAGTTGCGCTGCGCCCAGCTTCACCTCAGCACCCGCAATGGAACTGACTAAGCTCAGCAACAAACAAATACATACTGTTAAACCACGCACAGACTCACCTTTTATATAAATTGTGTTAATTCCTACACTCAACTTCAGTGTAGCGGTTTTCGACTACCGATAGCAAAAAAGACGAGTTAAAAGAATGAAATAAAAAAGCCGCCTCTCAGGGCGGCTTAGCAGTTATTCGCCGAAACTACCAGCAGCGCCCGGAAAAACTACCGGACTTTCGTAGCCGTCTTCGCTGACACTTGCGACGCCAAAGAAGTAGTTGTCGATAACGACATTCTCTAACGTTGCTTCTGTCACATCACCGACGAATTTACTGTATTGCCACTGAGGCGCATCAGTATACCGCCAATAGATTTTGTATCCGGCAAGTTGAGGATTCTGATCACTATCAGCCGCCTGCCAGCTAAGCGTTGTGGAGGGCTTAACAGCACCTTCAATTTTTACTTTTGCTGGTGGAGCAGGGGCCCAGGACATCGCCGCCAGACTCACAGCGTTTAACGAAGTTAGTTTCGCGGCATAGTCAAAGTTTACACCATCAAGCGTATCACCATACTCTACGCCATTTTCATTGCGAAGATCCTGATGCTGACGTTCGTAATTCTCATTGGTTTCCATGATACGAATACCCGGATAGCCAAGGTCATTAAATGGACGGTGGTGACCACCACGGCCATAGCGGTCGAGACGATAAACAACCATGGTGTCTAAGTTGGGTACAAAGTCATCGGCAAGTTTATCGATATAGCGCGCCAGATTACGGGAAGGAGAGTCGACTTCACCCCCAGTGAACCGACGTGTTCTCGCCTCATCGTCGGTTTCGGTTACCCGGGTACCTTCGGCGAACAGGCGGGCTGTAGTGTTGTTGATAACACCATTAACACCTTCGATATTACCAATCATATCGTTATTAAGAACTGCTTTAAGGCGCCAGTTTTCTTCCTTTGCCTTTTTAGCCAGAATCTTGCCGCCAAATAAACCCTGCTCTTCACCGGAAAGGGCAGCATAAACAATACTACCGTTAAACTTATGCTGGCTTAACACGCGTGCCGCCTCAAGTGTTCCTGCTACACCAGAAGCATTATCGTTAGCGCCGGGAGAATCAGACGTGGCATCCATAACATCAGATACCCGGGAGTCAATATCACCTGACATAAGGACATAGCGGTCAGGGTCGGTAGTGCCACGCTGTATAGCAACAACGTTGACTACTTCAGTCGCTTCGGGAATGCGTTTTTCGCCACTAATAGTGTCGCCTACGAACATGACTTCCAGACAGCCGCCACATTCCTTAGAAATGGCCTCAAACTCCTGCTTAATCCAGCGACGGGCTGCACCGATTCCACGGGTGTCGGACTCGGTTTCGGACAAGGTATGGCGGGTGCCAAAACCTACCAGCTTCTCAATGTCCTGCTCAATACGGTCTGCTGAAACATCCGCAACAATATTATGAAGTTTGTCAGTTTCGCCGGCGTGGGCTGTTGACAGAGTAAAAGGTAAGGTGATTATAGCTGCAGCGATAGCGCTGAGGCGTGGTTTCATGTGTGCTCCTTCAAAGCTTGTTATTTCACCACGCCTTATAATTATTAAAGTGGCGTGGCGTTAGATAAAGGCGTAAGCATCACCGAACAGTTGATCATCTGGCAGTTTGCGCTCATAAAAATCATCTCTGGCGGCTTTAGCCATTTCGAACCTGCCGGCAATATATACCTGCTTGTCCGACAAATCGGTGTAGTCTGCTAGTACGGCGTGATGTACCCAACCGGTTCTTCCCTGCCAGTTTTCATCGGCATATTCCACGACCGGAATAAAGGTAAATTGCTCGTTGTCGTCAGCCATGCTGGTCAATTCTTCGAACAGGTACAAGTCTTCTTTATTTCGGCCTCCCCAGTAAAGGGTAACCGGCGTGTGGGGATGGTCCTTCAACGATTGCTGCAGTATAGAGTAGGCATATGAAAAGCCCGTGCCGCCTGCAATCAGAATCATCGGTTTACCGTTAGACTGCAGATGCGCCTCGCCATGGCCGCCACTTATGGTGATTTCACCTTCGCTTTTCATTCGCTCTAGCACTTCTGTGGCGTACGCATTATTTTCGTCCGCGCCGATGTGCAGTTCTATTTTCTGATTATTGTACGCTGCGTTGGCGATAGAAAAAGGGCGCTTGTCGGTTTCGCCCATATGCACCAGAACATACTGACCTGCATAAAAGTCGACCGGACTGGAAGGTGTTAACACAACTTTGTAAACCGCTTCGGTCAACGGCGTAACTGCGTCAACCTGACATAAAATATCTGACATGTACTCTCTTCTTAACTGAATTCGCTTAACAATGGCGAGCTAGTCCATGATACCAAGCTCATCCCAGATGTCATCCACGCGCTGTTTGACATCATCGTCCATCACAATCGGTTCACCCCATTCACGATCGGTTTCGCCGGGCATCTTATTGGTTGCATCCATTCCCATCTTTGACCCTAAACCTGAAACCGGTGATGCAAAATCCAGGTAGTCAATGGGTGTATTCTCAACCATCACCGTATCACGCGCAGGATCCATGCGAGTGGTAACCGCCCAGATCACGTCATTCCAATCCCGGGCATTTACATCGTCATCGCATACTATGACAAACTTGGTGTACATGAACTGACGCAAAAAAGACCACACACCCATCATGACGCGCTTGGCATGGCCGGGATATTGTTTCTTCATTGTTACTACCGCCATACGGTAGGAACAGCCTTCTGGTGGTAAATAAAAATCCACGATTTCCGGAAACTGCTTTTGCAGAATAGGAACAAAGACTTCGTTGAGCGCCACCCCTAAAATAGCAGGCTCATCCGGTGGCCGGCCAGTATAGGTAGAGTGATAAATAGGCTGCTTACGATGGGTTATGTGGGTAACGGTAAACACCGGAAACGTGTCGACTTCATTATAATACCCGGTGTGGTCGCCGTAAGGGCCTTCGGGCGCGGTTTCGTTCTGGTCGATATAACCCTCAAGAACAATTTCTGCACTGGCCGGTACCTGCAGATCGTTACTGATTGATTTTACCACCTCGGTTTTGTCGCCTCGCAGCAAGCCGGCAAACGCATATTCTGACAGGGTGTCGGGCACGGGGGTAACGGCACCTAAAATAGTCGCGGGATCTGCACCAAGGGCAACCGAAACCGGGTAGGGTTCGTCGGGATGCTCCTGGCACCATTCTCTGAAATCCAGTGCGCCGCCGCGATGGGAAAGCCAGCGCATAATCAGCTTATTCCTCCCCAACAGTTGTTGCCGGTAAATACCCAGATTCTGACGTTTCTTATGGGGGCCACGGGTAATAGTCAGGCCCCACGTGATAAGTGGTGCCGCATCACCGGGCCAGCAGCGCTGAATGGGCAGGCTGGTTAAATCAACATCGTCGCCACTTACGACTACTTCCTGACACGGAGCTTTTCTTACTTCCTTGGCAGGCATGTTCAGAACCTGTTTAAAGACCGGCAGTTTGCTCCATAAATCTTTGATGCCTTTAGGCGGCTCTGGTTCTTTAAGATATGCCAGCAGTTTGCCAACTTCGCGCAATGCGTGAACACTATCCTGACCCATGCCCAGCGCGACCCGCTCCGGTGTACCAAACAAATTTGCCAGTACCGGCATATCGCTACCCTTGGGGTTCTCGAACAGTAAAGCTGGTCCTTTGGCACGCAGGGTGCGATCAGCAATTTCGGTCATCTCCAGATCGGTATCTATTTCCCGGGTAATCCGTTTTAACTGGCCCTGAGCTTCCAGTTTGGCAATAAAGTCACGCAGGTCTTTGTATTTCATAGGTATCAAACTGTCTTTTGTGTTCTTCAAGGTTGGCCGCAGTATACATCATACTTTGCATAACATTCAGTGCGAACCGTCCGAGACGAAATTTGTTAAGCGCAGCATTTTCGCTGGACAGTGATGCAGAAAGGGTGTGAGATAGACGATGCGTGATATTTTTGTAGATACCACTTACATAACTGTCTTAACGAGGAGACGCCATGAGTACCTTTGACACTGCTATGACCGAAGAGCTCAATCTGTTATTGAAATTCCCCAGCGACAGCTTTATGCAAGGCTTGAAAATTCACCACGATGCCAGCAATGCAATCGTCAACGCTGCTCAGCGATTATATACCAAGGGGCTTATTACCCAGCCGGATGGCGGCTATCTCACAGATTTGGGTATTGATGTGGCGGACCATGCCCGCAAGGTCTATAGCGCGCTTTTCTCTAAACTTAATTAGCGGCGATATTCCTGCTTCAGATTTCCACTTTATTGCCGATAGTAATAAAGCAGGACGTTCAGGTTTTGGGTCAGCTATGATAAAGCAGTTAATCACTCTTACATTTACTTTATTGTGTATCGTGTCGGCACAGGCGCAGCAGCTAAAAGCCGTTCAGCTTTATACGCAGGATGAGTTAATTTCACTTATTAATGCCAATGCGCATCTAGACCGCGTGGTTGCTGACCGCTGCCAGTTGGTACAGGATATTGAGGCGCATGCTGAAGTGTTAAAGGAGCCAGCTTACCAGTTTTTATGGGGAGATATGCTGGCGTGGGGAGTGTGTGTTGATGCAGAGCCTGAGCGGGGTATCAAATTTATGCGCAGTTCGGCGCAGCAGGGGCTACCAGCGGCGCTTGAGCAACTCGGGCGCTATTATGCCTCTGGTAAACTGGTTCAGCAGGATACTCGCAGAGCTGTTATTTACCTGCGCGAAGCTGCCGCGCTGGGCAACTTAAACGCACAGCTTCAGCTGGTGAAATTATTCATTGATGGTCATGGTAGTCCGTATGATTACGAAGATGCCTATCGCTGGTTATTTAACGCCGTAACCGATAACAAAACCACGCATGCCAAAATTGACCGTTATCTCGCCCGACTCGAGCAGTTAATGCACCCCAAAGCCGTGCGCAATGCCCGCCAGATGGCTTACTAAGCCATTTCGATCTTCTCCGCTTCGCCTGAAGTAAAAGCCAGTTAAGTCGGTAAAGACAGCGCTTTGAGACAGCGTATCGTAAACGATGCGCTGGATAAGCCGTGTTTTCACGCTGATAACTGTTATACTGGCGCCATACTGTATTTATCTAACTACTTCAAGGGCGAAAGACGAACTGCATGAGTGACGACCCCCATTACCAGCGCGAGAAAGAAAAATATGAAAACCCGGTAGCCAGCCGGGAATTTCTTATGTCGGTTATAAAAGATCATGGCAAGCCGATCTCCTTTCTTGAAATATGTGCAGCGGTTGGTGCACAAGACGAGGAAAGCCACATTGGCGTGCAACGCCGGCTTCGCGCGATGGAACGGGAAGGGCAAATACAATTCACTAAGAGCAAACGTTATATCCTTCAGGATAAAGACGAATTGATTCGTGGACGCATAATAGGCCATCGCGATGGCTTTGGTTTTCTGCGTCCGGAAGATAACAGCGGTGATCTTTACATCAGCGGCGGTCAGATGCAGCTTTTTCTGCATGATGATGTGGTTGACGCTCGCGTCAGCGGTACAGACAGAAAAGGTCGTAAGGAAGGCTATGTTGTTGCTGTTGTCGAGCCGCGGCAAGAGCCGATTGTAGGGCGTTACTTCACAGAGCAGGGCTTTGGCGTCGTCATCCCGGATGATAGCCGCATCAATCACGAAATCGTCATTCCCCCTGAAAATGTTAATGGCGCCAGAATGGGCCAGGTGGTCGTTGTTGAACTGACGCAGCGCCCCCGCAGGCGAGTGAGCCCGGTAGGTAAGATAACCGAGATTCTGGGCGAGCACATGGCGCCTGGGATGGAAATTGAAATGGCATTGCGCACATTCGATATTCCCCATCAGTGGCCGCAGGGAGTTGAACGTGCAGTCAGTCGTTTGACTGAACAGGTACCAGAAGATGCCAAGCAGGGCAGAATCGATTTAAGACAGTTACCTCTGGTCACCATTGACGGTGAAGATGCCCGTGACTTTGATGATGCGGTGTTCTGTGAACCTCTGGACAATGGTGGCTGGCAGCTTTGGGTTGCTATTGCAGATGTAAGTCATTACGTGCGCCCTGGGACAGCACTGGATACTGAAGCGGTTAACCGGGGTAATTCGGTGTACTTCCCCGAGCAGGTTATTCCTATGCTGCCCGAGGTTCTGTCAAACGGACTGTGCTCGCTGAATCCGGAAGTCGACCGTTTGTGTATGGTCTGCGAGATGACAATCTCGGCAGAAGGGAAATTGCAGGCCTATCAGTTTTATGAAGCGGTGATGAATTCCCATGCACGACTAACCTATACCAAAGTGTGGAATATTCTGCAGGGTGATAAAGATCTGCATCAGCGGTACGAATCACACGTGGGCCATTTACGTAATTTGCACGACTTGTATCGGGTACTGCACAAAGCCCGGCAGCGTCGCGGTGCTATTGAGTTTGAAACTCAGGAAAGCAAATTCGTATTTAACGCGCAGCGCAAGATTGAAGACATTGTGCCGGTTCAGCGTAACGATGCACATAAAATGATCGAAGAGTGTATGATTCTGGCCAATGTCAGCGCAGCTCAAATGCTTGAATCACACAGTGCGCCAGCGCTGTACAGAGTCCATGATAAACCGGATGCCGATCGTCTTACTGCATTTACCTCCTATCTGGCAGAGATAGGTGTTCCCCATCATATTACTGAAGATGCCTCACCGTCAGACTTCACTGCGGTAGTAAATAAAACCCGTAGTCGTCCTGATCAGGAACTGATTCAGACAATGCTTCTGCGCTCAATGAAACAAGCGGTCTATGATGGCGATAATGTCGGCCACTTCGGCCTTGCTCTTGCGCAATATGCACACTTTACGTCCCCGATTCGCCGCTATCCGGACCTGGTTGTGCATCGCGCCATTAAGGGCATTCTGGCCAAGCAACCTTTCAAACAAAAAGTGTCGGGGGCGAAGGCATACACCGAAGAAGAAATTGAACAGCTGGGCGAACAGTGTTCAATGACGGAACGACGCGCTGATGATGCAACACGCGATGTGGCTGATTGGCTTAAATGTGAGTTTATGCAGGACCATGTGGGCAGCAGTTTTGATGGCGTTGTCAGTTCAGTGACTACGTTTGGCCTGTTTATTCGCCTGGTTGACTACCATATCGATGGATTAGTGCATATCACCTCACTAAAAGATGATTTCTATCATTATGACGCGGTCAAACAATCATTGTCAGGTGAATCCGGTGCACGTCAGTTCCGCCTGGGTGACACTGTTTCAGTACAGGTTGCAGCGGTGAATCTTGATGAAAGAAAGATTGATTTGGTACTGGATGATTCCATGCTAAAGAATCGTTCAGGAAAAAAGGTGAAAGTTCGTTCTGCGGGCAAAAAATCAACCGGTAAGCCCCCACGTGATAAGGCTAAAGAAAAGCCTCGAAAAGGGGCGGGTAACAACAGACCTAAAAAGCAAGAAAAAGCAAAAGGCAAGAAGAAGTAAATGGCACAGAACGAGTGGTTGTACGGCCTGCACGCAGTTGATGCAGTACTGGCAACAGAACCAGAACGAATTATTGAAATATTTGCGCTTAAAGGCAGAAATGATGATCGGCTGAACGATGCGGTAAATCAGGCCCGTCGCTTTGGTATCAGTGTTCAGTTTTGTCACCGGAAGGTGCTGGACGATAAAGTGAGCGGTGAGCAGCATCAGGGCATCGTCGCTAAAGCAAAGCCTGGCAGAGTGCTTGACGAGAATGACCTTGACAGGCTTATCGAACAAAACCAGTCGCCATTGTTTTTGGTACTCGATGGCGTAACCGATCCTCATAATCTTGGTGCATGTCTGAGAACCGCAAACGCAGCGGGCGCCAGCGCCGTTATTGTTCCCAAAGATAAATCGGCAGGCCTGACCGGCACCGCGCGCAAAGTAGCCTGTGGTGCCGCAGAAACGACGCCATTTATTCAGGTTACTAACCTTTCTCGTACGCTTAAAGCAATGCAAGGCCAGGGCGTTTGGGTAATTGGCACTGCTGGAGAGGCAACGCAGGAAATTTACGATGTTACGCTCAAAGGGCCGATGGCGTTGGTAATGGGCGCTGAAGGCAAGGGGATGCGTCGGTTAACCCGTGAAACCTGCGATGAACTGGTTAAGCTGCCTATGGCAGGCAGCGTAACAAGTTTGAATGTATCGGTGGCTACCGGTATCTGTCTTTACGAAATGGTACGCCAACGCCGCTAATCTGTTTTTCAATTTCATACCCTTAAAGGCTGTAAGTGAATTTATCTTTACAGCCTTTTTTGTTTAAAGTTTGTCCTTTCTCTTTAATTCGCTCAAAAAATACCCTAGCTTAGCGATATTGCGATTTGTTAACAATTTGTTGCACTTTGCAGTAGCCATGCTGATCATGCGGTTTTACTTGTTAGTTCATCGTTTTTTTAAAAGATGACATCGGGTATGAAGCGTGATAAGTATGTAATAAGCCTTATACATAAACCATCATCGGCTTTTGTATAGTGGCTATGTCGGATCGGGCAACCGATTCGAACGACGTGAAGATGTTCACGGTGCTTAGTAGTTCTGAGAGAGGCAGGGGAATGCGTCTTTTTCCGGGTAAAATGAAATCACCGGCTGATTTTCACAATAAGTAGATAACCCTTTTGTAACGCTACATTGAAGAGCGAGGGAGAAGTAACACTAAAACAATAAAATAAGATTAAAGGACAGCAAATGTTGAATAATAAACACACATTTTGTGGTAAAGCAGTAGTTGCATCGTTAACCCTTTTAAGTGCATCAGTCACAGCTGCGGTTAACAATGGTCCGGTTAAGGTCACAGAACCCGCGTCATCATCGCAAGCCGGCCAGCTACAAAATGTTCTTTCCCAGAAGTTATCGCTGGTTCAAGACGAACAGCGTTATATCGTGAAGTTCAAGCAGACGGGATCTGCTGCAATGAAGGGCAAAGATAAAGCTAACAAAGGCCCGAATGAAAACGCTGCTGATGCTGCGTTTGATGCGATTGCAGCCAAAAACATTCTGAAAAATGCAGGCGCCAAGCCGCACAAAGTACTGGGCAAACATAAAATGGTTGCCGCTTCTATGAGCAAATCAGTACTGAACAAGCTTCGCAAAAATCCAAACATCGAAGAAATTGCGGACGATCCAAAGCGTAGCCTGATGGCGCAAACCACGCCTTATGGCATCAACATGGTACAGGCCAGCCAGTTCGCACAAAGCGACACAAGTGCGCGTCGCGTTTGTATTATCGATACAGGCTATAACCTGGGCCACAACGATTTGCCAGGTACTAACAATGGTTTGACTGGTAACGCGAATAACTCAGGTGTAGGTAACTGGTATAACGATGGCAATGGCCACGGTACGCACGTAGCCGGTACTATCGCGGCGTATGACAATACGCAGGGCGTTGTGGGTGTTTATCCTGGCGTTAATATGCATATCGTTAAGATTTTTGACGATAACGGTAACTGGACGTATGCATCAGATATCATTGACGGTATTACGCAATGTCAGAACGCCGGTGCTAACGTAGTCAACATGAGTCTTGGTGGTGGTGGTTCATCATCAGCTGAAGGTTCTGCGATGCAGGGTTTTGTGGATGACGGAATGCTTCTGGTTGCAGCAGCTGGTAACGATGGTAACAGTACTAAATCTTACCCGGCTTCTTACAGCGCGGTTATGTCTGTAGCAGCAGTTGATTCTAATGAAAATCACGCGAGCTACTCACAGTACAACTCTGCGGTAGAAATCGCTGCTCCCGGTTCTTCTGTGTATTCAACGTATCCTGATAACTCGTATGCAACCCTAAACGGTACATCAATGGCGACGCCACACGTTGCAGGTGCTGCGGCATTAGTATGGAGCTACTTCCCACAGTGTACCAACACGCAAATTCGTAGCGCTCTGAACGCTACTGCGAAAGACCGTGGTACATCAGGGCGTGATAACTATTATGGTTACGGTATCGTGAAGGTGTCTAATGCTGTTGATTACCTGAATACAAATGGCTGTGACGGCACAGGTTCTGGCGGCGGTACTGGCGGTGGCGGCGTTGAGCCGGTATCAGGTCAGTTATCTAACCTGTCAGGAACAAGCGGTGCATGGGATCGTTACACGTGGGATATTCCTTCTGGCGTATCTACTATGACTGTTCGTATCTCAGGTGGTTCAGGCGATGCTGATCTGTATGTCAGATATGGTGCACAGCCTTCGACATCTACCTATGACTGCCGTCCTTATAAAAACGGCAACGATGAAGTATGTACATTCAGCAATCCTTCATCAGGTACATGGCACATCGGTTTACGTGGATATAGCGCGTATTCTGGCGTAACCATGAACTACAGCTACGAGTAATATACTTAGCTAATATGATTAAGGCCGCATCTGCGGCCTTTTTTATGTGGATAATATAGTATGCCCCTCCGATGGTTGTCATCAGCCATTGTGATTGTTAGTCTGTGCGGCCTCAAAGCTGAGCATTTTCGCACAAGAATATTGGCCGCTACGGTTCTTTTTCCCGCAGCTGTCACTCACATTTCACTGGCCATCGGCCGGCCGTAAAAAATACACGGTATCGCCTAAAAATAATTCAAAATTGGCCTATCGTTACCCTATCTTTTCTGTTATCATTTCGCGCCCTTTTTATGGGGGTATGTATATAAAAGCAACAGCAGTTGTTGCTTTTAGCAGCTAAACGACTCGAAAGAGTCTTAATTTATCAGCGGAGCACTAACATGATCCAAATGCAAACTAACCTGGACGTTGCAGATAACAGCGGCGCTCGCAGGGTTCAGTGTATTAAGGTTCTGGGTGGCTCGCATCGCCGTTATGCAGGTATCGGTGACATCATCAAAGTTACCGTCAAGGAAGCAATTCCTCGCGGTAAAGTTAAAAAAGGTGACGTACTGAGCGCAGTGGTGGTGCGTACTAGAAAAGGCGTTCGTCGTGCAGATGGTTCTACCATCCGTTTCGATAATAACGCGGCTGTTTTGTTGAATGCCAACAAACAACCAATTGGTACGCGTATCTTTGGACCGGTTACCCGTGAGCTGAGAAGTGAAAACTTCATGAAAATCATCTCATTGGCCCCAGAGGTACTATAAGGAGTCACGATAATGGCTAGAAAAATTCGTCGTGATGATGAAGTAGTCGTATTAGCGGGTAAAGATAAAGGTAAACAAGGCAAAGTCCTTAAAGTACTGACATCTGATGACCGTGTAGTTGTAGAAGGCGTAAATCTTTCTAAGAAACACCAAAAGCCTAACCCTCAACTGGGTGAGCCAGGTGGTATCGTAGAAAAAGAAGCTTCTATTCACATTTCTAATGTTGCGATTGTTAACCCGGCAACGGGTAAAGCGGATCGTATTGGTTTCCGTACTGAAGACGAGAAGAAAGTTCGTTTCTTCAAGTCGAACGGTGAACTTGTTTAATTAATTGGAGAGTACGATGGCGAAACTGCATGATTTCTATAAAGAAACAGTAGTAGCTGAACTTGCGAAGCAGTTCGGGTACAAAAGCGTCATGCAAGTCCCTCGGATTGAAAAGATCACCCTGAACATGGGTCTGGGTGAAGCAGTTGCTGACAAGAAGGTGCTTGAAGCTGCGACCGCCGATATGGCGTCAATCGCAGGTCAAAAGCCGGTTGTTACAGTTGCTAGAAAATCAGTAGCGGGCTTCAAAATCCGTGAAGGTTATCCGATTGGCTGTAAAGTAACCCTGCGCGGCGAACGTATGTGGGAATTCCTTGAGCGTTTGGTATCAATCGCTATCCCGCGTATTCGCGACTTCCGTGGATTGAATCCTAAGTCTTTCGACGGACGTGGTAACTACAGTATGGGCGTGCGTGAGCAAATCATTTTCCCTGAAATCGATTTCGATAAAGTGGATAAGGTTCGTGGTATGGATATTACTATCACTACCAGTGCCGACAATAATGAAGAAGCACGTGCTCTGCTGGACGCGTTTAACTTCCCATTCAAAAAGTAAGGGGTGTAGGGTTATGGCAAAAGAATCAATGAAGGCTCGTGAAGCTAAGCGTGAAAAGCTTGTTGCTAAGTACGCTGAAAAGCGCGCCGCACTTAAAGCGATTATCAGCGACGTTAACGCTTCTGAAGAAGAGCGTTGGGACGCTGTTCTGAAGCTACAACAACTACCACGTGATTCATCCAGAGTTCGTCAGCAAAACCGCTGCCGCATTACTGGTCGTCCACATGGTTACCTACGCAAATTCGGTCTTAGCCGTATCAAGCTGCGTGAAGCAGCGATGCGCGGTGAAGTCCCTGGCTTGAAAAAAGCCAGCTGGTAAGGAGTAGCTGATAATGAGCATGCAAGATCCTATCGCGGATATGTTTACCCGCATCCGTAACGGCCAGATGGCACAGAAAGTTTCTGTGGCTATGCCATCTTCTAAACTGCGCACTGCTATCTGTGGTGTTCTGAAAGAAGAAGGTTATATCACTGACTTCGCTGTTTCTGGTGACGTTAAGCCTGTTTTGGAAGTAGAACTTAAGTACTTCGAAGGCAAGCAAGTAATTGACACTATTGAACGTGTAAGCCGTCCTGGTCTGCGCATCTATAAGAAAAAAGATGAGCTGCCAAAAGTAATGGGTGGTCTAGGCGTAGCTATCGTGTCGACTTCTAAAGGTGTGATGACTGACCGTGCTGCGCGTAAAGCAGGCATGGGCGGTGAGATCATCGGTTATGTTGCGTAATCGGAGGAGTTGAAATGTCACGAGTAGCAAAAGCCCCGGTAGACATCGCATCAGGCGTAGAAATTTCTATCTCTGGTCAGGATGTAACCGTTAAAGGTAAGAATGGCACTTTGACACGCACTTTCAACGAAGCCGTTGAAGTGGTTCAGGAAGAAAACCAGCTTAAAGCACTACCTCGCGAAGGTTTTGCTGAAGCATGGGCGCAAGCAGGTACTGTACGTGCGCTTCTGAACAGCATGATTCAAGGTGTTACACAAGGTTTTGAGAAAAAGCTTCAGTTAAACGGTGTTGGTTACCGTGCGCAAGCACAAGGTAGCAAGCTTAACCTGACACTGGGTTTCTCTCATCCTGTTGCATACGAAATGCCTGAAGGCATTACGGTTGAAACTCCTAGCCAAACTGAAATCGTCGTCAAAGGCGCCGATAAGCAGGTGGTAGGACAGGTTGCGGCGAACATCCGTGCATATCGTCCACCAGAGCCTTACAAAGGCAAAGGTATTCGTTATGCCGATGAGTATGTACGTCGTAAAGAAGCTAAGAAAAAGTAGGTGGGTGATACGATGGATAAGAAAGCAGCTCGCTTGCGTCGCGCAACTCGCGCACGCGCTAAATTTCGTGAACTGGCCGCGCATCGCTTGGTTGTAAACCGTACACCTCGCCACATTTATGCTCAGCTTATCGCCGCAGGCGGTGCTGAAGTATTGGCGGCAGCTTCTACCGTTGAAAAAGATCTGGCTAAAGATCTGAAATCAACAGGCAATGCTGAAGCAGCGGCAGTTGTTGGTAAAGTTATCGCAGAGCGTGCAAAAGAGAAAGGCATTGAACAAGTGGCTTTCGATCGCAGCGGTTTCAAATACCACGGTCGTGTTAAAGCATTAGCTGATGCAGCTCGCGAAGCTGGCCTTCAGTTCTAGGAGTTTATAATGGCTAAACAAGATGTTCAAAACGGTGATATGCTGGAAAAATTGATCGCTGTAAACCGCGTTTCTAAAGTGGTTAAAGGTGGTCGAATCTTCAGTTTCACTGCATTGACGGTAGTGGGTGACGGCAATGGTCGCGTTGGTTTTGGTTACGGTAAAGCACGTGAAGTGCCAGCCGCAATCCAAAAAGCAATGGAAAAGGCTCGCCGTAACATGGTAACTGTTGACCTTAAAGGTCACACGTTGCAGCACCCAATCAAAGGTCGTCACTCTGGCTCTAAAGTTTACATGCAGCCTGCATCAGAAGGTACTGGTATTATCGCCGGTGGTGCAATGCGTGCGGTACTTGAAGTAGCTGGTGTACAAAACGTACTTTCAAAATGTTACGGCTCGACTAACCCAATGAACGTTGTTCGCGCAACGATCAATGCACTAACAGAGATGAATTCTCCTGCTGGTGTTGCTGCCAAGCGTGGGTTGTCAGTAGAAGAGATTTTGGGGTAAGCAAACATGGCAACGATTAAAGTAAAGCAAACGAAAAGTGCAATTGGCCGTCTGCCAAAGCACAAAGCAACGCTTAAAGGCCTAGGCCTTCGTAAAATCAACCATGTTCGCGAGTTGGAAGACACCCCAGCTGTTCGTGGCATGATCAACCGTGTTAATTACATGGTTGAAATCGTCGAGGAGTAAGACATGCGTTTGAATGATATTTCTCCTGCTCCAGGAGCAAAAAGTTCTGGTAAGCGTGTTGGCCGTGGTATCGGCTCAGGTCTTGGTAAAACCGGTGGCCGTGGTCACAAAGGTCAGAAAAGCCGTTCAGGCGGTTCTGTGAAGCCAGGATTTGAAGGTGGTCAGATGCCAATTCAGCGCCGTCTGCCTAAATTTGGTTTCACATCTCGTAAGAGCATGGTCACAGACCAGGTTACGTTGACTGAAATCGCGAAGGTAGAAGGTGACACTGCATCTCTTGAGACTTTAAAAGCAGCGGGTATTGTGAAAAAGCATATCCAGTTTGTTAAAGTCGTTAAGAGCGGTGAAGCGTCACGCGCTGTAACGGTTAGCGGGTTAAAGGTTACAAAAGGCGCTCGCGAAGCGATTGAAGCTGCCGGCGGTAAAGTAGAGGAATAAGCTAGATGGCTAAACCAGGATTGGATTCGGGCGCGAAAAGCGGCCTTAGTGAGCTTAAGGCGAGATTGTTGTTCGTATTCGGTGCGATCGTAGTATTCCGGTTGGGGTCTTATGTCCCGATTCCTGGAATTGATCCTGCGGTCCTGGCCGACTTGTTCGAGCAGCAGAAAGGTACCATCGTAGAAATGTTTAACATGTTCTCCGGTGGCGCTCTTGAGCGTGCATCCGTTCTGGCTTTGGGCATTATGCCATACATTACTGCGTCCATTATTATGCAGTTGCTCACGGTGGTTCACCCACCGATGATGGAGCTTAAAAAAGAAGGCGAGGCAGGCCGTCGTAAGATCAGTCAGTATACGCGTTATCTGACGCTGATACTGGCTACTTTCCAAGCAATTGGAATCGCGACCAACCTGCCAAACCTGATTAATGGATTGGTGATAAGTCCTGGCTTCGGATTCTACTTTACAGCGGTAGTGAGCTTGGTCACAGGAACTATGTTCCTGATGTGGCTGGGTGAGCAAATTACTGAAAGAGGTATCGGTAACGGTATTTCTATCCTGATATTTGCTGGTATTGTTGCCGGTCTGCCAACAGCGATAGGTCAGACCGCGGAACAAGCAAGACAGGGTGATATTAACTTATTATTCCTGTTATTGATTGGCGCCATCATTGTTGGCCTTATCTATCTGGTCGTGTTCGTTGAACGTGCACAGCGCCGGATTGTGGTAAACTACGCTAAACGTCAGCAGGGCCGTAAGGTTTATGCTGCGCAAAGCACTCATTTACCATTAAAGGTTAATATGGCTGGGGTTATCCCACCAATCTTTGCTTCCAGCATCATTCTGTTTCCCGGAACTATCGCAGGATGGTTCGGTCAGAATGAATCAACAGCTTGGTTGCAGGACGTAGCATTAATGCTGTCCCCTGGTCAGCCGCTGTACGTGATGCTTTATGCAGCAGCGATTATTTTCTTCTGTTTCTTCTATACCGCGCTGGTATTCAATCCTCGCGATACAGCAGATAATTTGAAGAAGTCTGGTGCATTTATCCCTGGTATCCGTCCGGGTGAACAAACATCACGTTATATCGATAAGGTAATGACTCGCCTGACACTGGCTGGCGCTCTTTACATAACCTTTATTTGTTTGGTGCCTGAATTCATGCTAATTGCCTGGAATGTGCCGTTCTACTTCGGTGGTACGTCACTACTCATTATTGTGGTAGTTATCATGGACTTTATGGCGCAGGTACAGACGCATCTGATGTCTAGTCAGTATGAGTCTGTTCTGAAGAAAGCTAATCTTAAAGGCTACGGCCGCTAAGATTAGTGCACTACGGAGTGATGTAATGAAAGTTCGTGCATCAGTAAAGAAGATTTGCCGTAACTGTAAAGTCATCAAGCGCAACGGTGTTGTGCGTGTGATTTGTACAGAGCCAAAGCATAAGCAAAGGCAAGGCTAATCATAAAAACGCGGTAAATTCTTTTTGAATAGATTTTAAGCTGAGCCTGACAGGTTCAGCTTAGTCTGTTACGTTAGAATGAACCTAATGTTGCAATTTAGTCGACGGGTAAGTATCCTATCGGGCTTTTTAGGCTGTCGACCAATATTAATATAGAGGAGTGCTGTTAATGGCCCGTATCGCTGGCATTAACATTCCTGAACACAAGCACACTGTAATCGCGCTTCAAGCGATTTATGGTGTAGGCGCAACTCGTGCTAAAGAGATCTGTGCTAACGCTGGTGTTGCAGAATCAACAAAAATCAAAGACCTTGACGAAGCGACTGTAGAGAAGCTGCGTGAAGAAGTCGGTAAATTCATGGTTGAAGGTGATCTTCGCCGTGATATCTCCATGAGCATCAAACGTTTGATGGACCTGGGTTGCTTCCGTGGTATACGCCACCGTCGTAGCTTGCCTCTACGTGGTCAGCGCACTAAAACAAATGCGCGTACCCGTAAAGGTCCTCGTAAGCCAATCAAGAAGTAAGCGGGGGAGTATAAGTTATGGCTAAACAACCAACTCGTACAACGCGTAAACGCGCTAAACGTCAGGTTGCAGACGGAATGGCTCATATCCATGCGTCTTTCAACAACACGATTGTGACTATTACTGACCGTTCTGGTAACGCTCTGGCATGGGCAACATCTGGTGGTTCAGGTTTCCGTGGTTCACGTAAATCTACCCCTTTTGCTGCACAGGTTGCTGCTGAGCGTGCAGGTGTTGCTGCACAAGAATACGGTCTGAAAAACCTAGAAGTATTTGTTAAAGGTCCAGGTCCAGGCCGTGAGTCTGCGATCCGTGCACTTAACGCTACTGGTTATAAGATCACAAACATTACCGATGTGACCCCTATTCCTCACAACGGTTGTCGTCCACCGAAAAAACGTCGCGTTTAATCGACGGACAGTTGGAGAAAGAACATGGCAAGATATTTGGGTCCAAAACTCAAACTTAGCCGTCGCGAAGGAACCGACCTGTTCCTGAAAAGCGGCGTTCGCGCAATCGATTCAAAATGTAAAATCGATACAGCGCCTGGTCAACACGGTGCCCGTCGTGGCCGTCTGTCTGACTACGGTGTTCAGCTGCGTGAAAAGCAAAAAGTTCGTCGTATGTATGGCGTTCTGGAAAAACAATTCCGCAACTACTATAAAGAAGCTGCACGTATTAAAGGCAACACAGGTGAAAACCTGCTTCAGCTTTTAGAGCAGCGTCTGGATAACGTAGTTTATCGTATGGGATTCGCCAGCACTCGTGCAGAAGCACGTCAGCTGGTTAGCCACAAAGCGATCATGGTAAATGGCCGTTGTGTGAACATTCCATCATTTAACGTTTCTGCCGAAGACGTGGTTTCTGTTCGTGAAAAAGCTAAAAAGCAAGCGCGTATCGTTGCTGCTTTAGAATTGGCTGACCAACGTGAGAAGCCAACCTGGATAGAAGTTGACAGCAATAAAATGGAAGGCACGTTCAAACGCGTTCCTGAAAGAACTGACCTGTCTGCTGATATTAACGAACAGTTGATCGTCGAACTTTACTCTAAGTAAAGCTAACTAAAGAGGAAGCATTGTGGGTTCTGTGACTGAATTCCTAAAACCGAGATTAGTTGAGATCGAGAACGTTTCTCCTACTCGTGCCAAAGTAACTTTGGAACCGCTGGAGCGTGGCTTCGGTCATACTCTGGGTAACGCCCTGCGTCGCATTTTACTGTCATCCATGCCTGGATGTGCAGTAACCGAAGTTGAAATTGATGGCGTACTACACGAGTACAGCACCAAAGAAGGTGTGCAAGAAGACGTCATCGAAATCTTGCTGAATCTGAAGGGTTTAGCAGTTCGTCTTGAAGGCAAAGACGAAGCTACGTTAACGATAGTGAAGTCTGGCGCTGGCCCTGTTGTTGCTGGTGATATTCAGCATGATGGTGATGTAGAGATTGTGAATCCTGACCACGTAATTTGTACGTTGACTGGCGAAACTGAAATCAGTATGCGCATCAAGGTAGAAATGGGCCGTGGTTACATTCCAGCTTCTACCCGTCGCTCCTCAGAAGATGATGATCGTCCAATTGGTCGTTTGTTAGTTGATGCTTCATTCAGCCCCGTTGAGCGTATTGCATACACTGTTGAGTCTGCTCGTGTTGAACAGCGCACAGACTTAGACAAGCTAATCATCGACATGGAAACAAATGGTACTCTGGATCCTGAAGAAGCGATCCGCCGTTCAGCAACGATTCTTGCTGAGCAGTTAGATGCCTTTGTTGACCTGCGCGATGTGTCAGAGCCAGTACAGAAAGAAGAGAAGCCGGAGTTCGATCCGATTCTACTTCGCCCTGTAGATGATCTGGAACTGACAGTACGTTCTGCAAACTGCTTGAAAGCGGAAGCTATCCAGTACATTGGTGACCTGGTTCAGCGCACTGAGGTAGAGCTACTTAAAACGCCAAACCTTGGTAAAAAATCGCTAACTGAAATCAAAGACGTGTTAGCCTCTCGTGGTCTATCTCTGGGTATGCGCCTGGAAAACTGGCCACCAGAGAGCATCGCTGACAAAGATTAATCAGGTTTTTATCAAACTGATTTGTAGAGAAGGATAAAACTATGCGCCATCGTAAGAGTGGTCGTCAGTTGAATCGCAACAGCAGCCATCGTCAAGCTATGTTCAAAAACATGGCCGGCTCTTTGGTCAAGCACGAAGTGATCAAAACGACGTTACCCAAAGCGAAAGAATTACGTCGCGTAATCGAGCCTCTAATCACACTTGCTAAGCAAGACAGTGTAGCAAACCGCCGTCTGGCTTTTGCACGTACTGGTGATAAAGAGGTTGTAGGTAAACTATTCAACGACCTAGGTCCTCGTTACGAGGCCCGCCCAGGCGGTTACACACGCATTCTTAAGTGTGGCTACCGTGCAGGCGATAATGCCCCAATGGCATTCGTTGAGCTAGTAGACCGCCCTGAAGTTGAAGTTGCTGAAGAAGCGGCGGAAACTGAAGAGTAAGCCGAACAAGCTTAAGTAAATAAAAAACCCCGCTCCGGCGGGGTTTTTTTGTACCGTTATAATGATTTCACTAGTGCTAAATAGTAGCTTACCTTAACTTATCACCTCATCTATTCACTTTATTCGAAGTCTCATCCTCTTCTTACAATCAACAAGCCTCAACAGCAAAATTTCATAATTAGTGAAATGCATATACTTGTAATGTTCAACTAAATTATTAATCCGAGACAATTCTATGATTAAATTTTTCACTTAAAATATAATGTAGGGTTCTGTTATAATCATAGCAATTTTTTGAGAGCCGCGCTCTCAAGCCTTAGATAATGATAAATAAGCAGCATTGTCTACACAGAGGCTTAATGTTAGGTGGGAGTACAAAAATGCCTGTTATCGTCAGTGTTGCAAAAACTGATGCATGGGAGAGGTTTAACAATCAGAACTCATCAAGTATTACGCACTTAGAGCATATCAAGGGTGGCTCTGAGTCATGTAGTATAATTCCTGAAATACTTGATGTGGAAACGGTTACTCACTTGACTGACTCCAATGATGTTTTAATTGCTTACGAACCTCTTCCTATTTTAGTTCAAAGATATGCAGGTTTCGAAGGAATAAATGAGGTTATTAAGCAATGGGCTGATACTTACACACCATTAGTAGATAATTTTCTATTAAATCGAGTAAAATTTTTAGATATCTACAACCCGCAAGCTTATGAGAACGCAAAGTGGGTAGATAATATCAACTTTCTTGCACAAAAAACTGTATCTCTTTCAGAGCAATTAGTTACTGAAAACTTAATTAGTTCTTCTTCTTATCATTTGTCAATTCTTAAATTTGTAGAAAGTAGAAAAATTAATAAGAGTAAGTCTCGCAAGTACGATATTGATGGGCTTAGTAAAGAGATTATTAGAGTAAAAGATTTAGAAAAAGATAACCTTTATCTTACATGGGAATTAGAAGAGCTCCATAATCTATATAAAAATAAGCTTGAACTACTCCAAAAAGATTATAATGCACTAACTACCCAGCTTTTATATGTTCAAGAAAAATATGAAGAGTTGTATCTGTCGTTTAATAACGCACCCAAAAATAGCATAGATATCGCAACTCTCCCCCCACCGGAAGATAAATATCAGGGATGGCGTATAGATCGAATAGTTGCTGCTAAATTAAAAAAACTGAGGAAATTTCAATCCGACGTGAGGTTAATTAAGTCAAGCCGATTTTTTAATTCAGAATGGTACTTGTTACAAAATCCTGATGTTGCTAAGGCCGGTAAGGATGCCGCTGAACACTATTTAAAATTTGGTGCTAATGAAGGAAGAAATCCATCCGATAATTTTAACGGAAATAAATACTTAAGACTTCATCCGGATGTCAAGGCTGCGGGGTTGAATCCACTTGTTCATTATTTGAGGTTTGGTAGGGATGAGAAGCGGCCGCTTCCTTAACAGTTCGAGACAAATATGGTTAATAACGATCTAATCATTCAGAAAGCAAATAGGCTGTATAGGCAAAATCGCTTTGCCGAGGCTTTGCAGTATTACCAAAAAGCTGGGAAGGTTTATGGTTCCGACTTTGTAGCGGTGAACATATCTTTATGTAAAATAAAAATTAAGACTCATAAGACGACTCCATGTCTTGATAACGGCGATTTAAATCAAACCCATGGTCAACAAAAATATATTACAGCTCTCGAAAAACAATTAGAGCAAACACAATCTTTAGCTGAAGCTTATTATAGAGAATTAGAGCAGCGAAAACGAAAGGGGAAAGCTGAGTAAATGAAAGTCTTAACTGTATTTGGAACAAGGCCGGAAGCCATAAAAATGGCCCCATTAGCGTTAAAACTGGCATCTACAGATGGTATCAACTCTAAAGTATGCGTGACTGCCCAGCATCGAGAAATGCTGGACCAGGTACTCGACTTGTTTAAGCTAACACCAGACTTTGACTTAAACTTGATGAAACCTGGTCAGGATCTTACTGATATAACTTCAGGCATACTCAAAGGTATGAAGCAGGTCTTTTCAGAATTCAAACCTGATATTGTATTGGTACATGGTGATACAGCGACGACTTTTGCAACAAGTTTAGCAGCATATTATCAGCAAATCCCTGTAGGGCATGTTGAAGCTGGTTTGCGAACAGGCAATATTTATTCACCATGGCCAGAAGAGGCAAATAGAAAGTTGACCGGCGCCATTAGTTCATTACATTTTGCGCCAACTGAAAAGTCTGAGTCTAATCTTCTGAATGAAGGAATTCAGCAGGCAGCGATACATGTGACGGGGAATACTGTAATTGATGCTTTGCTTAAAGTGTCTGCAAAGTTCGACAGTGACGAGAGATTGTTATCTGAAATGCAACGCAAGTTCGATTTTTTAGATAGCGATAAAAAGTTGATTCTTGTTACCGGTCACCGCAGAGAGAGTTTTGGTGGCGGATTTGAACGCATATGTTCTGCGCTTGCCCGCACTGCCGAGGCACATCCAGAGTGTCAAATTCTTTATCCTGTCCATCTTAATCCGAATGTGCAGGAGCCGGTCAAAAGATTATTGAGCGGTGTTTCCAATATTAAATTAATTGAGCCTCAGGATTATCTACCGTTTGTTTATTTGATGAATCAAGCCTATATCATTTTGACTGACTCGGGTGGTATTCAGGAAGAGGCGCCATCTTTAGGTAAGCCTGTACTAGTAATGCGTGATACTACAGAGCGCCCGGAAGCAGTTGACGCAGGCACAGTTCAGTTAGTAGGAACGGATATCGACAAAATCTCAAATAGCCTAACTCGTCTATTGACCGACAAACAGGCTTACAAAGATATGAGCTTTGCGCATAACCCGTACGGTGATGGTAAAGCTTGCGATAGAATTATTCAGATTTTAAAGGATCATCATGGAAATTAATAAAACAGTCTGTGTTGTAGGACTTGGTTACATAGGCCTTCCAACTGCAGCGCTATTGGCAAACAGAGGGTTTAAAGTTCACGGCGTCGATGTAGACAAACATGCTGTAGACACAATTAACGAAGGCAAGATTCACATCGTTGAGCCTGACCTTGACACGTTTGTTAATTCCGCAGTGAACAGTGGCATGCTGACAGCACATTTAGAGCCGGCTCCAGCTGATATTTTCCTGGTTGCTGTACCAACGCCATTTCATCACGACCAACTTAATCCTATTACCAATTCACCAGTTCCCAATGTAGATTACGTGGTAAAAGCAACTCAGGCTATCGCTCCCCATGTTAAGCCAGGTAATCTTGTTTTGCTTGAGTCTACATCTCCTGTTGGCACAACACAGATGATGGCAGATGAACTTGAAAAAGCAGGTGTAGATCTTTCTCAGATTCATGTTGCCCACTCGCCTGAAAGGGTACTACCTGGTCACATCATGCGTGAGCTGATAGAAAATGACCGTGTAGTAGGTGGTATCAACCAAGCTTCAACCGACGCGGCAGCAGATTTTTACCGTAGTTTTGTACAGGGCGAAGTGTTGGAAACCACTGCGAAGACTGCAGAAATGGCAAAACTAACGGAAAATGCGTTTAGAGACGTCAATATTGCCTTCGCTAATGAACTGTCTATGTTGAGTGATGATATGGACATTGATGTGTATGAACTGATATCGCTGGCGAATCACCATCCGAGAGTCAATATTCTACAGCCTGGCTGTGGAGTAGGTGGCCATTGTATATCCGTTGATCCTTGGTTTATTGTCAACTCTGCCAACGGCAAAGCTAAAATGGTTGAGCAAGCGCGGCGAACGAACGATTACAAATCAGATTGGGTAATCGAAAAAGTCAAAAACGCAGCACTGCAGTTTGAAAATCAACATGGGAAACAGCCTAAAGTAGCTTGCATGGGGTTAGCTTTTAAACCTGACATTGATGACCTGCGCGAGTCTCCTGCTCTTCGTATTGCAATTGCGTTGAGCAAAGAGCTAAACGTCGTTGCTGTGGAACCAAATGTTGAGAAAGTACAAAATTTGACATTGGTTTCCGAAACTGAGGCTGACCAAGCTGATATTTTGGTTTACCTGGTTGCACACAAGCAATTCAAAACACACTCCCCTAACGAGCATGCTTTAGATTTCGCAGGCTTGTTTAAGTAACATTCTATAAGCCTCCGAAGGGAGGCTTACTTCGTGTATACACAATCTTGCTCCGCCACATTAAAATCTAGTCTAAGGTACGCCATGACCCGAAATTCCTTATTATCAATAGCAAAGTCGCTCGCTGATGAGTCTGAGGACTCCGTTGTTTTGCCAGTAAAGAATAAAATTGCATACTTTGTTAGTCATGGTAAAAGCTACGCCAATAACGGGTATGCTGTGAGAACGCATAATATTGCTTCTGCGTTAAACGCTAACGGTTTTAATACATTGTGTATGGTACGTCCAGGTAGACCCTGGGAGTTGCATGAAGATATTGACTGTGAAGTCTGTCAATTAGAAGACGGTGTGGAGTATTTACATTTTCCTTGGGGTGAAAGCATACCTTCTAATGCTATAGAGCATTTAGAACACTCGGTTGACATTTTTTGCGAGCAATTAAGGCTTTACCGACCTGAATTTGTAATGGCAGCGTCGAATTGGATAGTTGCTCTACCTGCTTGGATAGCAGCGAAAAAGTTGGGACTTCCATTTTTCTATGAGGTACGCGGCTTTTGGGAGCTTACCAGGGAGGTTAAAAATCCAGAGTATAGCGAATCTTACGACTATAAGCTTGAAATTGAACTTGATACGTTTTTGGCACAACAAGCAATTCGAGTATTTACGTTAAATACTGCAATGAAGAATCAGCTTGTAGAGAGGGGAGTGCCTTTCGAAAAAATTGATATTGTGAACAATGCCGTAAATAAAATTTCACCCTGCGTACAAACTAATGAAATTTTAAGAGATAGATTAGGCATTGCGCAAACTGATAGAGTCGTAGGCTATATAGGAAGCGTAAATGATTATGAAGGATTATCGCTTCTCATTGAGGCATGTAAGAGCCTGTCTACTACACAGCCGATAAAACTGGTGTTAGTAGGTGACGAGAATCCGCATAGCTACTCATCTGATAATCCTGAGCAGGCTACTCAACCGGATTGGTTAATACGTGTTGGACGCATTCCGCACACTGAGGTAGAAGATTACTATTCGCTTATTGATGTAATTGCAATACCGCGGCTTGCCTATAAAGTTTGTGAACTAGTACCTCCGATGAAAGCGGTCGAAGCAATCACTAGGGGAAAAAGACTGGTTCTTTCTAATCTGCCCGCATTAAAAGACATTTCTGGAGCGAAAGGTCAGATTTCTTACTTCACTCCAAATGATGTTGAGCAACTGAAAGAAGCTTTGTCTAAACAGCTAGATGAGCCCGAGTTAGACGTCAAATATATTCACGCACTAAAAGAACACCTTTTTGACACGGCAATTAAGTCTGTCGTTTTTGCTTTAAGGCAGCAACGCGGGTCCAAGCCATCTACAAGAACGAAATTGCCCTTCATCGTAGATTATGCGACGGCTAGTAGATGGTTCTACAAGCAAGGCAACATTACCGATACGCTTACAGTATTAAAAAATCTTCGGTTGAAGGGCGAGCGCTTTAGCAAAATCGAGATGGATTTTGAAGCATTTGTTTCTGGACTAGATCGACTAAGAGCAAAAATATCCCTACCACCCCGTCAACCAAATCCTGGCTATCTAACGAAAAAGAGTTCTGTTCTCTATTGTTTGCATCAATCTTTGCCCTATACAACAAATGGTTATGCAACCCGGTCACACGGAATTGCAAAAGGCTTATCAGCAGCCGGTTGGCAAGTTCGCTGTGCGACCCGACCAGGTTATCCGTGGGATGCCAATATAAAAGAGATCAGCAAAGGTCTACATGAGGAGCGCATTGAGGGTATCGTATATTCAGCCTGCGCCGGCTGGAATTTAGACAAGACACCATTGGACAGATATTTTGCAGAGGCAACTGACTTTTATCTCCGAGAAGCTCAAACAAGCGGTGCTGAACTTATAATTGCCGCTTCCAATCATATAACCGCTATTCCCGCTTTGACTGCAGCAAGGCGACTAGGTATACCCTTTGTATACGAAATGCGTGGCTTATGGGAGGTCACCCAGGCATCCTCTCAGCCTGAATGGGCGGATTCGGATCGTTACTATTTAATGCGGAAACTGGAGCAAGATGCAGCATTGAATGCTGATTTAGTTTTAACGCTGACAAACGAGCTAGCTGATGAGGTCTCGAGCTGGGGCGTACCGCGCGATACGATTGAGATTATACCTAATGCCGTCGATGAGAAAACTTTTAAGCCCGTCGAGCGCTCTGTAGTAATGAAAGAGAAACTTAATCTACCCGAAAATGTTCCGGTCGTAGGTTACGCAGGAAGCGCTGTGGCTTATGAAGGGCTGGATTTATTGATAAAGGCGCTCAGCCAGTTGAAAGAAAACGGGCAAGATTTCATTTTCTTGCTGGTAGGTGATGGAAAGGTTTTTGATGCAATCAAAGAACAAGCTCATAATTCAGGAATTGATGAAAATTGTAGATTTACCGGAAGAGTAGCATTCGAAGAAGTTGGCGAATATATTTCTTGTATGGATATTATGCCTATTCCAAGACTGTCGTCACCAGTAACTGAAATGGTATCTGCTTTAAAGCCACTTGAAGCGATGGCGATGGGTAAAGCTGTAATTTTATCAGATGTTTCACCTCATATTACTATGGCTGGAAACAATGAGCGCGCGCTACTTTTCCAAAAGGACAGTGCTGCATCTCTTGCTAACACAATTAAGCGCCTAATTCTTTCTCCTGAACTAAGAGAGCGATTAGGCAGCAAGGCACGCTCTTGGATTGAGTCGAACCGTAACTGGAATAAAGTTTCCCAAAACTACTCTTCAGCTTTACACCATTTGCTTACAGAAAATAGTAAGAAAACAACCTCATTTAAAAGCAAAACGCTTGCAGACTTGACAATTGGTATCATAGCAGACACGTTTACAACTGATACAATAGCAAGTGCTGTCAATACGGTTGCTTTAAGCCCGGAAAATTGGAAGTCGGAAATTGAATCCGAAAAAGTTGATGTTGTTTTTGTAGAATCAGCTTGGAAGGGAAACGACTGGCAATGGCATAAAAAAATCGGTTATTACTCTGATGAAGAATTCAGCACAATAAAAGCATTACTGCACTATTGCCGAGCTACAAATATTCCAACATTATTTTGGAATAAAGAAGATCCTGTACATTTTGAGCGATTTAAAAAAGTCGCCAGTCAATGTGACCACGTATTCACTACAGATAGCCGTAGAATAATTCCTTACTTAGGTATTCCAAATGCTATAACCAAGACAGCAAGTAGCTGTCCATTCTATGCCTCACCTAAAATTCACAATTTGCTGCCCAGCACTAAAAAATGGGAGTCAACGGTAGCCTACGGCGGTACATATTATGGTGCACGTTATCCTGAACGTACGGAGTATATGGATAAGATCATGTCAGCGGCCGCGCCACTCGGTCTGACAATATATGACCGTCAACACAATGACCCAGATTCACCATACAAATACCCAGGAGGATTGGGAAGTTATGTAGCAGGTAGCTTGACATATGATGCAATGATCCAAGCGTATAAAGCTCATCCAGCACAAATTAATGTTAATTCGGTTTTAGATTCGCCCACGATGTTCTCGCGTAGAGTAATGGAAGTGGCTGCATGTGGAAGTATGGTTATTTCGGGGCCTGCTTTGGGAATGAACAAATATCTCGAAAACAATGCTCAGATTATCGAAAACGAAACCCAGGCTGCAGAAGCATTAGAAGCAATTCTTCAATACCCAGGATATCGCTGGCGAAAAGGCCTCGCGGGCGCAAGGGCAGTAATGCGTGCCCATACGACTGAATTTAGACTCACTCAAATGTTGCGTACGGCAGGAATGACTGTAAAAGCTCCAAATATTCCAAAATGTAGTGTTATCGTTGATACATTAACAACCAAGTTAGCTCAACAGCTTATTAAACAAACGATCCTACCGTCCCACATCTATTATCAAGAAATTATTGATGAAGCAGAGATATATTTACAGAAGAATGGGATAAGTTGTGAGAAGTTAAGCGAACAAAAGTCAAAAGGACAGTCAGTTTATCTAGTGATTGATAATAGTGGTGTGGAATTGGAAAGCCATGATATCGAAGATCTTTTATGGCCAACATTTTATGCTCCACAACAGCGTGTTCAGTTTGATTCAGAAAGAACAAGTGTCGGTGGTAACGATGAGGCAATTTCGTATTGCGCTGCTGGACAAAACTCTCGCCTTATACTTATACAAAATAATACAGATAATCTGCTACGCAATATTGTAGCGGAAACGAGCAGCAAAGAAGCACTAGTGATACGCAAGCCTTCTATCGAGAATGAAACTAAACCTAATTGCGTAATACAGAAAACTTTACTGATAGCAGGACATGATCTTAAGTTTATTAAACCATTCTATCGTCTCTTTCAAAAAGAAAAAATTCGTATCTTATTGGACTTTTGGCAAAGTCATACTAAGCATGATGCTAAAGTGAGTCGGCGTTTGTTAGAGCAGGCCGATATCGTTTTCTGCGAATGGATGCTGGGTAATGCCATCTGGTATGGGAAGAATACACCTTCAAGTAAAGTTTTAGTGGGGAGGTTACATGCTCAAGAGTTGAGAAGTCCATTGTATGAGAGTATTCCATTCGAGAAGTTTAGCTCAGTAATATTCGTTGGACCTCACATGCTCCGGAAAGCTATAGAAAGAACTCCGATATTAGCTTCTAATGGAAAATTGATATACAACGGCGTTGATTTAGAAAAATTTCAACAAAAAGCAATTGATGCGCGAAGGAAAAAAGTCTTAGGCTTAGTTGGCATGGTTCCGCAGAGCAAGCGTTTAGATAGAGCGCTGGATATTTTAAAAGCTCTGAGAAAAGATGATCAAGAATTCATATTAAGAGTTAAAGGCAAGCGAGCAGAAGATTATCCCTGGATGCTGAATCGCCCAGAGGAAATGGAATGGTTCAATCAACAATATAGAAGAATAGAAACTGACCCTCTTTTAAAAGATGCTGTTATCTTTGATCCTCAAGGAGATGATATGCCTCAGTGGTATCAAGAAATCGGTTTTATTTTATCGGTAAGTGATCATGAAAGCTTTCATATGGCAATTGTGGAAGGCGCCGCATCAGGAGCAATACCTATAGTAAGACCTTGGGAAGGTTCAAAAGAACTGTACGGGAACGAGAATATCTCTGAAGATATTCTTGAAATTAAATCTAAGATTTTATCAGATAAGTTTGCTAAGTTTCCAGACTCTAAAATGAAGTTGTTTTGCTTGAAAAATGTATTTTCTGGTATTAAATCAATTTTACGCTAGGTCTTCCGTAACGATTTATTAGTAGGGTTTTTATGAATATAGAAGAGTTAAGAAAAGAAACTCGATTTATATCCCAAAAAATGTCAAGGGATTTGGTTACAGTTCAAAATAGATTATTTACTCAGCTTGAATCTCTGATGTGGATACAAAATAATATAAGGCTAAAGTATAGTTTACCTCCGCTAAGGGGATGGACTGCCTCGCCAGATGTTCTATTAAAGCTATACGAACACGTCAGGTACACAAAGAGTGAGAATATTGTTGAGCTTGGAAGTGGGGCTTCGACATTAATTTTAGCAGCCGCTGTACGAGATAACGGAACTGGTAAAGTATTTTCATTTGATCATGATGAAAATTATTTAGAAGAAACAAGAATAGAGCTTGAAAAGAATGATCTTACCGACTTTGTGGAACTGAGGCTGGCAAAAAAATCACCAGTTAACGACAAAGCTTTATTATATAAAGGAGGTTCGCATGAATGGTATAATATTATTGAGTTTCAAACGCTCGAAAAAATTGATCTTTTGTGGGTAGACGGACCGCCACAAGCAATCTGCGCTTACAGTCGCTTCCCAGCAGTTCCGGCTCTCTATGAAAAAATGAGCTCTAAAGCTCAGGTTTGGATGGATGACACCATTAGAAAAGAGGAAATGGAAATTTGTGAAGAATGGGCAAAGCAATTTTCCTTATCACTAAGATATCTAAAGCTTGAAAAGGGCTTAGGTATTCTTTCAAAATAGTTTTCTTATCTGGTATAACATGGAAAAAAGTATTTTTATTCTTGGTAGTTGTGTATCTCGCGATGCAATAGAATTATTTTCCGACGGTGAAATTCAGTTAGTATCTTACCTCGCCAGAACAAGTTTTGCGTCCCAAGCCTCACCTTCTATAGAAAAGTTCCCCCATTACGCAAATTTTAAGTCGAATTTTCAGAAAAGAATGGTCGAGTCAGATTTAAGAAAAAAATTGCATAATGAGCTAAGGGTCAAAGATTTTGAATTAATAATAGTAGATTTTATTGATGATCGATTTGACTTGGTAGAATATGAAAATGTTGGCTTGGCAACTCGTTCTGTAGAGTTTATGTCTGTTTGTGAGCCTAATTCTATTACGAATCGAATCTCTCATCATGGTGATGTCTACAATGTGTTATGGAAGTTGGGTTTTAACAGGTTTTTAAAAGAGCTTAAAGAAAGTGGTTCATTACACAAACTTAGAATCAACAAAGCTTTTTGGGCGAACAGAAACCAAAGCGGACAAAGCTTGAGTAAGTTTTCAAATTCAGTGATTGAAAAAGAGAATGCTTATTTAAATTCACGATATGGTTATGCTGAAAGCTTGTTAGATAAAATTAATTTTTTTACTTTTAACTCACAAGATTTTGTAGCAGATTCGAACCATAAGTGGGGGGAGTCACCATTTCACTATACTAGTGACTACTATACAAAAATGACTGATATGATACGAAATGATCCACAATTTAGTTGATCTAGTTGACAAACGCTGGTACTTAGAGAAGTACTCAGATGTGATGCTTTCAGGTATGGATGCAAAGGAACATTTTCTGAGATTTGGTAAGGACGAAGGTCGGTTACCATTTAGAATTTATGCTTTAGAACTCGACGAGCAACTCTGGAAATCTGCTTCTGAAGACATCCGCTCCATAGTAGATCATTTAAAGAGACTGATTAATTCTGAAGATAGCATTGAGGCCTCCTGCAGTTCTTGGGTTCTGTTGCGGTATTTCGCAAGCATCGGTAAATGGAATGAAGCATTGCGACTCAGTGAGCGTTTGCTAGAAAGTTATGTGGCGTTAGAAATTGTAGGTGTCAATAACGCCCATCTTTTACTATTTTCTGTGTACTACAACAACAGCCTCTATGACCAGTGTAACTTACTTGTTACAGACTCTTTCTGGACAGAAAGCGCAGATAAAGTTCTAGCAGCATCTATGCTCTGCGATGACGAAAAGAAACTTGAGCGGTTAAATACTATCTTTGCGAATGAAAAACTATCTTTATTAGATGTATCTAAAGGTTTTTCACTTGATGAAATTCAAGCAATTTCGAAAAAACATTCTAAAAAATTTGATCCTTTAGTTACAGTAATTATTCCATGCTACAACGCCGAAAAAACAATAGCTACTGCACTTCGCAGTCTCTTAAATCAGTCATATCAGCGTATTGAAATTATCGTTTCTGATGATTGTTCAACTGATAATTCCAAAGAGATAATCAGTGAATTTAGTAACAAGGATAGTCGAGTTAAGCTGTTATCGCTACCGAAGAACCGGGGGGCATATGCAGCTCGCAACAAGGCTTTGAATATTGCAAAAGGAAGTTTGATTACGACTCACGATGCGGATGACTGGTCGCATCCGCAGAAGATTCGACTTCAAGTTGATGCATTGAAGTGGAATCCAAAACTGATGGCTTCAGTCTCTCATTGGGTTCGTACAACTCCTGATATGACATTTCAACGCTGGCGCATGGAAGAAGGCTGGATTTATCGAAATGTATCATCTCTGATGTTTCGGCGAAAAGTGTTTAAAAAGCTAGGCTATTGGGATCTTGTATCAGTTAATGCTGATACTGAATACTACCATCGCATAAGAAAAGTGTTTGGTGATAGAAGCATTGTTGAAGTAAAGCCAGGTGTCCCACTTTCCTTCGGCCGAGCAGATGACGCATCATTAAGCCAAACTAAAGCAACCCATCTACGAACTCAATTTCGCGGTGTAAGAAAAGACTATCATGATGCGGCTATTAATTGGCATGCAACCGCTAAAAAGCTGTATATGGAAGAAGATCCGGATAAGCGGTCATTTCCTGTACCAACTCTTATCTTTAGAGGCTCACCTTCAGCGCGTAAAAGCAACTTAATGCTCAAGTTGCAAGCGGCCTCGGCGTTTGACCGTGACTGGTATCTCAATAGATACCAGGATTTACGTGTGGCAAAGGTCGATCCCATAAAGCATTTTATTCAATTTGGTTTAGATGAAGGTCGAGATCCTTCTCCACAATGTACTATTTCTGGTCTTGCTCTTCTTGAGCGTACAGATTATATCACTGCGCTTGAAAACTATGTAGAAAACATTCAAGACAAGTCGGGACCGGTTTTTTTGCCCGGGAGCAATAAATGGCATGAAGATAAAAATACCATAGTTGCAATTGGTCATCAGGTCACGAACGAGTTGTTCGGCGCAGAGCGAAGCTTTTTAGATTCTTTGGAAATACTGCACAAACTAGGATTCAACTTGGTTGTAGTGCTGCCATTTGCAAATGATGAGTATATTAAGGCTGTTTCTTCCTGGGCGTGTTCGGTCGTTGTAACTCCGTATGGGTGGTGGGATAAAACAACTGAGCCACTCCAAGAAACAATCACGGCTTTCAAATCCATTTTTGCAAGATACCAAGATGCGCAAGTATACATAAATACATTAGTTCTTCGTGAGCCTGTTATTGCAGCGAGTCAGATGGAACTGCCTACGACGATTCATGTAAGGGAGCTTCTCGAGTATGATAGCGATCTTTGCAATATTCTTAACGCCTCCCATGAGGACCTGAGGACTTGGTTAGGTAACATGACTTGCTCTTTTATCGCTAATTCTCAGGTTGTTGCCAGTTGGCTACCTGATAAGCAAGACGTTTCGGTTATACCTAATTTTGTCCGTTCGAATACGTTAGCGTCTAAAAAGCTTCCCGAAAGTAATCAGCTTAAGGTCGTGGTGTTAAGTAGCAATCTGCCCAAAAAAGGCATTGAGGACATCATTAAAGTAGCCAGGCTATGTAGTGAAGAAGATTCTCGTATTGTTTTTGAACTATATGGTCCTGAAAATTCCTTCGTACAAAACTGGCGTAAGAAGGGCTTGCCAGAGAATCTAAACTTTTGCGGCTATGCAGAGGATGCCAGGCAGGTAATTGATGGCGCACACTGTGTCCTAAACCTTTCACATTTTAAAGAATCGTTCGGACGTACGGTGTTAGAGGCGATGGCTTCCGGTAGGCCTGTCGTGGCTTATCGCTGGGGAGCATTGACTGAATTGATTGATGATACCTGTGGTATACTAAAAGACTTTGGCGATATTCAGGGAGTTGCAGATTCTCTGATTAATCTCGCAAATAATCGAGAAAAACTTACCTCACTGGGTATTGGCGGGTTTACCAAAGCCAAGCGTAATTACACAGAAGATGCTGTTAGCAAGTCCTACCAGGCGCATTTTAATTTCTCTGACTAAACAGCTACAAGATAAAAATTGGAAACATCAATGAGCAGTAAATATTTTGGTACGGATGGTATTCGGGGGAAAGTTGGACAACTTCCAATGACTCCAGAGTTTGTGATGAAGCTTGGTTGGGCTGCAGGAGTGGTTTTGTCCGCATCTGGAACAAAAGAAGTACTAATCGGAAAAGATACTCGTGCTAGCGGATACATGCTTGAGTCTGCGTTAGAATCAGGATTATCTGCCGCAGGCGTTAATATAGCCTTGGCAGGACCTATTCCAACCCCTGCAGTTGCTTACCTCACATCAACATTCCGTGCTGATGCCGGAGTGGTAATAAGTGCCTCTCATAACCCTTACTATGATAACGGCATCAAATTCTTTTCTCAGGCGGGGACAAAACTGTCTGATGAACAACAACAACAGGTAGAAGAAAAGCTGGCGTACGCGCTTAGCAATGGTATCGACTGTGTAAGCTCTGATAAGTTAGGCAAAGCGAGGAGAATCGAGGATGCAGCAGGTCGTTATATTGAGTATTGCAAAGGTACATTTCCTTCTAACTTAAGTCTTCAAGGTATGAAAATTGTTGTGGACAGTGCCAATGGCGCTGCTTACAAAGTTGCACCGTATGTACTGTCAGAGCTTGGCGCCGAAATAATATCTATCAACGATAAGCCCAATGGGGTCAATATAAATCAAGAGTGTGGCGCCACTTCACTACGTATGTTGCAACAGGAAGTAATAGCTCAATCAGCGGATGTCGGTATAGCGGTCGATGGTGATGCAGACCGCATTATTATGGTTGATAACGAAGGAGACATAGTTGACGGAGATGAAATTTTGTTTTTGCTTGCGCGAGCTGCTAAGCAAGAAGGCTACGAAGGGGGCGTCGCTGGAACCTTGATGTCCAACCTTGGCCTTGAGAAAACCTTAAAGTCGCTCAATATTCCATTTACGAGAACAAAGGTGGGCGATCGCTATGTTATGCAAGCACTTGAAGAAAATGGGTGGAAAATTGGTGGTGAAACATCGGGCCATATATTGCACTTGGATCATGCTGCGACAGGAGACGCAGTTGTAGCTGCGCTTCAGGTATTAGCTATTTTAGCCTCCACAAAGGAATCATTGCACTCTCTTAAGCAAGGCATGGAAAAGTTTCCGCAAGCGCTAGTCAATGTTAGGACTTCGCCAAGAGCAAATCCATTAGAAACTGAAGTCGTAACACAAGCGATTCAGTCCCTGAATAAAACGCTTTCAGGTAATGGTCGTTTAGTACTACGCAAATCAGGAACCGAACCTTTGATCCGGGTGATGGTCGAGTCGTCATGTAACAATACGGCGACTAGGTTAGCAGAAGATTTAGCAGCTGTGATCGAATCTCAGTTAGGCTAAACGCTCAAACAGTCGATCGTTTTAGTCATAGAAAAAGTTAAATACAGGTCAATAAATAGTAGTTTTCATGCGGATAATTTTTCATTTCGGTCCACCTAAAACCGGAACATCAGCGATACAAAAATGGCTTTCTTCCAATACCAAGTGGCTAGTTTCACAGGGTGTTCATTATCCGCAGCATAGCCTAGACCAAAATGGTGTAAGCTCTGGTAATTTGAGGTCTGTTTTTTCTGGTGACAAGGGGGAATTTGAATTCTCTCCCAACTTATATCAGCGCGAAATTGAGAAAGCACAACAAAACAACTGCCATACGTTGCTATTCTCTTCGGAATTCTTTTTTAGAAATATTGAGCTGATAAGCCAAAACGTTCCAGCAGCAGAGTTTGTAGGTTATATTCGTTTTGGTCTAGAGACGCTTCAGTCCTCATATAACCAAGCAGTGAAAAGGCATGGTCGTACAGCGCTTTTTGCTCCAGCAAGCCACACCCAATCCACATTGACTACGCTATCGAGCAAGATTGATGTAGTAGGTGAAGGTCGATTCATTTTGCGGCCTTATCATAAATCCCTTTTTGTTAAGGGCAGTCTGGTCCCTGACTTTCTGGAAGCCATCGGTGTAGATGCTTCAGAGGTAGATACGTCTGTTGGCAGGGTAAATCCGTCTTACTCAATTGAAGCCATTGAAGTAAAGCGCTGGTTCAACCAGCTGCCTTCTGCAAGTTTACAGACTCGCTTAGACCTTGCGCTACAAGGCTACGGGAGTGGTGAAGCATTTTCTTTGTTAAATGATAAGGAATTTGAAACGGCTAAAAAGCGTTATATGGTGCAGTTAAATAGCTTTATTGATAAACACAAAATTCATCGCGGAAAGGAGTTTTTGACTTTCTGCAAAACGCTGGCCAATCATCCCTATAAAGCGCAGGAGTTGAGTAATGCGCAATTCGAAACTGTGCTTAAAACTATCGTGGCAGATAAAAAGCTGACTTACACCGCGCTCTATACTGCATATAGACTTGCCCAAAAACAGCAAGACAACCTAACTAATCCGGAAAGAATCGCTAGTTTGAATAAAGTAGTGCCAGGTTGGATAAAACTAGTTGCAAAATGTAAGGCAGCACTCGCGTCAAAATCATCAGGGGATAGCATATGAAAGATCTTCTGATTAGGTCGGTGAAGGGAGCTTATGGTTTGCTTCCTGAATCTACCAAAAACAAACTACGGCGTCATCATCATCTTCGCGAGTGGTATGGTAGCAAACTGCGTAAATCCAGTATTGCTTATGAAGTCCCGTCGCAAAAGAAAACTCGGCAATTACACCGTGTTCATCTCGCTCATCAACAAACTAAATTCGAACGCGCGAAGCTTCCTGAGAATATCAATATTGTTATTCTAGGAGAAGGGGATGTATCAGCCACGTTGGCGTCAATTGAAGGCATAAGTAAACTGTGCAATGCCGTTTATTGTGAGCTGGCTGATGAGACTTTATGTAAGCAAAGTAACCTCGATGTTTTGAATTTGAATAAAGTGGCAGAAATACTTGGCCAACGTGCCGTGCTTTTTGTCCAGGCGGGCAACGAGGTCATCCACGCGGCTCTTACTCACGCCCTACTAAACCTAAACGAGTCAGACGCTTGGTACTTCGACAGTTACGTAGATAACAGTGCCGGAGTGTTAGAGAAATACGAGCTTTTACCGGACTGGAGTCCCGAGTTACTTTTATCCACGGGTTATGTAAAGCGGGCTTTATTGGTCGCGCCACATGCTATTCAATTAGCTGAATCGCTTGTTGAGTGCAATGATGTAGCCCTGGGTTTAATTGGCGAATATCTTCGAACACCAACCCTCTTGCTCAATCGTATCCCGCTGAGCGCTATTTTTGCTAAACAGCCGCAGCAAAAAGCACAGGTCAAAAGCTACTTTCACCGCACAGAGCACCTGTTCAAAGCCTACAAATTCGACGTCGAAGCCAAGGGCAAGGACGTTGTCTCGGTAAGGTGGCCTTTGCCAACCTCGCCGTTAGTATCGTTAGTCATACCAACCTTCAATGGTCTCTCATTAGTTAAAGCTTGCATAGAGTCGATTCTGGAGAAAACCACTTATTCGAACTACGAAATCCTGCTGGTAGATAATAACTCTAACGATCCAGAATGCCTGGCGTATTTTGATGAGTTGGATAAATATCCAAAGATTCGCTTGCTGAAATACCCGCATCCCTTCAATTATTCTGCCATTAACAATTTTGCGGTGAAACACGCCAAGGGCGAAATAATCGGCCTGGTGAATAACGACATTGAAGTCATCACACCCGACTGGCTAGAATATATGGTCGGCCATGCAATGCGCGAGGATATCGGTTGTGTAGGGGCGAAATTACTTTATACCGATGGCCGCATTCAGCATGCCGGCGTAGTATTGGGCTATGGCAACGGGGCCGGCCATGCGCACAAATATTTCCCCCGTCACCACCCCGGTTACATAAATCGTTTGATCGCCACTCAAAACTACAGCGCTGTGACCGCCGCCTGTTTGCTGGTTAAAAAATCTAAATTTGAAGAGGTCGGTGGGTTGAACGAAGAAGACCTGCAGGTAGCATTTAACGATGTAGATTTTTGCCTGAAGGTGCTTGAAACCGGTGTACGCAACGTCTATTGCGCTGAAGCCGAGCTGTTTCACCACGAGTCGGTATCGCGGGGCTTGGACATTACTGAGGAAAAAGCGGCGCGATTTAACCGCGAGCTTGAGTATCTTCGTACGACCTGGAAAAAATACATCGATAACGATCCAGCCTACAATCCTAACTTGACCCGCAAGCGGGAAAACTTCTCTATCAAATTTAAAGAAGAATATTAGGCCATATTTAAATGGGCTACCGTGCGGTGCGCACAAGTCTGTCGCTTTTCGCGCCGGCCATAAAACGGTAAAGTATGCTTTTTACAATCTACCAGGAGGGAGTGCCATTTATGAGAAAAGGAATTATTCTCGCCGGTGGCTCAGGTACCCGGCTACATCCATTGACCAAAGTTGTAAGCAAACAACTAATGCCTGTTTACGACAAGCCGATGATTTTTTACCCGCTTACCACACTGATGATGTCGGGTATACGTGACATTTTGATTATCACCACGCCAGACGAGCAGAGCCGGTTTGTAGAACTTATAGGTGATGGTGCAGATTTGGGGCTTAATATTAGCTACGCGGTGCAAAAAAGCCCAGACGGGTTAGCTCAGGCTTTTCTTATTGGTGAAAAGTTTATCGGTAACGACAGCTGCACACTGATTTTGGGTGACAATATCTACTACGGTCATGATTTACGGGTCTCTTTGCAAAAAGCTTTCCGGCAGGAGTACGGCGCTAGCGTGTTTGGTTACCATGTTAACGACCCTGAGCGTTATGGTGTGGTGGAATTTGATAATGACTGGAATGCACTGTCTATCGAAGAAAAGCCGACTAAGCCAAAATCCAATTATGCAGTCACCGGTTTGTACTATTACGATAACCGCGTGGTTGATTTTGCCAAAGAAGTGAAACCATCTTTACGCGGAGAATTAGAAATTACAGATTTAAACAATCTGTATCTTCAGGACGGTTCATTAAAAGTAGAGCTAATGGGGCGTGGTTCAGCATGGCTGGATACAGGTACACTTGATAGTTTGCTCGATGCGGCCAACTTTGTCGCTGCAATTGAAAAACGCCAGGGGTTAAAAGTGTGTTGCCCTGAAGAGGTTGCTTACAGAATGGGTTACATTAATGCTGAGCAGCTGGAGCGTTTGGCAGCCCCGCTGAAGAAGAGTGGCTACGGCGACTATTTACTGAAAGTTATTCACGACCGCGTTAAGTAATTAAAATTTAAGACAAGAGTTTATTCATGCAAGTAGTTGAGACATCCATCGCCGATGTGAAAATCATCGAACCTAAAGTTTTCGGTGATGAACGCGGTTTCTTTATGGAAACCTTTCGGAATGATTGGTTCAAAGAACATTGTGCTGACGTTGAGTTCGTTCAGGATAATCATTCAAAATCACGGCAGGGTATATTGCGCGGTCTGCACTATCAGTTGGAACATACGCAGGGTAAATTGGTTCGGGTCACCAGCGGTGAAGTGTATGATGTTGCCGTCGATATGCGAAAGAACTCAGCCACATTTGGCCGGTGGGTGGGTGTCTATTTGTCTGCGCAGAATCAACGCCAGTTGTGGGTGCCGGCAGGGTTCGCGCACGGATTCTATGTAACCAGCGAATCAGCCGAATTTGTCTATAAATGCTCGGACTATTACCATCCTGAATCTGAAGTTTCAGTGAAGTATGACGATGCGACATTAGACATCGAATGGCCTCTGGTAAATGGTGAAGCGCCTTCTTTATCAGTAAAAGATGCTGATGGTTTGCCATTTCAAAAAGCGCCAACTTTCTAAGGCCTAAAAATGAAAATAGTGGTTATAGGAAAGTCTGGCCAGCTTGCGTCAGAACTAAAAAAAATAGTAGGTGATAGGGCGGTTTTTTTAGGCCGAAATGATATTGATATCAGTGACCGTAAACAGTTAGAAACGAGCTTGTCGGAACACGCACCTGATGCTGTTATTAACAGCTCAGCGTATACCGAAGTAGATAAAGCCGAAGATGAGCCCGCAGAAGCACACCGTATTAATGCCCTGGGCGTCAAAAATCTTGCTGATATCTGTAGCAAGGATGGATACTTTTTAGTACACGTATCTACGGATTACGTTTTTGACGGTATGAAGGGAAGCCCTTATCAGCCTGATGATACTATCGACCCGCAGGGTGAATATGGCAAAAGCAAGGCTGAGGGTGAAAAAGCTTTACTGACAGCATTGCCCAACGACAGCTGTTTGCTCCGTACAGCTTGGGTGTATTCGGAGTTTGGCAATAATTTTGTAAAAACCATGCTTCGTTTGATGGCAGATAAACCGGAATTGAATGTTATAGACGATCAAATTGGCTCACCAACCTGGGCCAAAGGATTAGCAGAAGCTTGCTTATTGGCTGCGCGTAAACGGATAGCGGGCACTTATCACTGGACTGACGAAGGGGTGGCAAGCTGGTATGATTTTGCGCTAGCTATTCAGGAAGTAGGCATTAGTAAAGGTCTTTTAGATAGAAAAATACCTGTTCACCCAATTCCATCGTCACAGTATCCCACTCCAGCCAAACGTCCCCACTATAGTGTGCTTGATAAGGTCTCGACGCGAAAAGCATTTGCAGATGTCGGACTCCAACATTGGCGCAAACAACTGGCAGATATGATGTCATCTTTTCAAAGTGAGAAGCAATAATGAGTAGAACGATTTTAGTCACCGGGGGTGCTGGTTTTATTGGTTCAGCAGTGGTTCGACATCTTATTAACGATACTGACCATACTGTTATCAACCTGGATAAGCTGACCTACGCTGGCAATCTCGAGTCTTTAGCATCTGTTTCAAGCGATGAGCGGTATACTTTTGAAAAAGTAGATATCTGTGATGCAGAAGAAGTGAAGCGGGTGTTAAGCACGCATCAACCCGACATCATTATGCATCTGGCTGCTGAATCTCATGTCGACCGTTCAATTGACGGACCGGGCGAATTTATCCAGACAAATGTAGTTGGCACTTATACCTTACTTGAGCAAGCGCGTGCTTATTACGCTCAGCTAGACGAGGCGAAACGCCAGACATTCAAGTTTCATCATATCTCTACCGACGAGGTGTATGGAGACTTGCCCCATCCGGACGATGTTGAAGCTGGTACAGTTTTGCCGCTGTTTACAGAAGAAACGCCGTATGCGCCAAGTTCTCCATACTCAGCGTCAAAAGCATCATCTGATCAACTGGTGAGATCTTGGCACCGCACTTACAAGTTGCCAGTGGTAATTACTAATTGCTCAAATAATTATGGCCCTTATCATTTCCCGGAAAAGCTCATTCCACTGGTGATCCTCAATGCACTTGGCGGTAAGCCGCTCCCGATTTATGGAAAGGGAAATCAGATAAGAGACTGGCTATATGTTGAAGACCATGCCCGTGCATTGGTGTTAGTTGCGCTGGATGGTGGTGTAGGTGAGACTTTCAATATAGGCGGTCATAACGAAAAGCAGAATATTGAAGTTGTAAGAGCAATATGCAACATCTTAGATGAGCTTAAGCCCAGAGAGTCCTCATACGCAGATCAAATCACTTATGTGGAAGACCGACCAGGTCATGATATGCGTTATGCTATAGATGCATCGAAAATTGAAAAAGAATTGGGATGGAAGCCCAAGGAGTCTTTTGAATCGGGTATTCGCAAAACTGTACAATGGTATATGGGCAACAAAGCATGGTGGCAATCAGTACAGGACGGGTCTTATCAGGGAGAAAGGCTGGGAACCGGTAAGTAAAAGCATTTTATTTTCTCGCGAAGATGGTAATTCAATATATTCAACAATTTTGCCGCTGAGAAACGTTGAGTAGAGATATACATAAAACAGAGATTCATATCAGAGAGAAGCGAAGGGTATTGAAGTTGTCGTTTACGAACCTGTATTAGAAGAAAACGAAGTTTTTAATTCTCAGGTGATTCAGGACCTCGATAATTTTAAAGCTATGTCAGATGTCATCGTCGCGAACCGCATTACTGATGATATAAGTGATGTACTGGAAAAAGTGTATACCAGAGATTTGTTCAACGCGGACTGACCTTATCGTTGTTCAGATTGATACATTAAAAAAGCCGCTAAAAAGCGGCTTTTTTAGTGAGAAAATTTTCTTAGAATCCAAGAACGACTACTTGTCACTCAGTACACCCGCTAACTCTTCATCAGAAAACCCGGCATCAATGCCATATTGACGAATTTTATCATCAGCGACACCAGCGTCTTGCGCTGATTCCAGAATCCGGAGTACCTGTTCACGCTGAGACGACGATCCTTTAATCGCTGTTGAAACAACTTCATCTGCCTGAGCGGGAAAAATAGCTAACAGCGAATCAACCATGTATTCACCGACATAAGGAACGGCGTCTAATGCGGTACTTAATATCTGCACCAGTTTGCTAGGGTGCTCCCGTGACAAGGTTTGTACAATATAGTCGGCTGAGTTCGGTTCTGTAAGTACCGCAACACGGACAATCTCGTCCAATTCATCCGGGGTTGCATTCGCTGCTGCCTGCACAACGAAGTCCACGTAACTGGGTTCAGCTTTTATAGCGAGTTTGACAATAGATGGACAAGAACCGACTTCTTTATTTAAAGCCAGTTCAACAATTTCTTGCGTGGAGGCGGGCTGGGCTGAAATGGCTGCGTAAATAATTTCACGATATTTGTCAGGATAAGTATCCAGGGCAATATCAACAATTGGCACCACGTCCTGCGGATAGTGACTCGCAATAGAACGTATTGCGGTACCCACAGACATATTTTGTGCGACCTGGCGTTTGAAAAACTTGACCTGATAGGGATCTGCGACCTTCGGCTCCGGCTGACTAAACTCGGTTCCCTGTACCGACCAACTAGCAACAGCCAGTAAAGCAACGATGTACATCTTTCGCATAAACCTGAACTCCCCTGGTATCTAAACCTGAAATTTTTGTAATAAGGTGATTCACAAATTAGAACGACGTATATTCGAAAAAGTTCAAATTGGTCAGTTTTTACTATGAATGACTATAAAGTAACCGGTTGAACGCATTTTTACAATTTTATTAGTTATGGCTATTGACCAAAAGTTATTTATCTCTAGAATGCGCACCACTTCGACGGGACAGGCCAACAGGCAAGACAGTTGAAGGGCTTTATCAGACAGGCTTACGCCGACATGAAAAGCGGTTTTCCAAGGCCTTCGAAATTAAGTTTCAAAAAGGTGTTGACAACGAAAACCAAACGCGTAGAATGCGCGTCCCGCTTCGGGGAGAAAAGAAGCAAAATGTTCTTTAACAATTTATAACAAGACAATCTGTGTGGGCACTCGTTAAGAGTGTCAACCGACGATTCATAAAGTTTTTCGATTTTAATTGAAGAGTTTGATCATGGCTCAGATTGAACGCTGGCGGCAGGCCTAACACATGCAAGTCGAGCGGTAACATTTCTAGCTTGCTAGAAGATGACGAGCGGCGGACGGGTGAGTAATGCTTGGGAACTTGCCTTTGCGAGGGGGATAACCACTGGAAACGGTGGCTAATACCGCATAATGTCTACGGACCAAAGGGGGCTTAGGCTCTCGCGCAAAGAGAGGCCCAAGTGAGATTAGCTAGTTGGTGGGGTAAAGGCTCACCAAGGCAACGATCTCTAGCTGTTCTGAGAGGAAGATCAGCCACACTGGGACTGAGACACGGCCCAGACTCCTACGGGAGGCAGCAGTGGGGAATATTGGACAATGGGCGCAAGCCTGATCCAGCCATGCCGCGTGTGTGAAGAAGGCCTTCGGGTTGTAAAGCACTTTCAGTGGGGAGGAAGGCTAAGTAGTTAATACCTGCTTAGATTGACGTTACCCACAGAAGAAGCACCGGCTAACTCCGTGCCAGCAGCCGCGGTAATACGGAGGGTGCAAGCGTTAATCGGAATTACTGGGCGTAAAGCGCACGCAGGCGGTTTGTTAAGCTAGATGTGAAAGCCCCGGGCTCAACCTGGGATGGTCATTTAGAACTGGCAGACTAGAGTCTTGGAGAGGGGAGTGGAATTCCAGGTGTAGCGGTGAAATGCGTAGATATCTGGAGGAACATCAGTGGCGAAGGCGGCTCCCTGGCCAAAGACTGACGCTCATGTGCGAAAGTGTGGGTAGCGAACAGGATTAGATACCCTGGTAGTCCACACCGTAAACGCTGTCTACTAGCTGTTTGCGACTTTAAGTTGTGAGTAGCGAAGCTAACGCGCTAAGTAGACCGCCTGGGGAGTACGGCCGCAAGGTTAAAACTCAAATGAATTGACGGGGGCCCGCACAAGCGGTGGAGCATGTGGTTTAATTCGATGCAACGCGAAGAACCTTACCTACACTTGACATGCAGAGAACTTTCCAGAGATGGATTGGTGCCTTCGGGAACTCTGACACAGGTGCTGCATGGCTGTCGTCAGCTCGTGTCGTGAGATGTTGGGTTAAGTCCCGCAACGAGCGCAACCCTTGTCCTTAGTTGCCAGCATTAGGTTGGGCACTCTAAGGAGACTGCCGGTGACAAACCGGAGGAAGGTGGGGACGACGTCAAGTCATCATGGCCCTTACGTGTAGGGCTACACACGTGCTACAATGGTATTTACAGAGGGAAGCGAGACAGCGATGTGGAGCGGACCCCTTAAAGAATATCGTAGTCCGGATCGGAGTCTGCAACTCGACTCCGTGAAGTCGGAATCGCTAGTAATCGCAGGTCAGAATACTGCGGTGAATACGTTCCCGGGCCTTGTACACACCGCCCGTCACACCATGGGAGTGGGATGCAAAAGAAGTGGTTAGCCTAACTTTTAGAGGGCGATCACCACTTTGTGTTTCATGACTGGGGTGAAGTCGTAACAAGGTAACCGTAGGGGAACCTGCGGTTGGATCACCTCCTTACCGATAACGTCGTTGACGCTCTTGATGTAGTGTTCACACAGATAGTCTTGTTATATAAAGAAGAACGACCGTTTTTATGGGGCTATAGCTCAGCTGGGAGAGCGCCTGATTTGCATTCAGGAGGTCAGCAGTTCGATCCTGCTTAGCTCCACCACTTTGCTCAATGTGATGTTTAACAATGTCAGATTGCAAGCAGTTAAGTGACAGGCAAGGCGACTGAGAAGCTGAGGAAGGAATGTACATCAAGTACATGACTGACAAAGCGCCGAATCAAGCCGACGCATGACGCTTAAATGCGCAGTAAGCTGGAGGCTTGTAGCTCAGCTGGTTAGAGCGCACCCCTGATAAGGGTGAGGTCGGCAGTTCAAGTCTGCCCAAGCCTACCATTTCTTTCTTGTACTGCGTTATTCGAACGTCGCGTATTGTTAATACGCTTCCTTATCGAATGCCTTGCCCAAGAAAGAAATGCAGTAATATAACGGTGTGCAGGAAGCGCGAAATCCTAATGAATATTTACTCATTTGAGTAAGCATTGATTAGGGGTTTTTACCCTAAAGCATTAAGGTTGGTTGCTTCGCAACTGATTACCTGGTGTTGCAATCGGCAAGTCCGATTGCAAAATAGTTCTTTAACAATTTGGAAAGCTGATATTAGTAATCAATCAAAATTGAGTAACTGAGAGAATTAACAGTGAGTTTAGTTTTAACAACTGAGCGTACTGTGAGTCCTCCTTGCGCAAAAGTCATCTAACGATGATTTTGCACGAATAGCTACTCTACTTGACTTGAATTGCTTGTTATCAATTAAGTTTGATGACAAGGCAAATCACGATTAGCTTGTCATCATACAGCAGGTGTTGATTCACCGGCCAAAGCAGAAGTCAAAAGGCTGTTTTGGGTTGTATGGTTAAGTGACAAAGCGTATACGGTGGATGCCTTGGCAGTTAGAGGCGATGAAGGACGTGTAAGTCTGCGAAAAGCTGTGGTGAGCTGACAAAACGCATTTGAGCCACAGATGTCCGAATGGGGAAACCCACCTGTTTACAGGTATCGTTGCATGAATACATAGTGTAACGAGGCAAACGAGGGGAACTGAAACATCTAAGTACCCTTAGGAAAAGAAATCAACCGAGATTCCCTTAGTAGCGGCGAGCGAACGGGGAGCAGCCCTTAAGCATTGAATGAGTTAGTGGAAGCCTCTGGGAAGTGGCGCGATACCGGGTGACAGCCCCGTACACGACGGCAAAATCAATGTGAAATCGAGTAGGTCGGGACACGTGTTATCTTGACTGAAAATGGGGGGACCATCCTCCAAGGCTAAATACTCCTAACTGACCGATAGTGAACCAGTACCGTGAGGGAAAGGCGAAAAGAACCCCTGTGAGGGGAGTGAAATAGAACCTGAAACCGTATACGTACAAGCAGTGGGAGCACCTTCGTGGTGTGACTGCGTACCTTTTGTATAATGGGTCAGCGACTTATATTTGGTAGCAAGGTTAAGCGTATAGCGGAGCCGTAGCGAAAGCGAGTGTTAACTGCGCGTTTAGTTGCCAGGTATAGACCCGAAACCCGGTGATCTAGCCATGGGCAGGTTGAAGGTTGAGTAACATCAACTGGAGGACCGAACTCACTGACGTTGAAAAGTCAGGAGATGACTTGTGGCTGGGGGTGAAAGGCCAATCAAACCGGGAGATAGCTGGTTCTCCCCGAAATCTATTTAGGTAGAGCCTCGGACGAATTCCATTGGGGGTAGAGCACTGTTAAGGCTAGGGGGTCATCCCGACTTACCAACCCTTTGCAAACTCCGAATACCATTGAGAACTATCCGGGAGACACACGGCGGGTGCTAACGTCCGTCGTGGAGAGGGAAACAACCCAGACCGCCAGCTAAGGTCCCCAAATATTGCTAAGTGGGAAACGATGTGGGAAGGCACAGACAGCTAGGAGGTTGGCTTAGAAGCAGCCATCCTTTAAAGAAAGCGTAATAGCTCACTAGTCGAGTCGGCCTGCGCGGAAGATGTAACGGGGCTAAGCAATATACCGAAGCTGCGGCAATGCGATTTATCGTATTGGGTAGGGGAGCGTTGTGTAAGTGGATGAAGGTGAACTGTAAGGTTTGCTGGACATATCACAAGTGCGAATGCTGACATGAGTAACGATAATGGGGGTGAAAAACCCCCACGCCGGAAGACCAAGGTTTCCTGTCCCATGCTAATCAGGGCAGGGTAAGTCGGCCCCTAAGGCGAGGCAGAAATGCGTAGTCGATGGGAAACGGGTTAATATTCCCGTACTTGTATAATCAGTGATGGAGGGACGGAGAAGGCTAAGCAAGCATGGCGTTGGTTGTCCATGTGAAAGTGCGTAGGCTGAAAACTTAGGTAAATCCGGGTTTTCAAGGCCGAGACACGAGACGAGCTCCCAAGGGAGTGAAGTTGTTGATGCCCTGCTTCCAGGAAAAGCTTCTAAACGTATGATTATGTGAACCGTACCCCAAACCGACACAGGTGGTCAGGTAGAGAATACTAAGGCGCTTGAGAGAACTCGGGTGAAGGAACTCGGCAAAATAGTACCGTAACTTCGGGAGAAGGTACGCCACCGGCGGTGAACGCTTTACGCGGTAAGCTGTTGGTGGTCGCAGTGACCAGGTGGCTGGGACTGTTTATTAAAAACACAGCACTCTGCAAACTCGTAAGAGGACGTATAGGGTGTGACACCTGCCCGGTGCCGGAAGGTTAATTGATGGGATTAGCGTAAGCGAAGTTCTTGATCGAAGCCCCGGTAAACGGCGGCCGTAACTATAACGGTCCTAAGGTAGCGAAATTCCTTGTCGGGTAAGTTCCGACCTGCACGAATGGTGTAACCATGGCCACGCTGTCTCCACCCGAGACTCAGTGAAATTGAAATCGCAGTGAAGATGCTGTGTACCCGCACCTAGACGGAAAGACCCCGTGAACCTTTACTACAGCTTGGCACTGAACATTGAACCTACTTGTGTAGGATAGGTGGGAGGCTTTGAAATGCAGACGCCAGTTTGCATGGAGCCGTCCTTGAAATACCACCCTGGTATGTTTGATGTTCTAACTTAGACCCCTTATCGGGGTTAAGGACAGTGTCTGGTGGGTAGTTTGACTGGGGCGGTCTCCTCCCAAATAGTAACGGAGGAGCACGAAGGTTAGCTAATCACGGTCGGACATCGTGAGGTTAGTGCAATGGCATAAGCTAGCTTAACTGCGAGACAGACACGTCGAGCAGGTACGAAAGTAGGTCATAGTGATCCGGTGGTTCTGTATGGAAGGGCCATCGCTCAACGGATAAAAGGTACTCCGGGGATAACAGGCTGATACCGCCCAAGAGTTCATATCGACGGCGGTGTTTGGCACCTCGATGTCGGCTCATCACATCCTGGGGCTGAAGTCGGTCCCAAGGGTATGGCTGTTCGCCATTTAAAGTGGTACGCGAGCTGGGTTTAGAACGTCGTGAGACAGTTCGGTCCCTATCTGGTGTGGGCGTTGGATGATTGATGGGAGCTGCTCCTAGTACGAGAGGACCGGAGTGGACGAACCGCTGGTGTTCGGGTTGTGATGCCAATCGCATTGCCCGGTAGCTATGTTCGGAACGGATAACCGCTGAAAGCATCTAAGCGGGAAGCCGGCCCAGAGATGAGTCATCCCTGAACTTTAAGTTCTGGAAGGGTTGTTTAAGACTAAGACGTTGATAGGCAGGGTGTGGAAGCGTTGTAAGGCGTTAAGCTAACCTGTACTAATTGCCCGAGAGGCTTAACCATACAACCCAAAGCGGCAAAGTCTGCATGGGTTGTAGACAAGCTAAGTAAAGTAAGAGTAGTTAAGTTACTCAATAGATTGAATATCAGACTTTCCCGAATTGTTAAGTTATCGACGATGTCGGTAACACCGTTTTATGTCTGGCGGCCATAGCGACGTGGCACCACCTGATCCCATTCCGAACTCAGAAGTGAAACACGTTAGCGGCGATGGTAGTGTGGGGTTTCCCCATGTGAGAGTAGCACACCGCCAGACTCCCAATTAAAACAAAAAGGCCATCCCTAACGGGGTGGCCTTTTTGCTTTAAGCGAAGTATGACAAAGCCACTTCGCGGTCATCCGTTCCCGAAGGGGGCGTTCCATGGTCTCGCAGAGCTCGACCGTTCTTCATTCTCGGTATGCCATTGGGCATCCCTCGTTCGCTACGCTCACCATTCATCACCCCCATGTGAGAGTAGCACATCCGCCATGTCTCGCTGTGAAGCAGTCCTATTCTACGAAGAAGCCCACTCAGTCGAGTGGGCTTTTTTCGTTTCTGGGAGTGCAAAAATAAATGGATAACTGAAATTCTCGGATAGCCCTTTCCCTCAGAAAGCACTGGCGTGCTACTCCCTCTTAGCGAAACCTAACCCATCATGCACATTTAACCGACTGGCTCTGCATAGGCACAGGCGTATCAACCCGTCCATGGTGCATCGTCCAGCTCGGCATCCATGCCTCGCGCTCTTAACTCTCGGCGTGCCACTGGCACCCCTCGTTCGCTTTGCTCACCGTTCATCCCCCAGTGTGGGCCCAGCCCCATGTGAGCTAGCACATCCGCCATGTCTCGCTGTGAAGCAGTCCTATTCTACGAAGAAGCCCACTCAGTCGAGTGGGTTTTTTTCGTTTCAGCGCAAGAAATCTCAGGCGCAGTTACACAGATAAACTCAACCCATCGCGAACTGGCTGGGTTTATGCCACTGCCTGACATTTTTCGTATCCATTCATCCCTGAAGCATTGTCCAGCTCGCCCCGGTAAACCGGTCTAGCCACTCGCATAGCTCGTGTCGTTCAATCGGCGCGAATGATACTAATCATTCGCTATATTCCGCTTTCACCCTGTGCTCGCGTTCGTTCCTTAGCGCGTGACCTTAAGGCACCCGCTATCTGCTACGCAGAGCGAAGCCTCGCCCAGTGTGGGCCAAGTTCCGATGAGTTGTTGCACACCAACCCCATACTATGTGCAGACTTCTTCGACAAAGTAGTCTCTGCGACTATCTCCATGAAAATAGCAGAAGAATTAATCATAGATCGCCGTATTGGCCACCAGAATATAATGCAAATAAGCTTTTTCGCTTTGTTTAGTTAAAACTCCTGTTTACTCTGGAGCAACGAAGACATTAAGAAGCCAGTGCTGGGTCAACGCTGAAAAAGCTAACACCCCTTTGTAAAGCAACAGTTTGCTTTACTGTGTGAAGTATAAAGGCTTACGGAGTAGTAATTGATTTGAGCTTTTCTGATATCATTAGCGCGTGATACGAAAACTTTATTTAAGGAAAACTGGAGCAGTGAAAAAGCTTCTAAAAGACAGTCTTCGGACAGGGATTGAATTTGCTGCCGCTAAAAGAAAACACTACTTTGACCGTTTCAATAAGAAGACGACGAAAGTAAAGTTGGTTGCCATAGCAAAGAATGAAGCCGCTTACCTGCCTGAGTGGATTGCCCATCACCTATACTTCGGTTTCGATCATATTGAAATAAATATCAATCGAACGAGTGACAATAGCTTATCTATATTATCTAAGTTTTCTGAGCTTTCGCAGGTAACTATCAGAGATGCCGATGCTTTTTTTAACAGCTACAAAGGAAACCCTCAAGTTGGCTTGTACAGAGAAGCAATTGTGAAAGCAAGAAAGGAAGGCTTTTCTCATATTTGCTTCCTGGATATAGATGAATTTTGGGTGTCAAAAGATCTGAATTCAACTATTCATGACTGTTTGAATTCGATTAGCAGATGTGACGTGATTTCCTTTGAGTGGGCGAATAAATACGAACCAGAAAACCATTTTGGGCCAGCTATATCACAACAAGTTCAAGTTCAGCGTAGGCCACAAGTCAAATCAATCATTGATACCCGTTCGCCCTATTACCGACTTAATCCACATAATATTGTAAATCCGTTTTTAGATTATAGAAATGCATCGGGTGAGACTTTTAAACATATCAATGATGCGTTTTCACGTGCACCAGATATCGAGCTGAAACAACCTGTTAAACCATATTTCATTATTCATCGGTACTACAGAAGCGAAGTCGAATACATTGCAACACTGGGTCGCGGTCGACCAAAATTCCCAGATGAGGGCAAAGTAAAAATTAAAGGCAACCGTAAAGGATATTCCGATGAAGACGACGCGATAACCATAAACTTCGATGCTGATAATTTCTACAAATACCAACAACATATGCAGAATGTTTTGAAGGAATTGCTTGAGGAAACAGAAGTTAGAAAAGCACAGAACTTTGTCAAAGAAACATACGAAAAAGTATTGATTATCGTGGAGAACAGCGACAAGAAGGATGAAGCGCTATTAACTAGATCGTTTAAAAACATCAAAGATGAGAAAGCGGTAGCGTCTCTAAATAAGTTTCAAGCCCGTCACCGGTAATCTCCGTGATCAACAATCCTCGCTGCTACCTTCCCATCTACGCGCGCATAACCTAATATGTCGTCACTCAGAATAACCGCTTAAGGTGTCCGGTGCCTGTATTACGTAATCATCATACCTTCAGTCTGAACGCTCACTGTCAGGAGCTAGAAGTTTTTCAAGACGCGTCTTCGGCCGTCTCACTGTGTGATCGATATCCCCATCATTATTTACTTGGGGAGGGCAGCAACACGGTTTTCATTGAAGACTATAGTGGTGCAGTGTTGCTAAACCATATAAAAGGACTTGAGGTAAGCGAGAGTCATGCAGCTTTCCATCTTCGTGTTGGCGCTGGTGAAAATTGGCATCGGTTGGTAACAACTGCTTTAGAGCAGGGGTGGCATGGGATGGAAAACCTGGCCCTTATACCTGGCTCCGTCGGTGCGTCTCCGATACAGAACATCGGTGCGTACGGACTGGAGGTTGGTACTTTTATTGAAACTGTCGAGATGGTCGACAGAGCAAGCGGCAATGTAGTTATCCTAAGTCATGATGAGTGTTGCTTTGGCTATCGCGATAGTGTCTTTAAACAGGAGCTTTTGGGCAAAGTCATCATCACTCACGTGAACTTTGTATTACCGAAAAACTATCAGCTCAACACTAGTTATGGTGAATTGAGTACACTATCAGACCCTACGCCACATACGATCTTTGAAAAGGTTATCAGTGTCAGAAGCAGTAAGTTACCGAACCCTGATAAACTGGGTAATGCCGGTAGCTTTTTTAAGAATCCGGTTATCGATGTCGCCAGATTTAACACGTTGAAAGAAGAGAACCCTGAGATTCCGTTTTATAATATTGGTGGGAACCAGGTGAAAATACCCGCCGCCTGGTTAATCGATCAATGCGAATTTAAGGGCAAGCAGACAGGGGATGTACGGTGCCACCCAACTCAACCGCTAGTACTTACAAATCTTGGAAATGCGACAGGAAAAGATGTTATTAAAATGGCGCAGGATATCATGGCTGCTGTGGAATCAAGGTTCGGTGTACCATTGGAACCCGAAGTACGCCTATTGGGTAAAGAAGGACTGGTAACATTATGAAGCAAGCATCAAAAATTATTCGTCAGCACATACTGGCGTTGCTTTCTGATGGCCAGTTTCATTCAGGCGAAACAATCGCACAGGAAGTTAATCTTTCACGCACAGCCGTAGCGGGTCACATCAGCCAGTTGTCAGACTGGGGGCTTGATGTGTTTAAAGTAAAAGGAAAAGGATACCGGCTCAATCAACCGTTCGATTTACTAAATGCCGATAAAATCACTAAGCATATCCATGACTCAGGACTGGCGCTTGTGCAGGTAGCACCTGTGCTGTCATCTACAAATTCAGAAATTAAAAGTCGCATCACGCGAAAGCGAGATGATCTGGCTAATGGTGACGCTATCCTGGCTGAAATTCAAACCGACGGGCGTGGACGCCATGGTAGGCAATGGTTGGCGCCAGTAGGTGGCAGTCTTACCTTTTCGATGTACTGGTCTTTCCCCGATGGCTATCAAAGTATGGCAGGCTTATCGTTACTTGTAGGAGTAGCGATATGTGAGGGATTAAGAAAAGTAGGGGTAGAGGATGCGCAGGTCAAGTGGCCGAACGATATCTATTTGCACGGCAGAAAGCTTGCCGGGGTGCTTATTGAAGTTGAAGGGCAAATAGGCGCAACTGCACACTGCGTGATTGGGGTAGGGCTGAATATCAATGTACCTCAGGACCAGTATGATGTTGGTCAGCCGCATACTGACCTTGCCAGCGTGTTGACAGCCGGCGTTGACCGCAACTTGCTGGCGGCAACACTGATAGAATCATTGTGGCATTATCTCGACGAATTCTCTTCTTACGGCTTTGGTAAGTTTGTACCCTACTGGGAGTCACTCGACTTATACGCAGATAAAACGGTTGTCCTGCAAATGGGCGATAAGCGTTTTAGCGGAATTGACCGTGGCGTTGATGAGAGCGGTGCGCTGCTAGTAGAAACAAGAGATGGCATTATGCGATTCCATGGCGGCGAGGTAAGCCTGCGTGGTCACTGAAAGTCAGATAATTCTTATTGATGCAGGTAACACATCAATAAAATATGTCGGTCTGGATGCAGTTAAAACTTCCCTTCATACCGCAAATTCCGCAAAGTCATGTGTTCAGGCCCTACGCCAATATCCGCGTATTGCTTGTATCTACCTGGCAAATGTAGGCGATCAAAGTATTGAAGACCAGTTCCGCACGTTTTGTAACGAGATCGGAATTACATTTCGTCTTATTGAGACCCAGAAAGAACAATTTTCTTTGCTTAATGCATATTCTGATGTCTCGAAAATGGGAGTAGATCGCTGGTTGGCAATGCTCGCAGCACACGAAATGACCACTCAGCCTTTTGCAGTCATCGACATCGGCACTGCTATAACCTGTGACTTTGTAAAAGATGGTCAACATCTGGGCGGTTGGATTGCGCCGGGTTACGGCATTATGCGAGATGCTTTGGTAAAAAATACCGCCAGAGTGTCGGCAAATAGCGAAATTCCCACTCAATTTCAGCCCGGTACCGATACAGAAGAATGTGTGGCGATGGGCTGTCAGGCGGCGGTGCGAGGTGTTTATTTAAGCGCAGTTGATTATTTGTCGAGCAATCAAACCGACTTTTCCGTAATTATCGGGGGAGGGGGCAAAAATATGCTTGCATTCGCGCAATTCGATGGTAGCATCCTCGTCGCGAATTTGGTGGTGCATGGTCTTGCCCGCTACGCCAGAAATGATTTTCCGGCGCTGGTTTCTGAATGATGATAACTGCTTCAACACTCAGAAAAATTTGAAAGAAATTTCAAAAAGACTATTGCACTGAGTAAATGTTTACTCTAGAATGCGCACCCACTTGATGCAGTGCCGACTTAGCTCAGTTGGTAGAGCAACTGACTTGTAATCAGTAGGTCGCCAGTTCGACTCCGGCAGTCGGCACCATCAATCTCTGGAGGGGTACCCAAGCGGTCAACGGGAGCAGACTGTAAATCTGCCGGCTCAGCCTTCGCAGGTTCGAATCCTGCCCCCTCCACCACTTTTTCTATGAGGTGGCCAGAGAATTAGGATCGCGGGCATCGTATAATGGCTATTACCTCAGCCTTCCAAGCTGATGATGCGGGTTCGATTCCCGCTGCCCGCTCCATTTAGTGCTGATATAGCTCAGTTGGTAGAGCGCACCCTTGGTAAGGGTGAGGTCGGCAGTTCAAATCTGCCTATCAGCACCATTCTTCTCCCCAGCTCATATATATTGAACATATAATTTACAGTTTTCATGTAACTTTGCTGGGATAATAGAAAATGGCAAAAGAAAAGTTTGAACGTACGAAACCCCATGTAAACGTGGGTACAATCGGCCACGTTGACCACGGTAAAACCACTCTGACTGCAGCGATCACTACAGTTCTTGCAAAGACCTACGGTGGTTCAGCAAGCGCATTCGATATGATCGATAACGCGCCAGAAGAAAAAGCACGTGGTATCACCATCTCTACTTCACACGTTGAATATGACACGCCTACTCGCCACTACGCGCACGTAGACTGTCCTGGACACGCTGACTACGTTAAGAACATGATCACTGGTGCCGCGCAGATGGACGGTGGTATTCTTGTAGTAGCTGCGACAGATGGTCCTATGCCACAAACTCGTGAGCACATCCTTCTGGGTCGTCAGGTAGGTATTCCTCACATCATCGTGTTCATGAACAAATGTGACATGGTAGATGACGAAGAGCTGCTTGAGCTGGTAGAAATGGAAGTTCGTGAACTTCTTAACGAATACGAATTCCCAGGTGATGACCTGCCGGTAATCAAAGGTTCTGCACTGAAAGCGCTGGAAGGCGACGAAGAGTGGGAAAAGAAAATTATCGAGCTGGGCGAAGCACTGGATTCATACATTCCAGAGCCAGAGCGTGCAATCGATAAGCCGTTCATTCTTCCAATCGAAGACGTATTCTCAATCTCAGGCCGTGGTACAGTAGTAACAGGTCGTGTAGAGCAAGGTATCATCAAAGTTGGTGAAGAAATCGAAATCGTAGGTATGAAAGATACTACGAAGACGACTTGTACCGGTGTTGAGATGTTCCGTAAGCTTCTGGACGAAGGCCGTGCAGGTGAGAACGTTGGTGTTCTTCTGCGTGGTACTAAGCGTGACGAAGTTGAGCGTGGTCAGGTTCTGGCGAAGCCAGGGTCAATCACTCCTCACACGAAGTTCGAAGCAGAAGTATACGTACTGAGCAAAGACGAAGGTGGCCGTCACACGCCATTCTTCAAAGGTTACCGTCCACAGTTCTACTTCCGTACAACTGACGTAACGGGTGCTGTAGAGCTTCCAGAAGGCGTTGAAATGGTAATGCCTGGTGACAACCTGAAGTTCGTAGTAGAACTGATTGCACCAATCGCGATGGACGAAGGTCTGCGCTTCGCAATCCGTGAAGGTGGTCGTACAGTAGGTGCTGGTGTTGTAGCGAAGATTTTTGAATAATCTTAGCTGACACTTAGTCACTTAAAAAAAGGTCGCGCAAGCGGCCTTTTTTGTGTTCGTGACATCGTCCAGAAGATTTCAGCGTAATGCTTTCTATTTACCGCCCACCTCTAAAGCTGACAAAACCTGGATTCTTACGTTTTTGCATATAGGTAGCTGTCTGCTATTTTGATGCCGCTGCAATGCTTTGTTCATATTCAGTGTTTACAGTTATCGCACTGTTTCCTAGCGATAAACGAACATGAAGTTTGATTCGATAAAATCCCGATTACTCCTGATGCTTTTGATATGTGTATTGGGCATGTCATTACTCGTCATTAGCCAGCATTTTTTTACTCAAAAACTTGTTTCTTTGCATCAGCAGCGCGAATTGTTGCTCCGGCTGGGGCAAGATTTACTACAAATGCGCCGACATGAAAAAGATTTTCTGCTACGTCACGAAATCGATTATTACCATCGGTTCACCCGCCGAGCTGATATTTTTAACCAGCATTTAGCCCGCTTTGTCCCGATGATGAAAGAACATGGCTATCCTGACGACCTTGCCGGGCAATTAGCGCAAAGCATGTTCGACTATCAGCGGCTATTCAGTCAGGTAATTCAGCTTCAGTCTGAAATCGGCTTAACAAAAACGCTCGGCCTCAAGGGGGAGCTGTCGAAGGTGGAGCAACAACTGGCTCCTATTGTTGCCAGTGACAAAGCTCTTGCAGAAGCTCGGGTAGCGGCGCGTGAGTATATGTTGTTCAATGATAGCGAATCTTCAACACGCTTTTATCGCATAGCAGAGACGCTTGCGCTTCAGTCGGACACAGATAACGAAAAGGTACTCCTCAATAATTACATACAACTTTTCACCCGACTTACCAACGCGACCAGGGATATGGGGATAACGCACAATAAAGGGTTGCGTGGTCAGTTTCGCCAACAGGCACACGATGTTGAAGCACAGCTTGAACATGTGGATACGGCATTTCAGCCGCTCATAAATAAACAAACAGACCAGGTTCGTTTATATAGTCTCAGCATCGCGTTATTTACTTCAGTCGTATTGATTCTGTTATTGATCAAAAGCTTCGCGACTTTTCACAGTGCGTTTGCTAATTTTGTTATGTTTTTTTATCGCTGCAAGCGCCAGTATCAAAGAATTGACCCAAAGCAATTGGGTTTTGCAGAATTCAAATCGTTGGCCGAGCTGGCCAATGAAATGGTTGAGTCTCGACGAGATATGGAAATGCAACTGGCAGAAACGCAGGCAGCGCTCCGACGGCAATATCGCGTTAATCAGCAGAATGACGAAAGTCATCATCGGGAGAGTAATGAAATACCACCAGTTAGGAAGCAGTGAGCTTACGGTTTCAGAGATTTGTTTAGGTACCATGACCTGGGGCATCCAGAATACGCAGAAGGATGCTGATGAGCAAATGGGCATAGCGCTGGACGCAGGCATCAATGTGCTGGACACTGCCGAGATGTATCCGGTTCCACCTAATGCACCGACTTACGCGGATACTGAACGGTGTATAGGCGACTGGCTTTCACGAAATCAGCAAAAACGTCAGGACCTCATTGTAATGACGAAAATTGCCGGTGGCGGCATCGACTGGATCCGTAATGGTAAGAACATTACTGGCGAGGCCATCCTACCCGCAATAGAAGCCTCGCTCACTCGTTTGAACACTGACGTTATTGATGTTTATCAATTGCACTGGCCAAACCGAACCTCCCCCCATTTCGGAAAGCAGTGGGTAGGCATGACAAACCCAGAGCACCTGGACAAGATAAAGGAAATTGAGGAGATGCGGAGCATTGTCCTCGCCCTGGGGGAGGCAATAGAGAAAGGGAAGATCCGGTACTGGGGATTGTCAGATGATACACCATGGGGTATTCATACATTTCTTAAGTTATGCGAAGAAACCGGTGTGCCACGCCCGGTTTCAATTCAGAATGAATTTAATCTGTTGCATGCTAAAGACTGGCCGTATCTGATAGAAATGTGTCATCTGGAAAATATTGCCTATTTGCCATGGTCGCCGCTGGCTACAGGAATGCTAAGTGGGAAATATCAAAATGGTGCTCGGCCGGAAGGGTCTCGATGGACCTACGTACAGCGCCAGGGGTTATTTCGCGATACCCCGCTGGCACGAGAGGCCACAGATGCATATATGAAGATTGCAACGAGTGCCGGTATAACGCCCTCGCAGTTGGCGCTTGTTTGGTGTCAGCAAGTACCAGGCGTGACGTCGACAATCATCGGAGCAACATCAACATTGCAGCTTAAAGAGAATATTGAGGCCTTTAGTGTTGAGTTATCAGCAGAAACGCTGCAAAAGATCGACGAAACATTCCGGCGCTTTCCGATTGCTTTTTGAGTAACTGTATTTAATGAAAAAAGGCGACCGTAGTCGCCTTTTTGTTTCTTTAGAACGCGTACTTTGCTGAAACCTGAACGCGATTCATATCGCCTTCCAGGCCTGCTTCAATCTCACGTTGGGCGAATGTGTACTCGGCGCCCAGTGTTAGTGCAGCTACCGGAGAGTACAGGTAATTTATCCGGGTGCTATAAGAGCTCTCAGTTACTCCCATTCCAGTCAGACTGGTATCGTTATCAATATTCAGGGCAGAAAACATGATTGATGACCGTGAGCGTTCACTCCATACATGGCGGTAAGCGATTGAATAGCCGTATGAATCAATCGTCTCAAGATCATTGTTCTGGGTGATAACCGCGCCGTTTGCTGAGTTAAGTGAAGAATAGCGACCCATGCCGGCGCCGGTATTAAACATCATGCGGATATCGTCGGCGCCCAGATTAATTTTGCTTGATAACGCAATGCCGTAGCCGGTTTCATCTGCGTCTACCAATGCACCATCATTGTAGGAAAGCTGACGCATTAATCCGGCAACTTTAAAATGCCCCCAGTCATCGCGAATAGTGTATGCAGCAATAAGATCTGGTACTGAGTTATCATCAGCTACAATGCGGCCACCGCCACCAAATGGAGTGACAGTGGTTTCAGGGTTCTCAAGTGCGACTTCAAGCCCACCGTTGGTATAACGAACCATGGTTTGACGTCCGAATGTAACGCCATCGGTCACGCCGATAAAGTCCAGTGAATCAGGCAGAATCGACACGTCCATAAAGGTGGTCCATGTTTGACCTACCAGCCAGTTCTTATATTGCAGATACGCGTGGCGGACACGGGGCAAATAAGAGTTACTGATGCGCTCATCACCACCGCTGGTTACGATAAAGTCGAGCTCAAGCACGCCTTTGATGCTATCGCCGCTTTCAGTAGGCGTTTCAGTAGCAAAGCGAAAGCGTGATTGTCTGATGTGTGCATCAAACTGTACATCTTCATCAGGCCCGCCTACGGGCGTTAATGATGGAATATAAAAGTCGCGACCAATGCTACCGGAGGGCAGCGACCCGTCAGAATAGTCAGAGACCATGGCATCAGCCTTGATATAGCCAGAAAAAGCAACATCGGTATTTCCCAGCGTGGCTGCACTTGCACAAAATCCCAGCGAAGACAATGCGCAAACGACGGCGGTTTTTTTCATTGTGTGTTTCATCAGTCTGTCCCGTCTACAATGTAATTGGTTACAATTATGTTAAAAATTCGTGAATGTCTGTTAGGGTGGACTATTCCCTGTTTATTGGAAATAGGCGGATAGTCGCATAAGACTAAAGTCGCAAGTGCAAAACTTAGTCAGTTGATTAACAGGCTGTTTGCGGTAAGACCAAAGTCTCATTTTGCTTTAATCAATACCCGCTAAATTGATGTATCAATATGCTGAAATCGAATTTTTAAACCGGAGGCGCACATTATGACAGCCACTAAGACGTATCCTGTTCCCGAACAAATCAAGCAATCCACCCATTTGGACGAAGCGCAATATACGCAAATGTACAAGGAATCGGTAGAGGATCCGTCAGGATTTTGGGGTAAACACGCCGAATTTCTTGATTGGTATACTAAGCCCTCCAAAGTAAAAAACACGCATTTTGGAAAAGATGATGTGTCAATTAAGTGGTTTGAGGATGGCGAAATTAACGCCAGCTACAACTGTATTGACCGGCATCTGGCAAACGATGCGAAAAAAGTTGCGCTGTACTGGGAAGGAGACTCTCCTGAAGACAACGAAGAAATTACCTATCAGCAACTGCATTACGAAGTATGTAAGCTGGCGAACGGTCTAAAAAAACTGGGTGTAGGGAAAGGCGACCGTGTCGCTATCTATATGCCGATGGTCCCTCACGCTGCCTATGCCATGCTCGCGTGTGCCAGAATAGGGGCGGTTCACTCAGTAATATTCGGTGGCTTCTCGCCCAATGCAATAGCCGACCGCATTAATGACAGTGCTGCGAAAATTGTCATTACCTGTGATGAGGGGCGCCGTGGTGGACGCAGCGTGCCACTAAAACAAAATGTTGATAAAGCGCTATCAAATGGCGCGTGTCCTTCTATCACCAATGTTATTTGTCACAAGCTAACCGGTGGAGACGTTGCCTGGAATGATGACTTAGATGTCGCCTGGGAAGCGCTTATCGATGATTGCTCTGCGCAATGTGAGCCAGAAGTGATGAATGCAGAAGATCCGCTTTTTATTCTGTATACGTCGGGCTCGACAGGTACGCCAAAAGGTGTGGTGCACACTACGGGCGGTTACCTGCTTTATACTGCGCTTACATTTAAATATGCATTTGATTACCAGCAGGACGATGTTTACTGGTGTTCTGCTGATGTTGGCTGGATCACTGGGCACAGTTATATGGTTTACGGACCGATGATAAATGGTGCTTCACAGGTTTTCTTTGAAGGGGTGCCGACGTATCCGGATGTAACCCGTATTGCTCAGGTTATTGAGAAATATAAGGTCAACAGCTTTTATACTGCACCCACTGCAATCCGTGCGCTTATGGCGCATGGTGATAAGCCGGCTGAGGGCTGCGATTTATCTTCACTGAGAATTCTGGGAACCGTTGGCGAGCCAATTAATCCGGAAGCCTGGGAGTGGTATTATCGCGTTCTGGGTCAAAGTCGCTGTCCTATCATGGATACTTGGTGGCAGACAGAAACTGGCGGCCACATGATTACGCCGTTACCGGGCGCTACTACGCTCAAACCAGGGTCAGCCACGCGTCCGTTTTTTGGTATTCAGCCGGCACTGTTTGACGCAGATGGCAACGAGCTGGATGGCGAAGCGGAAGGTAACCTCGTGATTAAGGATAGCTGGCCAAGTCAGGCCAGAACCGTTTATGGCGATCATGAGCGCTTTATAAATACCTATTTCAGTGCTTATGAAGGGGTGTACTTTACCGGCGATGGCGCGCGGCGCGACGAAGACGGTTATTACTGGATAACCGGCAGGGTAGATGATGTTCTTAATGTATCGGGGCATCGACTGGGCACCGCCGAGATTGAAAGTGCGTTGGTGGCGCACAGTAAAGTCGCAGAAGCCGCTGTAGTGGGCTACCCTCATGATATCAAGGGGCAGGGTATATATGTTTATGTCACGCCCAATGAAGGTGTTGAACCGGATGACGCGCTTACCAAGGAGCTGCGTGACTGGGTGCGTCAGGAACTAAGCCCAATTGCCACACCTGACATGATTCAATGGTCAGTGGGACTGCCAAAAACGCGTTCGGGTAAGATTATGCGTCGGATTCTGCGGAAAATCGCGGCCAATGAGCATGACCAACTTGGTGATACATCCACATTGGCGGATCCGTCAGTTGTTGATACACTCATTGAGCAAAGGCTTAATAAGTAAGGGAACATCATGATAACGCTGCTTATTGCAGATGATCATCCGCTGTATCGGGATGCGCTGAAAGGCGCGTTATCGCTGAATCTGCCGGACTTGAGGGTGCTCGAGGCCGGCGATCTTAACCACACCGTATCATTACTGCAAAACGAAGATATCGACTTATTACTGCTGGACCTTCACATGCCCGGCAGTAATGATTTATTCGGATTACTTCATATCAGAAAGCTTTTTCCCGGATTACCGGTAGCAGTGGTTTCAGGAACTGAGGATGCGGCCATAATCTCTAAGATAGTTGGCGTTGGTGCGTTAGGGTTTATTCCAAAGACAGCCAGCTCCGCTGATATTGCCGAAGCGGTACAGGTTATTCTGGACGGCGACATCTGGGTGCCTGAGTCGGTAACTGATCATCTTGAAGAAGTGGACGAAAGTTTCAGCGAGCTGGCCGACAAAGTCTCCAGTCTGACGCCATCCCAGTACAAGGTGCTTTGTTATATGCGTGACGGATTACTTAACAAGCAGATTGGTTACAACCTTGATATTGCAGAGGCAACGGTAAAAGCACACGTTACCGCTATTTTTAAAAAGCTGGGGATAAACAACCGTACCCAAGCCGTTCTGATTGCATCTCAGTTAGAACTGGAGCCGCCAGAGCAACGCCCCTGACAGCTCAACTGATAACGTTCTTAAAATGGATTATCGGTTAGTGGTCTGTATCTGCAGATAGCAGATAGTCAAACTCCGGATCAACGATAAGCCGCCCAGCCATGGCCTCACGGCCTAACAACATAAGATAGGTCATTTCTGAGCGATCGGTTAACGTCAACTGGATTTGCCAGCGTTGCCCGGCCATTTCGATAGGCGTTTGAATCACATACCTGCGCTCGCGGGTTGCGGTAGAACTCTTCACGCGTTTTTGAGCCAGCACCTTCGCCTGGCGGCGGGTGACAGTCTCAACATTATGAATGTCTGGGTGAATATCGAAACTTACCCACAAATCGCCGTCTTTATCGAACTCTTCAATATTATCAACGTGTAGCGATGAGGTAGCGGCGCCACTATCAACGCGCACATGCAGTGATGTGATTGCCAGGTCTGGCAAATTACATAACTCGAGCGCGCCAACAATGCTTTTTTGTTGTGTATCAGATGTACTCACTACTCAATTCCTTTATTCAGAAACTGCTTGCTCTGTGGGCACCAGGCTATCCTGAAGTAGCTCCACATGCTCTGCAACCGCCTCAGCACGGCTGAAATAGGCAACATGATAAATTGCCTCACCTTCCTGAGCCAGCGGGATATTTTGCTTGCCAATTACCACCCCCTCTGCGGGGCAAATAATGGTGGCTTGCGGTTCTCCAAACGGGTCGGCGATAACAGCCAGCCGGTCACCTTTTTCAACGTGGTCACCTAACTGTGCCAAATGCGTGACAAACCCGCTTTCAGATGCGCGTACCCAGCCACTTTGATGGGCGATGAAGCGCTGAATATCATGGCCTTTGCTCTTACGCTTATTCAGCATACCCAAATGCCGCATGGTGTTGATAACGCCTTTTACGCCAGCTCTGACTGAAAATTCGTCATAGCGCAATGCCTGACCGGCTTCATAAAGCAGCATTTTCACGCCGGCTTCACTGGCCGCCTGACGCAATGAACCATCGCGTATATCCGCATTTAATACAACGGGCACGCCAAAGGCCTTGGCCATTTCCATCACTTCTTCATCATCCAGGTTTGCCCGAATCTGAGGAATGTTACTTCGGTGAATGGCGCCGGTGTGAAGGTCAATACCGACATCACATTTGCACACCACTTCTGTGAAAAACAAATGTGCAAGTCTGGCTGCCAATGACCCTTTCTTACTACCCGGGAAGCATCGGTTTAAGTCTCTGCGATCTGGCAGATAGCGTGACTGGTTCAATACGCCGTACACATTGACCATGGGTACAGCAATTAATGTTCCGCGCATACGCTCGATAGATTTAGAGCGGATAAGTCGTGCAACGATTTCAATACCATTGAGCTCGTCGCCATGAATGGCTGCACTGACAAACATGGTTGGGCCAGGGCGTTTTCCACGCTTAACATAAACCGGAATACTCATATTCGTCGCCGTGTACAACGGCGGCATTTCAAGCTGAATTTTGGTCGTTTGCCCGGGAGAGACAGCAACACCCCCGATGACTAAATCAGCATCTGCCACTAGCCTTTCCCTCGTGTCTTTGTTTTGTTAGGTGTCGCATTTTTTTCAATAAACTCAATTATCATTCCAGCCACATCTTTGCTAGTGGCATTTTCGATACCTTCCAGCCCTGGCGATGAGTTAACTTCCATGACCACCGGCCCGCTGTTAGAGCGCAGAATATCTACACCACAGCAATTTAAGCCCATGGTTCGTGCCGCATCCACCGCGCATTTGCGCTCATCCGGCGACAAGCGAGTCAGGCTGGCTGAACCGCCCCGATGCAGATTAGAGCGAAATTCGCCTGGCGCAGCCTGCCGTTTCATGGCTGCAACGACTTTGCCACCCACCACGAAGCAGCGAATATCAGACCCACCGGCTTCTTTAATATACTCTTGTACCAGAATACTGGCATTAAGCCCCATAAAGGCTTCAATGATGGACTCGGCTGCTTTTGCAGTATCGGCCAGCACCACACCAATACCCTGAGTGCCTTCCAGCAACTTAATGACGACCGGCGCGCCACCCACATTCTTTATAAGATCGTCAATTTTATCAGGGTGGTGAGCAAACCCAGTACGCGGCATACCGATCCCTTTGCGCGATAAAAGCTGCAGGGAGCGTAATTTATCTCTTGAGCGACTGATAGCCACCGATTCGTTAATACTGTAAGTGCCCATCATTTCAAACTGTCGGACAACCGAAGTGCCATAAAAGCTCACCGACGCGCCTATACGCGGTATGACAGCATCATACTTGGGCAATCTTTTGCCTTTGTAGCGAACAGAAGGGCGTGCGCTGGTAATATCCATATAGCAGTGCATCGTATCTATGACATCTATCTCATGACCACGCTGTTGACCGGCTTCCTGAAGTCGCTTTGTAGAATATAATTTTGGATTTCTTGAGAGTATTGCGATACGCATCGCAAGGTTCCTTAATATCAGTGTTATAGTTTAACTTTTGTACTGATTGAGCAACACAAAAGTTTGAAGGTACCATGGCTCAGTATTACCGATAAGCAAAATAAATTCATGGTAACGGTCGTAAACTTTTGTAATACCGCTGTACGCACTAGTTTTGTACCGAGGCTTCTTTGATATAACGGGTCATACTTTGCAGTAGCGCGCGCAGCTTCGCCGGCTTTATCGGCTTGCTCAGGTAGTTCACCCCCTGTTCCCTTGCGGTATCTAACAGAGATTGTTCCTGATTGGCTGTAATGAGCGTAGCCGGCAATACAATGTTCAAGTGCTGACGAATTGCGTCAATCAGGTCCAGGCCATTGTGATGTTCACTCAACTGGTAATCCATCAGGAGAATCTGGGGTGAGAAAATATCTGCCTGCGTAAGTGCATCATCCCAGTTATCGGCGGTGACGACTTTGACCCCCCATTTCTCCAGCAGCGTGCGAAGGGCATCAAGGTTTTCCTGCTGGTCATCTACACAAAGTACCCGCAAGCCCTGAAACTGCGCCGGGCGGCCAATACGATTAGGAAGATTCTTCTGTCTCTGCGATGCCTGAGGCAGAACGAGTGAAAAGCAGCTGCCTTTTCCCGGTGTAGAGGTGACACTGATATTTCCTTTCATTTGCATGCTAAGGCGTCTCACCACACCCAGGCCAAGGCCAACGCCCTGACCCTGTGTATCATTGGTGCGATAAAAATCACTGAATATGAGCCCCTGATGCTCTTTTGATATCCCCACGCCAGAGTCGTATACCCTGATAGTGACTTGCTTATCACAGGATGTCACCCGCAATAAAATCCGGCCGGACTGGGTATATTTTACCGCGTTTGAAAGCAGGTTCTGGACTACCCGATAAAGATACGTCTTATCCGCCATCGCCCAGCAGTCGTTGATTCTTGCGCGTAAATAGAGCTGCTTTTCGCTGGCGCGCATTTTCATTTCGTCAGCCAGCGGCGTAAGCAGCTCACGCAAGTTAACCGGCTCCAGCGTGGGCTTTAACTCGCCCTGATCAAGCCGGGCAATATCCAGCAGGGTTGCAATGAGGGTTTCACTGGACGAGACGCTATGGGACAGCTTTTTTACAATATCCTGCATATTACCTGACAGGTTTGCTTCTTCCAGCGCACTGACATAAAGCTTGGCTGCATTGAGCGGTTGCAGTACATCGTGACTGGCCAGTGCCAGAAAACGGGTTTTACTGGCGTTTGCATCTTCTGCTGCCTTTCTTGCTCGTATCAGTTCCTTTTCGGCCTCCGAGCGCCGCTCAATCTCAAGACGAAGCTCGGCATTAATAGAGTGAACTTCTTCGGTACGCTTTTTAATCCTGGCTTCCAAATCAATATTCGATTCTTCCAGCGCCTGCTGAATTTCGATGTGACCGGTAATATCGGTGAAGCTTGTTACAAAGCCACCGCCGGGAAGCGGGTTACCTACCATTTCGATAACCCGGCCGTCTCCGCGCTGACGGGTGAAACGATGAGGGGTACCAGCGCGTAAATGCTCCATGCGCTTATCTACCTGCTCGTTGATATCACCCGCGCCGAATTCACCTCGCTCGGCGTTGTATTGCACCAGTTTCTCCACCGGCGTACCTACCGTTAACATACCTTGCGGATAAGGATATAGCGTGGTGTACTTTTTGTTCCAGGCCACCATATTCAGGTGCTTATCGACCACGCTGATACCCTGATCGATATTTTCCAGAGAGGTAAGCAGCGCAGTCATATTGAACTGCATGGCCTGCGTCGTATCGTCGAAAAAGTTAATAACTTCGGCGAAGTCGAGCTTTTTACCCCGGGTGATACTGTCGATAAGCACCTTTGCACTGGCTGCGCCGATTACGCCACCCAGAGCGCGTTCGCAAAACGACATAAAGTCTTCATCGGGGATTTCATTGCGCGTTATCTGAATATTGTTGAGCTGTTCATAATCAGCAATAAGCTGTTCGCAACGTCCACTGCCCATAAAGGTAGATAACAGGGTGATCAAATCATCGGCCGTCGTTGTCACCGGATGCTTGCCGCGGGCTGTGAGGCCGGCGTCTGTCGGCGAGACAAATGCTTCTGCCTGAATTTTGTCGATCAGCCGCGCTGGGGCGAACAGGCTGAAGCCAATATAGGTCACAATGTTAGCTGCCAGGCTAATCATCGCTCCCTGACTATGCAATTCATTTTGTGCCTGTGCGGGTGCATCGGTATTGAGTATCGGCAGAACCAGCCATAGTATCCAGGTTGTCAGGCCAACCAGCAGCCCGGCATAAACCCCGTGGGCATGCCCGCGCTTCCAGTAAAGCCCCCCGGCTATTGCAGGTAAAAGCTGTATAACCAGCGAAAAGGCAATAAGTCCAATGGAGTGTAACGAGCGGCTGTACGTCATTTGCTGGTGGTAGATAAACGCCAGTAACAGGATCAAGCCGATAACCAATCGCCTGATAAAACGGATATGACGCGTATAATCACGATTGCTCTGGGTGTGATCTTTTAGGGCAAAAACACGCGGAAGTACCACATCGTTGGTCAGCATGGTGCTCAAGGTCAAAGTGGCAACAATAATCATCGCGGTGGCCGCGGACAGGCCACCGATAAAAACAATAACCTGCAGAAAGAGTGATTCTGAGTACATGGCGAGTGAGAGTACGTAGGTATCCGGCTCTACCGTACTCTGGTCAAAAAGAATATTACCTGCCACCGCAATAACAGGAATAACTGTGGCAATGATGGTCAGGTAAAGGGGAAACAACCAACGTGCTGTTTTCAGGTGGCTCAGGTTCAAATTGTCGATGATGGCAACATGGAACTGCCTTGGCAGACAAATAACGGCGGCAGCGGCCATGATGGTTTGTGAGATAAAGCTGAACGAGCCAAGTTGCTCAGCAGCGGCTTTGGCGAAGAACGCATCAGAAATCGACTGCGAGCCCGCATTGTCCCATGCGGTGTAGCCGACAATGGCAACCAGCACCAATGCCAGCAGCTTAATGGACGATTCAAAAGAAATTGCCAGCATCAGACCGCGGCGGTATTCAGTGACATCAGTTTGTTTCGTGCCGAAATAAATTGCGAAAACCGCAATAAACAGGGTCGCCACAATAATTATCATGTGTGTATCCGGCTGCTGTGTGAGCAACTGAAACATAGAACCAATCGCTTTTAACTGCAAAGCAATGTAGGGGATGGTTGCCAGCAAGGCGATCAATGTGACCAATAATGCCACGGTCTGGCGTTTGCCATAGCGGGAGGCGATAAAATCAGCCACCGTGGTGATGTGTTGTTTCTTACTTACCAGTATCAGCTTTTTGATAAACCGGTAGCCAAACAGATAAACCAGAATCGGCCCCAGCAAAATAGGCAGATAATCCCACGAATACTGGCTGGCCTGGCCTACAGCACCGAAGAAGGTCCAGGCCGTGCAGTAAATTGCCAGCGCCAGTGAATAGATAGCCGGATGTGACGTAAGCCACCTTGCGGTAGGAGAGTTGCGGTCGCCCCATCGGGCAATATAAAAGAGCCCTACCAGATAAGTCAGCGCCAGCGCGATCCAGCCAAATGTCATTGCTATTTACACCTGTTTAACATCGTAGTTTAAATTCTACCCTTTATTGCCACGCAAGCGCCTACGACCATCGTCGCATTTGTAGATTCCCCGACCAGGTCTAGAGTAAGTAAAAGCCGCTTTGGCAAAGGTTTTTTCTGTTATCTGGGAGTTGTCGCAGAAACTACAGACCACAGAAAAAACCATTGGTTGGCGAAATGTAAAAAAGAAACAATTAATTAACCTGGTAAGAGGGGAAATATAATGGCATTTAGAAGTGACGAAGACAAAGTCGCTTACTGGAAAGAGAATCTCTCTCTTTTGGTGAAGCTGCTTATTGTGTGGTTCGTCGTATCGTTTGGTGCGGGGATCCTGTTTGTTGACGTGCTTAATCAGATTCAGTTCTTTGGGTTTAAGCTTGGTTTTTGGTTTGCGCAGCAAGGCGCGATATACGTGTTCGTAGCACTGATTTTTGTCTATATGGCAAAGATGAATGCGCTGGACAGGAAGTATGGCGTAAACGAGGAATAAGACCATGGATATTCAAACACTAACATTCTTAATTGTAGGCGGTACCTTTGCACTATACATTGCTATTGCGATATGGGCACGGGCCGGTTCGACAAATGACTTTTATGTAGCGGGCGGTGGCGTACCTCCGGTTCTAAATGGTATGGCAACTGCAGCCGACTGGATGTCCGCAGCATCCTTTATATCAATGGCCGGTCTTATCTCGTTTATGGGTTACGACGGTGCGGTATATCTGATGGGGTGGACCGGTGGCTATGTATTGCTGGCGTTATGTCTGGCACCTTACCTGCGTAAATTCGGTAAGTTTACCGTGCCTGACTTCATCGGCGATCGTTATTATTCCCAAACAGCCAGAACCGTAGCGGTATTCTGTGCCATCTTTGTTTGCTTTACCTACGTGGCCGGACAAATGCGCGGTGTAGGCGTTGTCTTCAGCCGCTTCCTGGAAGTTGATATTATCACCGGTGTACTTATCGGTATGGCGATTGTTTTCTTTTACACCGTGCTGGGCGGTATGAAAGGGATAACGTACACTCAGGTGGCGCAATTCTGCGTGATGGTATTTGCCTATGTTGTGCCGGCTGTTTTCATTTCTATCATGCTAACAGGCCATATTCTGCCGCAAACAGGGTTTGGCGCAACGCTCGCGGACGGGTCGGGGGTCTTCTTGCTTGAGAAGCTTGATCAGCTATCCGTCGATCTCGGGTTTACGGAATATACTTCCGGAACGAAAAGTACTATTGATGTATTCTTTATTACCTTTGCTCTGATGGTCGGTACAGCAGGCCTGCCTCACGTTATCGTTCGCTTCTTCACTGTCCCCAAAGTGAGTGACGCCCGTAAAAGCGCGGGTTGGGCGCTGGCGTTTATCGCCATCGTCTATACGACAGCACCTTCACTGGCAGCATTCGCCCGTACCAACATGATAGAGACTATCAACGGGCCTGAAATGCAGGGTACAGAGTATGCCGAAGCGCCAATGTGGATTAAGAACTGGGAGAAAACCGGCCTGATCGAGTGGAACGATCAAAACAACGACGGGAAAATGTTCTATTCCGGTGATGAGCGCAATGAGATGCAGGTTGACCGCGATATTATGGTACTGGCTAATCCGGAAATAGCTAATTTGCCTGCATGGGTGATTGCGCTTGTTGCCGCGGGTGGTGTGGCCGCCGCGCTTTCGACATCAGCCGGTCTTCTGCTGGTCATCTCGACATCCGTTTCCCATGATTTGCTTAAGCGAAACTTTGCACCGAATATTTCGGATAAGGCTGAGTTACTCTATGCAAGGATGGCAGCAGCAATTGCTATACTCATAGCGGGGTATTTTGGTATTAATCCCCCCGGCTTTGTGGCGCAGGTGGTCGCCTTTGCCTTCGGCCTCGCAGCGTCCAGCTTCTTCCCGGCTATCATCATGGGCATATTCAGTAAGCGCATGAATGATAAAGGGGCGGTGGCTGGAATGTTAGCAGGTATTACCTTTACTGCAGCCTATATCATTTACTTTAAGTTTATTAATCCTGAGGCGAGTACGCCGGATAACTGGTGGTTTGGTATATCTCCTGAAGGTATTGGTACATTGGGCATGCTGGTGAATTTTGTAGTGGCATTCCTGGTCTTTAAATCAACTAAAGAGGCACCTGAAGATATTCAGGAGCTGGTGGAAAGCATACGCTACCCTAAAGGGGCAGGGCAGGCTTCCGCACATTAATACGCAAAGCCCACCGCCAGGTGGGCTTTTTTCTCTGGCAGAGGTGAAAATTATGACGACAGCTTCTCCGCAGATTGTTGATTTTCTTTCTCGTGCCGCACCATTTGAAAACCTGTCGGACGATGCGCTACAGGTACTTGTTCATCACACCAGTATTATTTATCTTTCAGCGCAAAATGTGTCATCGCTTATCCCCAGTGACAGCACGGATTTGTATCTGATTGAAAACGGGCAGTTCACGGTTAAAAAAGGGCAGGGCAGCGCACAACATTTGTCCGAAGGTGACTTCTTTAACTATTCAGCTCAAATTGATGACAATCACGACCCGCTTACCGTCAATGTTGACGAGGCTGGACTTATCTGTGTTATCAGTGCAAAAGGCTTCAACGAGGCGCGACAAAATGCAGACGTAGAAGTTTTTTTCAGAACGCTGGAGAGTGACACGCTACAAAGTCATGCGTTACAAAGCTCCAATTCAATATGGCTTTATAAGCCGCTTCATGAAGCGATAACGCAGTCTCCTATCACGACTACCGTAGATACCACTATTCATAATGCGGCACAAACGATGTCGGAGCATGGCGTTTCCTCATTATTGATTGTACAAAATGACAAGCTGGCAGGCATCGTAACCGATCGCGATCTCAGAAATCGTGTTGTTGCAGCCGCACTTGATGTCACGTTACCGGTCAGCGAAGTCATGACACCCGCTCCGGCTATGATTGACGAGCAACAAACATTGTTTGACGCTATGACACTAATGACCGAGCGCAATATTCACCACTTGCCGGTCACACGCAAAAATACCCACGAACCGGTAGGCATTATTACTGCCTCTGATGTAATTCGTCTGCAACGGGCGAATGTATTGTTTATTATCGGTGAGCTGGTAAAGGCGACCAGTCTGTATGAATTAACGCGTCTGGCATGGCAAATCCCCCATTACTTTGCCTCTCACGCCAGGCGGCCTGGTGATTTTGATATTGCAGGCAAAGTGTTGTCGCAGGCTACGGATATTATGACTCGTAAACTCATTGACTTTTATTGTCATGAGCACGGTGAGGCTCCGGTCAGGTGGTGCTGGCTGGTCTATGGCTCTCAGGCCAGAGAAGACCAGACCATGGGCTCAGATCAGGATAATGGCCTGCTACTGGCCGACACACCGGATAAAGCGCAAAGCGAGTGGTTTGCGGGTATGGCCGAATACGTGTGCAAGGGCTTGGCGAAATGCGGCATCAGGCTTTGCGATGGCAATATTATGGCGAGTAATCCAGCGCTACGGTTATCCTTATCCCATGCTATAGAGGAAGCTCAGCAGTGGGTGGCGCAACCAACGCCCTCGGCCATTCTCGACTTTAATATTTTTCTGGATGTGCGACCGGTGGCAGGCGAACGGAGGCTGTTCGAGGCATTGCAAAAGGCGCGATTGCCGTTATTCAGTGATAGTATTTTTCTCGCCGCACTGGCGCGCAGTACCGCTGACATGTCAGTGCCTTTATCCATGTTTCAGAAGTTTGTATTCTCTAAAAAGGCGCCTGTTAACGATGCCATCGATATTAAAACCGGCGCAGTTGCAATTATTAACAATCTTGCCAGACTTTATGCGCTTGCAGCGCGCCTGACGCAAAGCGGCACGGTTGCACGATTAAACGCCTTGCCGGCAGACAGCTATATGTCTCAGCGCGATGCCAAAAATTTAAAAGAGATCTGGCTGTTTCTTGGCAGGCTACGCTGGCGGCATCAGCTTAGCAATAACACTACTGATAATTTTGTTCGCGTTAGTCAGTTATCCTCAATTGAAAAGCACCAGTTAAAAGCGGCTTTTAAAACAATAGCCAGGGCGCAGCAAGCTGCTGTTATGCACTTTAGTGGCGGAATGGGATGATTAGCTGGATACGCGAACTAGTCAATCTGAACCGGGGTAGGGTCTCAAGTAATGACGAGCGGACAGCATCATCGCTTCTTACAACCAAAATGCTTGCGCTGGATTTTGAGCTTACCAGTCTGAGCATCGATAGCGCGCACATCACTTCTGCAGGGTGGGTAGCCGGGACGGGCTTCAGAATAGAGCCTCATACCAGCTTCTACACCACAGTCCGAGTCAGTCAGTCGCTGGAGCAAAGCCCGGTTATTCATGGGTTAACTGATACGGCACTGGAAAGCGGAAAACCTATCAGCAGTTTAATGAAGCAGTTGTACCCATTACTAGGTGGGCATGTACTGCTCTGTCACCACGCCCGGCTCGAAGTTGGCCTGCTATGCCGCCTTGCGCGTCAATTACAGCTTGCAGAAATTACACTGGTGGTGGTCGATACAATGCAACTGGCTGGATATTTGTTAAAAAAACAGGGGAATACGCTGTCTCAGGATACACTGACTCTAGATAACTGTCGAAAACGCTATAAATTACCCGATGCGCCAATGCATAACGCATTAACCGATGCACAGGCCTGCTATGAGTTATGGCTGGCTCAACTTAGTGAGTTAGGCGTTAAGACCAATGCGACGGTAACAGCGTTATCACATACCGGCGCGCTAAGCTTAAAAAAAATTGGTAAAAACGCGTATAAGTGATTGACAAGATGACGCTGCTTGCGTAAATTGCGCACCCACAGCGAGACAGACGTTCAGATTCTGTTGTAGTTGGCCCAGGTGGTGAAATTGGTAGACACGCTAGCTTCAGGTGCTAGTGACCTCACGGTCGTGGCGGTTCAAGTCCGCCCCTGGGCACCATCCCTCTCAAGATATTTCTTCCTTCAGTTAATAATTAAAATCCTAAGAAATATGAGCTCGGCGGACTAATCCAGCCAAAAATCATAGATTTTTGTCGTTCAGCTGCGCGCAAAGCGGTGCTTTGCATACAGCGCTTGCTTCACCCGCCCCTGGGCACCATCCCTCTCAAGATATTTCTCCCTGTTGTAATTAATTAAACACTTTAGAAAATTAAACTCGGCGGACTAATCCAGCCAAAAATCATAGATTTTTGTCGTTCAGCTGCGCGCAAAGCGGTGCTTTGCATACAGCGCTTGCTTCACCCGCCCCTGGGCCCATCCCTCTCAAGATATTTCTTCCTGTTGTAATTAATTAAACACTTTAGAAAATTAAACTCGGCGGACTAATCCAGCCAAAAATCATAGATTTTTGTCGTTCAGCTGCGCGCAAAGCGGTGCTTTGCATACAGCGCTTGCTTCACCCGCCTCTGGGCGCCATTCTTCTTAAGATATTTCTTCCTGTTGTAATTAGTCAAACACCTTAGGCATTTAAACTCGGCGGACTAATCCAGCCAAAAATCACAGATTTTTGTCGTTCAGCTGCGCGCAAAGCGGTGCTTTGCATACAGCGCTTGCTTCACCCGCCCCTGGGCACCATTCTTCTCAAGGTATTTCTTCCTGTTGTAGTTAATTAAACACCTTGGAAATTTAAACCCGGCGGACTAATCCAGCCAAAAATCGCAGATTTTTGTCGTTCAGCTGCGCGCAAGGTAGCATCTCACCCGTTTTTCATTTTTTGATTATCGCTAAGGTTCTGCTTTGGTATGAGTCTGCTTTTCTATTCAGATTAGGTCTTTAACTTTCAGTTTGGCTAAAAGCCTCTATAAGCGTTTTATTTGACCTAAGGTGATAGGTTAGAGTTGACTGGAAGGCTGTATGCTTCTTCCCTTGCGTTGACGAGTAATCAATTACAAAAAGATGCTGCGTGCCAGAGAAAAGTGCTCAAAAACGCGCTGAGCCTAACTTTTATCGCGCACTCAGCAAGTTAGGACGACTGGCACCTGCATGCGTATAGAAAGCGCGTATTACCACGTATACGCGCTTGTTCCATGCGATACCTATGTTTAATCTAACTCGCTTCAAATTTTTCTCATCCCCGATATATTTACAGCATTAGTAGTCGGGGTAGCAGTATGCAAATCAATACAAATCTTCAAAAGCAGGATTACATCGATGCGTACAGGGAGTTGGTAGCATTTCTTTTCAAACATCCAATTGTAGCAGGCGTTATCGCTTTGCTTTGTCTGGGTGTTTCTGTCGTGTCATTCACTGCATTCCCCCTGAAAATGGGCGCTTACTCGCTGCTGATTTGGCTGTCTGTGGCTGTTATAACAACACAATACAGAACCGGTTCGCTACAGGGGTTATTGAGCGAACTGGCTTTTCAGCAAAAGATTATTTTGCCGGCAACACTGGGCATTACCATCCTAAGTTGGGCCGGCTATGCGGCAGCCGGTTTCCTGCTTGAAGCGGTGCAACTGTCACAGATGAATAGCGCAGCGGAAAACGTATCATCAATGGATGCGGTGGCAATTGGCGGTATCATTATGGCGGCGAGTGCTGTTTGTGTGAGTCAGGTTTTACCGCTGGTTTTGGCTTACTTTTGTCACGGGCTTAGTCTTTCCCGCCAGCAGGGTGAAAAAATCTGGCTGAAGCTGTTGTTCAATCACAAAGCGTTTCTGGCGTTTCTACCCATTGCACAGGTGATTCCTGTTGGAATGATGTTGCAGATAGATATCAGCGCGGTCTTTCTGCTGGCTGCGACGCTGTATTCCACGTTTATCTTTTTCATTGTATTCAATATTCAGCCGTCAGCGCCTCAGCGTACGCAGTCGTTTGATATGGTGGGACAGCTTTAGGTTTCAGCGGGCTATCTGGCCTGCTGGCTGAATTGCTGATATTCGACAACCGCGACTTTATATAACTCTTCTGCCTGAGCGCTATTTTCTTTTAGCGCTTTTTCGAGATCGCCCAGGCACCGATGCAATCGTTCTGCACCTACTTCTCCGGCACTGCCTTTTAGGCCATGCGTGGTTGCCTGCGCGTCTGAATAACGTCCCTGCTGGATGTCCTGCCTGATATCTGAAAGACGGGTTTCTGCCTGCCCGAAGAATATTTCCAATATACGGTTTAACAATGTCTCATTATTCATCAGTCGCTGTAGAGCGCCTTCGCGGTTGAAAGTAATAGGGGTATCAGACATCAGAACGTCACTCCGTTATTCAAAAACCAGTTGATTGCGCCCGGCGCTTTTGGCTCTGTACAAATGTTTGTCTGCCTCGGCGATAACTGCCGTGGCCGATTCGCTGGCCCCAGTTTGATAAAGCGCAAGCCCGATGCTAACTGTGATTTCTTTAAATGGCGAACCAATGTGTGGAATGTGTAAACGCCTTACAGCTTCGAGCACCCGGTTACAAACAATTTCAGCACCGTTGAGAGCAGTGTTTGGCATAAGCAAAAGGAACTCTTCACCGCCGACTCTGACGACTCTGTCCATCGGGCGAAGCAGTGCTTCATTTACCGCTCTGGTCAATCGGCAAAGACACTCGTCTCCGGTCAGGTGGCCATATTCATCGTTGTATTGTTTGAAAAAGTCGATATCAAGTAAGGCCAGAGATAACGGTTGTGATTCGCGCTCACAATCCTTAACGATAAAAGGCAGGCGCTCTTCCAGATAGTGCCGATTGAAGGCGCCGGTCAGTCGATCTGTATAAATAAGCTGCTCTAGCAGGTCGGCTTTAATCTTATGATTAAGCTGCGTTTTAACGCGGTTGCGAAAGGTGGTAGCGTTAATTGGCTTCGTTACAAAGTCAACACCGCCTGCTTCCCAGCACTTTTCCTGCTCTTCGTCACTGTCCGAACCGGTAACAAACATCACCGGTATGTTTGCAGTTGGCTGATTACTACGCAACGCCTCACACAACTGCCTGCCACTCATCTCTGGCATGCTTACATCGCTGATCACAAGGTCGGGTAGTTGCGCAGCACAATAATCCAGGGCCTCACTGGCGCCAGCCACTGCATGACATTGGGTGATATCTTCCAATAGAGAAGTCATGATTAACCGGCTAGTAGGCTGGTCGTCCACAATCAAAACGGTGCAGGCATTAAGCGTGCGTCCGGTATCCTGTTTTAAAATCAACGTGCATCCCTTATCTGCCACGCCAGGCTAACGAAACAGGGCGAAATAACCCTACAACTAAGCGCGCTAATTACATCGTTGTTCCACTTTAAATAAAACGAACCGCTTTTTAAATAAAAACCAGTTATTTATTTCAGTACGTTAGGACGTTGTGCTGTAACTTTGTTCGGGTTAAAAAAGCTTCATCGCTACGATGACATACAGTGCCGCCGTAGCCAGCCAACCGGCCAGGAAAAAATAACTGCGCGGGCTGGGATTTTTCTCTGTGGCAATAGCATAATACAGTACCATGTGCAGTAGCCTTGCCAGCGCGTAAGTCCATACAAGTGCTGCGAGCACAACAGCATCTACCCCAACAAAAATACCGAGCAGGGAAGGCAAAACAAAGACTGATAAGTTTTCCAGCGAATTATGGAATGTGCGATGTGAGCGAAATACGAATGACTCATGACTCAGGTCATCGTCAAGCTTGCCCGGCACGGCGTTATCAGATTTTCCATGGGCTGCCGCAGCTACAAAGTTCTGAACAAACACGGTAATTAAAATGACCCATAGCCCGGTCATCGTCCACCAATAACTTTCTATCATCATTGCCTCTTCTGTATTATCGGAACACGGTTTTTTTTAAACCCTTACAACAGACTTTTACTGTGCTCTGTCGGTATAACCAATGGTGTTAGTCAGTACGGAAATTTCTTCAAGGTACGTCTTCTGGTTGTCTCTCATTTTGATATTCTTAATCATTGTCAGATTTCGTAACCACGGATATAGATAGAGATCAGCTATACTTAGACTGTCATCGCGCTGCGAAGGTAAAACAATGTCTGACATACCTGAAAGTGTTTTTTCGATGCGGTTCTGGTAGGTTTTGGAGTTATCCATGGCCGTATCAAAGCTCATGCCTAATAAGGCTTCCTTCTCGCTTTGAAAATAATTACGCGCCGCGGGCGTCGAAAACTCCGGTTGCTTAATCAAAATGGTTCTTGGGAAAAGCATGGCATCAATCTCATCTTTGATATCATGAAAAGCACCAAGTTGCTCATCATGATTAACCTTATCCGTTACTACTTTATTCTCTGAAAATGTTTGCAGTCGGCTAATAATTTCTTCACTGTCACAAAGCGCAGTGCCATCTTCCAGCTCCAGTATCGGAATAGACTTTTTGTTTACCAGTCGCATTGACGTTTCCTCATCGTTATTGAGCAGGTAAACTTTTTGGTGTCTGATATCGAGGTAATTCGCGACCATGTCTGCACGTAAACAAAACGGGCAGTGCTGATATTGGTAAAGCGTTATCATAATTGCTCCTGATGAGCCGGTCGAAGTGACTAATAAAAGAAATGTGTCGAATATAGTGCCTACGCATTGAGACGGTTATTAGTACACTTTAAGGGAAAAACTATCATGCCAGATGCTCACCTGCTGACTGCGTTTGTGTTTGCAACACTCACACTTACCCTTTCACCGGGGCCCTCGAACCTCTATATCGTGGCAAGTACACTGAGTTGTGGCTGGCAAGCAGGCGTGTCAGCGGCACTGGGAATGGCAATCGGTAGTTGCATCTATGTCATGCTATCCGCCGCTGGCATGTCAGCATTAGTTATGAATTTCCCGACATGGTTTTTACTCATCAAAGCGTGCGGTGCGATTTATCTTGTATGGTTGGGATGGGTAACAATTCGCCAGGCCGATACTACTAATACCTTCGTTACTGATAATGGGAAGAACAAGGCTACCAAAAATCTAATGATGCGAAGTCTGGTGGTGGAGCTGACAAATCCAAAAACTGTGTTGTTTTTTATTGCCTTCCTGCCGCAGTTTACCCGCGCTGGTGCTGTCGATATTCAGCTTCAGTTTTTAGTGCTCGGTGGGCTGTATACGCTACTCGCGTTTGGCTCTGATTTGTTTGTTGTGACAGTAGCTAAAGGGGTTGAACGTCTCTTCAGAAAACATAGTCGTTTACAATACTGGCAGGATGTTCTGGCAGGATGCGTATTGGCCGGATTGGGAATATTTATATTAGCTAATGAGTGGATATTGATAGACTAATGATAGTGAACAGGCCTCCCACTGCGGCATTTAGCCGCAGGTTAGCAGCTGGTTTACAGCGGGAGATGGCAGCCTGGATAAACTTAGTAGCGCTTCTTAGGCATGATGACTTTATCAATTGCATGGATAACACCATTGGAAGCTTTTACATCAGCTTTAATGACTGTGGCATCGTTCACCATTACCGTGTCGCCATCCACTGAGATATGAATATCGCTTCCTTCCAGAGATGTCGCCGAATCCATATCCATCACATCACTGGCCATGACTTTTCCTTCAACAACATGATAAGTCAGCACATCAATCAGCTTTTCTTTGTTTTCAGGTTTTAACAACATATCCAGTTTACCTGACGGAAGCGCTTCAAAAGCCTCATTGGTGGGTGCAAAAACAGTAAGATCACCTGAGTCTTTAAGCGTATCGCCGATGCCTGCAGCCTGAATAGCAGTGGCCAGTGTTGAGAATTGTGGGTTTGATTTAGCGGTTGCCACAATGTCCATCATGTCTTTATCTTTATGATGATTAGCCATTGCCGGCGCAGCAAGTGTTAATGCGACAGCGGTAAACGCTGCGCTCGCGATATATGATGTTTTCATTTCTTTCTCCTGAAATTACAGTTTGTGTTGCATTTGCATTCCTATCTACGCCGGTAAATAAGGGAAAGATTATGAACATTTATTAACCAATGACGTCTATACTAAAAAGGTCGTGAACTTTTCAAATGCCAGGGCTGGCTCAGGAGGTCGTTATGAGCCAATGGATAAAGCTTTGGTTTATGTCAGGCGTACTGTTTTGCGCAAGTTGTGCCACCCAGGTTGAAAGCAACATTACTCAAACGCCTTCGACCAGTGTTTTTAGAGATGATTTATTCCCCTCCTATATGCTATCGCCGGTGGAAGATTCCCATACTATTTTTGCTTTGAGTAGCGAGGCACAGGCATTTGTGGATCGGACACAGTCCGAGATACGTACAACCCGCGAGAACATCCGAAACCTCGTCAATCAGATATTTGACCATGCCGCGTTAGGCCTAAGCTATCAAAGCGCAGCCAACACCAATGCAGCAACAACCTTCGAACGAGGTCAGGCAAATTGTCTTTCACTTTCGGTCATGACCTACGCAATGGCAAAGTATGCAGGGCTATCGCCACAATTTTACCAGGTGAATATTCCGGAATACTGGACGAGAAGGGAAGGGGTGAATCTGTTAAACGGGCATATCAACCTGCGAATAAGTCCACATAAAAACCCTAACGATATTGTGTTTTCAGAAGCTTTCGCTGATGTTGATTTTGACCCTCAGGAAGCGCGTAACGACTTCACTCGTGAACCTATTTCACGCAAGCGGGTTATTGCGATGTTTTACAATAACAAAGGGGCTGATGCACTTCTGGGTGACAGCTACAGCACCGCATACCGGTACTTCAAAGCGGCAGTGAATACTGACTCCACGCTGTCACAGGCATGGGTAAATCTTGGTGTGCTGTATCGCAGGCTGGATGAAAACGATTCGGCGCTAGCCAGTTACCAACGCGCATTAAAGGTTAATCCTAACCACCTGACTGCCTGGGAAAATCTCTCTATTCTGTACGCAGCAACCGGACGGGAAAACGAGGCTCAGAAAATCCAGAACAGGCTGGCTCGCGAGCGTCAGCAAAATCCGTTTTACCATACGATGCTGGGAGAAGACGCATTAGCGGCAGGTAAACCGACCCAGGCGCTAAGTCATTTCAGAGCGGCGTTGAGGCTAGACCGTCGCCAGCATGTAATCTACTTTGGTCTGGCAAAAGCCTATGTCGCGCTGGGAGAGGACGCTAAGGCGCGCACGCAACTTGTGAAGGCGGCCAGGCTGGTGCCTGATGAGAATCTGAAAGCGAGGTATCAGAGCAAGCTATCGGCGCTTCAGTCATCGTAATGCGAAGTGCGTATAAAATAAAAAGGCCCATTCAGGGCCTTTTTCAATATTTAGATTACACCAAGCTCTTTAAGTCGCTCCTGAAGGTAGGAGCCCGCCGTATGGCGCTCAGATAACTGAACATCTGGCCGTGGGTGTAAGAATAGCGGCAGGGAAATACGCGACTTGGTCATATCCGCATTTTCAGGGTTAATCACCCGGTGCGAAGTAGACGGGAAGTAATGTCCTGATGCTTCCTGAAGCATATCACCAATATTCACAATCAGATTACCAAAGTCACAGGGTACATCTAACCAGTCGCCATCTTTTAGCTGAACCTGCAAACCAGGCTCATTCGCTGCAGGCAAAATAGTGATCAGGTTAATATCTTCGTGCGCAGCAGCACGAATAGCTTCCGGCTCTTCGTCTCCGCTTAGAGGCGGGTAGTGCAGGACGCGTAATAGGGTCTGATCGCTATCTTCTATCATTTTTGACAGCGCCTGACTGTAATGTTTACTAATATCTTCAGGCGAATATTCTTCTATCCAGGACAGTAGTTCCCGCGCCAACTCATTGGCTGCTTTATAGTAGTCTGCTAATTGCTGACGAAGGTGCTCAGGGCATTGACCCCAGGGATAAAAGTGAAAATACTCTTTGATATCTTTTTTGGTAAATCCCTTTGCCGTTTCAGATACGCTTTGTGGGAAGAAACCGTCCTGAGTACCTTTGTTGTAAACGTACTGATGCTTTTCTTCACTATCAAAAAATGCCTGCCAGGCGTCATAAATATCCGTCACCATCTTCTGCTGGATAGGATGGTTTTTAAGTACGCCAAAACCGGTTTCCCGTAGCGACTCCACGAACTCTTTTTTCGCGTTTTCTGATGTATAGTCAACAGCAACTAATTGCATAACGGTGTCCTGTAAAACTCGGGGGTAATGCACTAAGTTTACCCCAATATACAAAAACGGCGACCAGTGTCGCCGTCTATAATTGGCTAATGTATTAAAACCTGACTACTTAGTCCAGTTTTTTCCCTGTTAGTGGCTACCCCAGGGAAAGGTAAAATCCTGCCAGCGCTGCACTCATTAAGTTAGAAAGTGTTGCAGCAACAACGGCTTTCAGACCCAGTGAGGCGATCTCTTTACGGCGGGTGGGGGCCATCGCGCCGATGCCACCCATCAGAATGGCAATGGAAGAGAAGTTGGCAAATCCGCACAACGAAAATGTGACAATGGCCTGTGATATTGGCGACAACGCATCCTGATTTGCTACATAGTCAAGGTATGCGACAAATTCATTTACCACTATCTTCTGCCCAATAAAACTTCCAACCAGTTGCGCCTCACTCCAGGGCACACCCAACACCCATGCAAGGGGCTGCAGTAAGAAGCCAAGCATTGACTGAAACGACAACGCTTCATAGCCGAACAATTCACCCGCCCAGCCGATGATGCCGTTTAACATAGCAATCAGAGCAACAAATGCCAGCAGCATTGCGCCGACGTTCAGTGCAAGCTGAAGACCAGAGGCTGCGCCACTGGCGGCAGCATCAAAGACATTAGCATAATCAGTATCTTCTGCTTTGATGTCGGTCAATTCATCATTGGCTTTTTGCGTTTCAGGCAGCATTATCTTTGCCATCAACAAGCCACCGGGAGCAGCCATAAAGCTGGCAGCCAGTAAGTATTTTAATTCTACGCCCATACTGGCGTAACCAGCCATGACTGAGCCGGCGATTGACGCAAGACCGCCCACCATAATGGCGAATAGCTCAGACCGTGTCATGTGTGGAATAAACGGGCGTACCACCAGAGGGGCTTCTGTCTGGCCCACAAAAATATTGGCTGCTGCCGACATTGATTCCGGACGGCTGGTTTTAAGAAGCTTTTGCAACAGGCCGCCGATCAGTCTGATCACCCAGCTCATAATGCCTAGATAATACAGTACGGCTATCAGTGATGAGAAAAAAACGATAACGGGGAGTACATTAAAGGCGAAAATAAAGCCAAGGCTTTTATCGCCAACCGGGCCAAAAATAAAGTCGATGCCTTCCTGACTGTAACCGATAATATTGCCGACAAAAATTGTCATGCTGTGCAGAAACTGTATGCCCGGTTCAAAATAAAGAATGAAGGCGCCAATAATTGCCTGAACAGCAAAAGCACCACCTACGGTACGCCAGCTGATACTCCGTTTGGCAGACGACATCAAAAATGCGACGCCAAGCAGACATAAAATGCCCAGTAAACTTACCATAGTAGGGTCCCTTTCTTATTATAATAACGCTTGCTGAATATGAGACTTAATCACGTCCAGAGCGATTTGGTTTTTGCCACCCTGCGTTACCACTACATCTGCGGTGAACCGACTTGGTTCGATAAACTGATGGTACATAGGCTTAACCGTGGTTTCGTACTGATTGGCCACAGATTCCAGTGTACGCCCGCGCTCCCTGACATCCCGCATCATTCTGCGCATCAGACAAATATCCAGAGGTGTATCGATGAATATCTTTACATCAAAAAGGGGTAACAACTCAGGGCGCGCCAAAAGCATAATACCTTCCAGAATAATTACCGGAGCTGGTAAAAGCCGCTCGGTTTCTGGCAATCGCGTGTGAGTTTTGAAGCAATAATGGGGATACGCAATAGCCTCGCCCTCGCGGAGCGATTGCAGGTGCGCTTTTAATAATTCATGCTCAAATGCGTTTGGGTGGTCATAGTTATTTTGCTCCCTGGCTTCCATCGGAAGGTGATCCTGGGCACGATAATAATGATCTTCGCGTAAAATTTGTACAGGCTGCCCCTGCACTGAGAACGCTTTAAGCAAATTTTCGGTAAATAGTGACTTTCCAGAGCCTGAAGCACCGGATATCGCAATAATTAATGGAGACTGCATAACAATAGGGGGCTGATTTTCCTGACGCAAAGATACGCAATTGCACCGTATGAATCAATCTTAAGTTGGTATTTATCTATTAGTGGAGCGCTTTTTGCGTGTCACTTTAATACAGTAATAGCCGGCCTCAATGATATTGGAACGGATAACCGTTCGGTTAGTTGCCAATTATTTCAACATCTTGCGTGGTAATTTTATTCAGCGCGAACGAGTGCTGTTTTGAGCGTGAGCCTTCCCCCTGAGCGCGAGGAGGATAAAATTTTTCTTTGGCTTCAGCAAACGGAGCGAAAACATCTTCAAGCGCGGAACGAATTTCACTCAGCGTTTTGTCGAGATTGGCATTAAAATCCGGGCGTTTTCGCTTGGTATGACCCAGTTCTATCAATCTGGCAAAAACAGTATTCGCCATTGCGGTTAATTCCTGCGGGATATCAGTGTGATGCATTAATTGCACATCGGGATGTTCCATGCAGTACCTGACCAATGCAACATAAAAGCAGAAGGGTTTATTTTGCATTGTAGCTTCAGTGTCATCAACACCATTGCGAATCGTTTTCTTGTTGAGGTCGATGACCAGGTGGGGCAGTGCTACCGGCTCAGATTCAGCAGTCTCACTAGCGATAAGTCGCTTTTTATTTTGGCGTATTCTGACGATAACTGGCGTCACTGCCAGCGTAGCGAAAAAGGCCAGAGGAGTGAGAGAAAACGCGTGCCACCACGGCGTAACCGAAAGCCTGACCGCGAGGGTTTGTTCGGGCGTGTCCATTGTAAATTCAGTTATATGCCCGTATTGATGAACAGGGGAGGCTGACTCGACATTCTGCAGGGAAATAACTGATACCGGTGTATTTGAATCTGCAAGGGTCGCGTTCAGCCGCGCTATATAGCTTTCAACTTCAGCCTCGTCTACCGTAGTACCCAGTAATTTATTGCCTACATCAAGATATGCTGAATCCAGGCCAATCCGCCGTTCTATCTGATCAATCGCCTTATGTGTGGATACATGCGTACCTATTGCCTGACCCGTACCGGTGGCGATCTGAAATATAATAAACAGGGCAAGTGCAATGCCTGTGACTTTCAGCCACTGCGTGTTGCTTTTAAACGTCTCAAGTCTTTTCACGCTGGCACCCTTTTACGATATCAATATTCTGATAGTAGCTTTTTGCGCTGCCGGCCGCTGTTTTCGATATCGCGCGCTGTAATGCGCAACGTAAGTCGGTGTTGCGCGTTTGCATTTTTAAATACCAGCGCATGCCGCTTACATTATCTTCAAGTGGAGTCGCATAATTTTTGGACAGCGAACGGTCGTCATCTTCACTCCAGTAGGAGGAAATTACATCGACTTCACCGGCCAGTAGTGCGCTGCGTAAAGCACTGTGAGAACTGTACTGATGTAACGATACATTTTCATCGTTAAGCCCAAGAGACTGAAGTGTTGTCTTGGGGACGATATAACCTGAGCGACTACTCGGATAGTCGAGAATGCCGATACGTTTGCCGATAAGGTATTCTTTTGACAGCTCAGGTTTTTCTCTCAGTGCAATAAAGTACGCGCTGTAATCCTCATGCGCAGCAATTACCTCATAGTCGTAAATTAGATTTGCACCAAATGCTTCAATCACATTACTTTTTACCAGTGCAAGATCAGCAACCCCATGATTTATATAGCGGAACGTGTCGTAATCGTTGTGCCCCACCACCAGTCTGATGGTGCCAAACTGGCGGCCAACCACGGCGTTCGAACACAGATTGTCCCGTAGTGATTCGGCAACAGCATTCTCAGTGAGATAAATATTCAGAAAGTCTTTATTAGTAGAAAGTGGGGCTTCGCAGGTTAAAATTTGCCCGATTTGAGGAGGGATAGCATCAAAGGCAGAAAGTTTTCTGAAAAAACCAGCGGCCAGACACAGTCCGGCAATAACGATGATTAATGCTGTCTTTCCAATTCTCAACATAAGCGAAGCAAAAAAGCAGGTGATAATTTTAGTTTTATTTGTAGAGGGGATTTGACCAGTTAAGCTTATTTAATGCAACAGGTAATCTTACTTTACTTAAGTAAGCTGTTGTAAATAGGGGTTATTTCATTAATAAATTTGAATCTTAACAAACGCTGTTTATTAGATGTACATAGGTTAAAAATATGCCCCGCCTTAAATGAGGTTGAACGGGCTACCGGTTGGAAGCAGGAATGGAATGTGTGTAAACGCTTAACGGTTTGTATTACCACTCGCTATCAATAATCTGTACGCAACAAAAAGAAAAAAGCGTCATTTTTTTGCAACATTTCTACTTAACAATCTGCCGCGAACAAAATTCAACACATTGGTTATTAAGTCAGTCAGCTGATTGTAAATACCTTTTATATAAGAAATAAGGGAAACACACATGATCTCCAAATCTAAGTTCAGTCGCGTTGCGGTTGCGGTGGCATTGTCAGTAGGCATGGCCTCTGCTGCAATGGCGCAGGAAACCTCCTCTGCGATGAGTGGAAGAATTACTACACCAACTGGGACACCTGCAGCGGGTACATCAGTAACTGTAATTCACGTTCCTTCAGGTACCACTCGAGAAGTGACTGTTGGTGAAAACGGAACATTTAATCTGCGTGGTTTGCGTGTTGGCGGTCCTTATCAAATTGTCGTTGATTCTGATACCTACCAGGACACAACAATTGATGATATCTATATCAATCTGGGCGACCCCTACGGCCTGGACCTGACTCTTGAAGAGTCTTCTGATATTGAGGTTATCTCTGTAAGCGGTAGCGCAATGAGCGCACAGTATTTCGGAAGTACTGGCCCACAAACTGTTTTTGGCCTTGATGATCTTGAAAATGCGCCTGCTATTAACCGTAGCATTACTGACATCGTTCGTGCTGACCCCCGTGTTTTTGTTGATGAAAGCTTCAACGATGCAATCAGCTGTGGTGGTTCAAGCCCGCGTTTCAACAGCCTGACGCTTGACGGTATCCGCATGAACGATGCGTTTGGTCTTAACAGCAACGGTTACCCGACTGAGCGTATGCCTTTCCCTTATGACGCGATTCAACAGGTTGCTGTTGAACTTGCGCCTTTTGATGTTGAGTATGGCGGCTTTACCGCTTGTAACATCAACGCGGTTACTAAATCAGGTACCAATGAAATCCACGGTGGCGTGTTCTTCGATTACACCAACGATTCACTGCGTGGTGACACTGCTGGTGGTGTAGAGCAGGACAACGGCAACTATAATGAGCGCCGTTACGGTTTCAATGTTGGCCTGCCGCTTATTGAAGATAAATTATTCCTGTTTACGACTTATGAGAAACTGGAAGGTGTTCAGCTGTTTAACTACAACGGTTTGAATACGCGTATTTCTCAGGAAGATGCTGATGCAGCTGCTGAAATTGCACAGCGCGTTTACGGCTACGATGTAGGCGGATTGCCAGGTTCTGCACCTATCGAAGATGAAAAGCTGCTTATTAAGTTAGACTGGAACATCAATGCAAATCACCGTGCCTCATTAGTATACAACTGGAATGACGGTGGCAGCATCAGTCAATCTGATGCCGATTCTGATGAATTACCGTTCAGCAACCACTTTTATGAGCGTGGCGCAGAGCTAGAGTCTTATGTGGCATCTGTGTTCTCTGACTGGACACCTGATTTTGTAACTGAGCTGCGCGTTGGCCATAATAAGCTTGATAATCGTCAGCAGTCTCTTGATGCAGCCTCTGGTTTTGCAGAAGTGCAAATTGATACCGTTGATGGCGGTACAATCTACATCGGCCCGGATGATTCTCGTCAGTCAAATGACCTTAACTACGATATAACTACTGCTAAACTTGCCGGTACTTATTACCTGGGCGAGCACACAATCACCGGTGGTGTTGAGTATGAAAAAACTGACGTATTCAACCTGTTTATGCAACACACAGTAGGTGAGTATCGCTTTAACGATTTAGCAGATTTTGAAGCTGGCCGTCCAGACCGTATTTATTACAACAACTCTGCAGGTACCAACAACCCTGACGATGCCGGTGCATCTTTCTCATTCGATGTAACTACGTTCTACATACAGGATGAGTTTTACGCTACTGACGACTTAAAAGTCAAAGTCGGTCTGCGTTATGACACCTATGGCTCTGATGATACACCGCGTCTTAACGAGAATTTCCAGGAACGTTACGGCTTTGCTAACACCGCGAACGTTGATGGTATCAGCCTGCTGCAGCCACGTTTAGGTCTGACTTACACAGTTAATGATGATCTTGAACTGCGTGGTGGTGTAGGTCTGTACTCAGGTGGTAACCCGAACGTCTGGATCTCCAATGCCTATTCAAATGATGGTGTTACTAATATTGGAACACGTGAAAGCGATATCCCTGGTTGGGTAAGCGGTGAAAGCTCGTTGTTTGACACACCGTTGTCAGGTAATGGCCAGCCTATTTACGATATCCCGCAGGCGCTGTTTGACGAAGTTGCTAACACCAGCCTAACAGATGGCGATGGTCAGACTAATGCAACTGACCCTGACTTCGACATTCCGTCAGAGTGGAAATATGCATTTGGTGCAACATATCTTGCGCCTTACGATTATGTAGTTACAGCGGATGTTATTTACACTGATCGTCAGGATTCAGCAATTGTTCGCGATGCAAATATCCAGTACAGCGGCGAAACACGTTTTGACGGCCGTCCAATTTATGAGCAGGTAGATCCTGAGCGTGACGTAGGTGAAGACTTTATTCTGGGTAATGTTGACCAGGGCGATGGTGATTCAATCATCTTCTCACTGGGTGTGAATAAAGACTGGCAAAATGGGTTCCAGGGCTCTTTATCTTATGCATATGTTGATGCAGAAGATGCTAACCCAATGACCAGTGCAGTAGCGTTTTCTAACTACACAAATTTTGCAACCAGCGATCCTAATAATCCTGCTGCAGCCACCTCTGATTACGCGGTCGGCAACCGTTTTAACCTGTCTTTGAGCTATACGCATGAGTTCTTCGATGGTTATAACACGCGCTTTAATCTGTTCGCGACAGCGAACGAAGGTAAGCCTTTCTCGTATGTTTATGGCAATAACAGAGCATTCCCCTGGGATGAAGCACGCTCTCGTCAATTGCTTTACATACCTGAAGTAAACGATGCAAATGTTGTTTTCGTGGATAGCGTAGACCGTGACGGCAATGTTGTACAAACCGCTGAAGAAGCCCAGAACGGCTTTAATGAGTGGGTCGAAAGCAATGGCTTCACGCGTGGCGAAATCTTGGATCGCAACAGCGAAACGGCTGACTGGTGGGTGAAAGCTGACCTGCGTATTTCTCAGGAACTGCCAGGCTTCATGGACGACCATAAAGCCAGTGCTTTCATCATGGTTGAAAACCTGACTAACCTGTTGAATGACGACTGGGGTGATTTCCGTCAGGGGTCTTTCGTTGGTGATACTGTGGTAGAAGCAGACTTCAACGAGCAAGGCCAATACGAATACAGTGCATTTGGTGCGCCAGAGCAGAATCTGCAACGCGGACCTTCATTGTGGGAAGTACGTGTAGGTATCAGCTACGACTTCTAAACACTGATAATCTATCAGATACAAAGGTCACCTTCGGGTGGCCTTTTTTTGTTGCCTGTCTCCGAGCCATCTTCTACAACAGGTGGTCGCTCAACCCTTCGCATCAGGTAAAGGTGCTGCATGCTAGTTATCATTCACATAGCAAATAGCCATTCTGGACGTTTATCTTTTTAAGCCTTAAGCATGATTAACTAAGCAGAAATAAACTCACAGCCCATCCGCACAGTATGAACATTACAACTTCAGTTAGGAGAAAGTGTTTATGTCCAAACGAATACTCATGGTAATGACATCTCACGATATGATGGGCGACTCTGGTAAGAAAACCGGCATTTGGCTGGAAGAGTTTGCGTCACCCTATTACGCCTTTGTCGATGCAGGTTATACCATAACGCTGGCATCACCAATGGGAGGCGAGGTGCCTATCGACCCAATGAGTCTGGAAAAAGACGCATTGACGGACGATACAGAGCGTTTCTCAGAAGACCAGAATGCGGGCTCCGCATTAGCGTCTACTATCCCGTTAAAGGATGTAAAAGCAGACGAATTCGATGGTGTATTTTATCCTGGCGGTCATGGCCCGCTATGGGATCTGTCAGATAATGCAGATTCGAAAGCATTGATTGAGGCAACACTGCAGACCGGTAAACCGGTAGCAGCAGTCTGTCATGCGCCAATCGTCCTTAAGGATGTAAAAGACACTAATGGTGACTTTTACATCAAGGGCCGTCCCGTTACGGGCTTCTCAAATACAGAAGAAGACGCTGTGGGACTGACAGAGGTCGTGCCCTACCTGGTTGAAGACGAGCTGGTAAAAAATGGTGGGGAGTTTTCTAAAAAAGGTGACTTTGAACCGTATGTGGTGGAGTCTGGTCACTTGATTACCGGTCAGAACCCGCCTTCATCGCGCCCCGCTGCAGAGGCAATGATTAAAAAACTGGGACAGTAATGAAAGAAAAGGCCACGTAAGTGGCCTTTTACACGTTATCGAATAAGTCTTCTACACGCTGACGTAGCGCTTCAATTTTGCTTACGTCCGCAGGCGCAATAAAGATAGTATCGTCGCCGGCAATTGTTCCTAAAACGCCGTCTTTTGCACTTAGTGAGTCGAGCAACCGGGCGATAAGCTGTGCAGCACCCGGGCTGGTTCTTATGATAACCATGACATTGTTGTGTACAATATCCAAAACGAGTTGTTTAAGCGGGCTTTTCGCCGTTGGCATGCCTAGCTCAGGCGGCAGGCAGTACACCATGTCTCCGCGAGCATTACGGGTGCGGACTGCGCCAAATTTGCTCAGCATTCTTGATATTTTTGATTGGCTGATATTGTCAAAACCCTGCGCTTTGAGCGCTTCGACAATTTCGCCTTGTGAGCCATAGCTCTCAGCTTTGAGAATTTCTTTAAACGCTTTGATGAGTTGTTCTTGTTTTTGATTTGCCATAGCGCCTGCTGTTATTTGGTAGAAGAGTAACAAAGAGTTATTATTGTGCCGTAGAGCTGGACTTTAGGCAATTTAATTGCATAATCATGCAACCAATTGCATACGACATAGACAATTTTGTAGCCAGATGGCCTAAGACCATCCGGTAATTGTCTTTCTAACTGCGTTGCTATAGGCTTCGCTGTCGTTGATTAACATATATTTCCATAGGAGAAATCAAATGAAAGTAGCCGTGTTAGGTGCTGCCGGTGGTATTGGTCAGGCGCTGTCGCTGTTGTTGAAAACGCAACTTCCGGCCGGTTCTGATCTCGCACTGTACGATGTTGCTCCGGTTGTTCCTGGTGTAGCCGTAGACTTAAGCCACATTCCGACTGCTGTTAACGTTACCGGTCATGGTAAAGACGAGTTGGGCGATGCGCTGACAGGCTGTGATGTAGTGTTGATTCCTGCTGGTGTACCGCGTAAGCCTGGTATGGACCGCTCTGATTTGTTCAATATGAATGCGGGCATAGTAAAGACTCTGGTTGAAGGTGTTGCTGACCATTGCCCTAATGCCTGTGTTGGTGTTATCACTAACCCGGTTAATACAACGGTGGCTATTGCTGCTGAAACGCTGAAAGAAAAGGGCGTTTACGACAAGAACAAGCTGTTCGGTGTTACAACACTTGATGTTATCCGCGCTGAAACCTTTGTGGCTGAGTTGAAAGACCTGGATCCGGCGAACGTTCACGTTCCGGTTATTGGTGGTCACTCAGGTACAACTATCCTGCCGCTTCTTTCTCAGGTTGAAGGTGTAAGCTTCACTGATGATGAAGTAGCGAGCCTGACTAAGCGTATCCAGAACGCTGGTACAGAGGTTGTTGAAGCGAAAGCAGGCGGCGGCTCTGCAACGCTGTCAATGGGCCAGGCTGCAGCACGCTTCTGCCTGTCGCTGGTTGCAGCGATGCAAGGTGAGAACGTTGTTGAGTACACCTATGTTCAAACTGATGACAGCGATGACGCAGCGTTTTTTGCACATCCTGTACGGTTAGGTGCTAACGGCGTTCAGGAAATCCTGCCATATGGTGAACTGAGTGATTTCGAGCAAAAAGCAAAAGATGACATGCTTGAAGGTTTACGAGGCGACATCAAAACAGGTGTTGATTTCGTAAACGGCTAAGACGTTTTGACAAAGAAAAACCGGGCTGTCTGCCCGGTTTTTTTATGTCTGGAATTCTACTTATTATGTTTAAGTACGATCCGATAATGCGCTTTACCTTCTCTCAACCGGGCGATAGCATCATTGATGTCATCAAACGCAAAGGTTTCAGTTACCGGTTCAATATTATGAAGGGCTGCAAAGTCCAGCATCTTCTTAATTGTAGCGGGGCTGCCAACCGGTGAGCCGGAAACAGAACGCTGTCCCATTATCAGCCCGAACACACCAATATCTAATGGTTCAAGGGTCGCACCCACAAAATGCAGGCGGCCTTTCGGTGCAAGTGTGGCGATGTACTTATCCCATTCCAGTTTAACGTTCACTGTCGAAATAATGAGATCAAAACGCCCCTGAGCATCTTCCAGTGCCTCATCGCTTTTGCTATCCAGAACATGATGAGCACCCAGTTCTTTGGCTTCTTTTTGTTTCTCTTCACTGGAGGTGAACGCCGTGACTTCGCAGCCCCAGGCATTGAGAAACTGCAAAGCAATATGCCCTAAACCGCCAATACCAATGACACCAACCTTTGAAGTCGGCTGAATATCAAACTGTGTCAGAGGGTTAAATACGGTAATGCCTCCACAGAAAAGCGGGCCGGCAACATCAGGGTTTATCTTTTCCGGAAGAGGAATAACCGCAGTGGACTGGGCGCGAACCCGGTCAGCGAAGCCACCATGGCGGCCAGCTATTGTCATTTGTGCCGAGCCACACAAGTTGTGGTCACCTTCAAGACAGGTATTACAGCTGTCACAATAGCTTGAGTGCCAGCCTAAACCGACACGCTGGCCTTTTTCCAGTGTCGAAACCTGACTACCTATCTTCGATACACGGCCAATGACTTCGTGACCGGGAACAAACGGATATTCAGTCATGCCCCATTCGTTATCGAGCATACTAAGATCGCTGTGACACAATCCACAGGACTCGACCTCAATTTCCACTTCATCCTGGCCAAGTTCGCCGGGATCATATTCAAACGACTCAAGCTTACCGCCCGGCTTTTTGGCTGCGTAGGCATTAATCATTGGTTCTCTCCTTTTGCTAGGGTATGGGTGTTTACATCATTAGCAGGCTGATTAGTTCACCCTTACCTTGAAGAGATAAGAAACCGCTCACAAAAAAGCCGGCGTTGATGCCGGCTTTCAATTACGCGGTTGTGATGGTGTTATCCTGTATTGCGCATACCGATAGCAATACCTGCAATGGTTACCATCATTGCCTGTTCTAATGCAGTATTATGTGCATCATCTCCGGCTTTACGGATACGGTCCAGCAGCTCAATCTGCAGATAATGCAGAGGCTGAAGGTACGCTGCGCGGATGTTCATTGACTCTTTACCTTCCGGATCCCGATGCATAATGTCAGGTTGTCCGGTCAGATTAAGCAGCGAGTCAATGCTTTGTGTCAGCTCATCGCGCAATGCCTCACCAAAATGCGCCAGTTCCTTAGGTACAAGACGCTCGTCATACGCTTCACTGATGCGTGGGTCCGCTTTATGGAACACCATGTCGAGCATAGACAGGCGTGAGCGATAAAACGGCCATTCACTGAACATCTCAGCAACAACACTTTCATCAGACTCAGCTTTAACCTCATCAATAGCGCGCATCACTCCAAGCCATGAAGGCAGGACAAGGCGCGTTTGCGCCCAGGCAAAAATCCACGGTATTGCGCGCAGACTTTCTATGCCGCCCTGAGGCTTACGCTTAGAGGGACGGCTGCCTAAAGGTAGTTTGCCAAGTTCCTGTTCCGGCGTTGCAACGCGGAAGTAAGGAACAAAATCTTCATCCTGTCTTACCGTTGCACGGTAATTATCGCGACCTTTAGCCGCCATCTTGGTGATGAGCTCACGCCATTCTGGCTTCGGCTCCGGTGGCGGGAACAGCATCGCTTCAATTATCGCACTGGCATAAATACCCAGGCTTCGCTTAGCAAGGCGCGGCATGCCGAACTTATAGCGAATAGTTTCGCCCTGCTCAGTAACACGGAACCCGCCTTCCAGTGAGCCCGGTGGCTGAGAATGGATAGCGGCATGTGCCGGTAACCCACCACGACCGATAGTGCCGCCACGGCCATGGAACAAGGTTAGCTGAACATCGAATTCATCAGCCAGTTTTACCAGTGCTTCCTGGGACTCATATTGCGCCCAGCCGGCAGCCAGTGCACCAGCATCTTTCGCTGAATCTGAGTAGCCAATCATGATGTACTGACGGCCTTTCACATAGCCACGATACCAGTCTATTGAAAGCAGTTTGCGCATCACATCCGGCGAGTTGTTCAAATCATCCAGTGTTTCGAACAATGGCGCTACCGGCATAGGCCAGTCTACACCTGACTCCTGCAATAAGAGCTGCACGGCCATGACATCAGAAGGCTCGCTGGCCATTGAAATAATATAGATACCAAAACCATTTTTACTGTGTTTTGCGATGACTTTGCAGGTATCGAGTACTTCCTTAACATCATCAGACGCATTCCAGTGCGCAGGGAACAACGGGCGTTTCGACGACAGTTCACGTAATAAAAACGCCTGCTTATCATCTTCGCTCCATTGTGCGTAATCGCCCAGGCCTAGGTAGCGGGTAATTTCGCTCAGCACATCAGCGTGGCGCTCTGAATCCTGACGGACATCCAGACGCAACAGGTGAACACCGAAACAGCGAATACGGCGGATCGTATCAAGCAATAAGCCATCAGCGGTAACTTTCATGCCGCACTTGCACAAAGAGTCGTAGCACAGCAGAAGCGGGTCGAGTAATTCGCTGTTATCCTGGACCCAGTTACTCTGATCGACATTTTTACCAGCCAGAAAATCGCTGATTCCGTCACGGGTAGCGGTTAGGCGGCTTACCAGTGGACGTAGCAGCGCACGATAAGGTTCATTGGCATCGCCAACGACTTCGCGCATCTCGTCGCTACAGTCGAACATTGACAGTTCAACCTGCAACCGGTCAAAGTCCTGAGCAAACAGCTTAGCGGCGCGCTTACGTGCAAGGTAAAGTACCTGCTCGGTCAGTTTGGCAGTGACAAAGGGGTTACCATCACGGTCACCACCCATCCAGGAACCAAATTTAACCGGCGCAGAGTCCAGCGGCAGGTGCACGTCATAATCTTTCTGTAAGCGCTCATCCAGCTCACGCAGAAATTCAGGTACTGCTTCCCACAACGAATTCTCAATGACAGAAAATCCCCAGCGCGCTTCATCAACCGGTGTCGGGCGCTCTGAACGAATTTCCTCAGTATGCCAGGCCTGGCTAATCAGGTCGGCAATGCGTGTCTCTACGCGCTGGCGGTCATGATCATTGAGGTTTTCCTGGTGAATGGTCTGCAGACAACTGGCTAATTCTTTATGCTTATGAATCAGCGTGCGCCGGGTAACCTCGGTAGGGTGGGCCGTAAGTACCAAATCGATATTCAGTTTACTGACCGCTTTATGAACGTTCTCGGCGGTTAACTGCGCTTTGTCCAGGTGCTCGAACAGTGCATCGATAGATGCATCCACGTTCATAGCACTGTTGAATTCCTGCTCGGCAATGTTGCCCAGGTTCAGAAACTGAGCAAAAGCCCGGCCAACGGTGAGCAGGTCTTTATCTGAAAGCTCTTTGAAAGTTTCTTTCAGATTGTCGCTGCATGATGTTTCACCCTGATAGGATGAGCGGCCGTCTTTACGTATCTGTTCAATACGGTCCAGCCACTCCTGACCAAGCTCATTTTTAATGGTATCACCCAGGACTGTTCCCAGGTATCTCACTGTATCTTTAAGTTCTGAATCATAGTGTGATTGCATGGCATCCTCCTGCTTGCATGCCTGTCACCTTACTTCGTAGCGACACTCTTGTCTAACGTCTAAGGGTTATAAAGGGGAATTACGCAAAGCGATCATAAATTGAAAACAGCGCTCTGAGGCAAGTAGGCATACGGTATGGTACACTTGCGCAGTTAGCAATTTTTGCATTTGGGAAAATTTTCCGCATGAGCAAAAATTAGTCAGAAAATGTAATTTAATTTCAGGAGAGATTGTGTCCGATAAATATACAACGGTAGAAACTCAGGCAAGTTACGGTGTTGGCTTTCAGATGGGTGAACAGCTTAAGTCTAATCCTTTCGACGGACTGGACATCGATGCAGTAGCTGAAGGTTTGCGTGATGCATTCTCCGGTGAAACAGCACAGGTTGATAACAATACCCTGCGTAATGCGTTTGGCGAAATTCACCAGCGTATGCAGGCAGCCAAAGCGGAACAGAGCAAGGCCCTGATTGAAGAAGGCGAGAAGTTTCTGGCAGACAACGCCCAGCGCGAAGAGATCACGGTAACTGATACCGGTCTGCAATATGAAGTAATTGAAACCGGTGAAGGCAGCACGCCTAACGCCGACAGCACAGTTCGAGTGCATTATCATGGCACATTACTGGACGGTAAAATGTTCGACAGCTCATACGAGCGTGGCCAACCGGCAGAGTTCCCGGTAAACGGCGTAATCAAAGGCTGGACTGAAGCCCTTCAGATGATGAAAGAAGGCTCAAAATGGCGTTTGTATGTACCACACGAACTGGCATACGGTGAGCAGGGCGCTGGCGGCGCAATTGCCCCTTACAGCACACTGGTATTTGACGTAGAGTTGCTAGACGTACTCTCTTAATGCCACTTTGCGACACATAAACATGCTGAATACGTTTTATGTGTCGCAATAATTCCTCTGTTATATTCCCGCCGTACATTTATAATTTTAGCTGTCGAATCAGCCAGGTGCTCCGAGTTGTTAAACAGCAGCACGTGTTTACAATACCCTCACATTGAGTAAAGGACGTAAATTATGATCATCAAGCCAAAAGTCAGAGGCTTTATTTGTACCAATGCCCATCCGGTAGGTTGCGATGCAGCCGTGGCAGAGCAAATTGATTACGTGAAACAACAGGGCGACTACGGTCAGGGTCCTAAGAATGTGTTGGTTATTGGTTGCTCAACAGGTTATGGCCTGGCATCCAGAATTACAGCTGCATTTGGTTATGGCGCCAAAACACTGGGTGTTTGTTTCGAGAAAGCCCCTACTGAACGCAAAACCGCCACAGCGGGGTGGTATAACACCGCGGCATTTCATAAATATGCTGAAAAAGAAGAGCTGTTCGCACAGACCCTCAATGGCGATGCTTTTTCTCACGAAATGAAAAAAGACGTGATAGAGCGTATTAAAAGCGAGATGGGCAAAATTGATTTGGTCATCTATAGCCTTGCTTCGCCTCGTCGTACCGACCCCAATAGTGGAATTACCTATAAGTCTACCCTGAAGCCTGTCGGTGAAGCGTACACCACCAAAACGTATGACACTGATAAAGACAAAGTGCATGATGTGACGCTGGAAGCTGCCACCGACGAAGAAATACTCAACACGATAAAAGTGATGGGTGGCGAAGACTGGGAAATGTGGATTGATGCACTGGCAGATGCTGGTGTACTTGCCGAAGGCTGTAAGACTACGGCTTATACCTATATCGGCAAGGAACTGACCTGGCCCATATATGGTCAGGCGACGATCGGTAAAGCCAAAGAGGATCTGGATCGCGCAGCGTCTTCAATCAATGGCAAGCACTCTGACTTACTGTTAGATGCGCATGTATCCTCACTCAAAGCACTGGTTACTCAGGCCAGCTCGGCGATTCCGGTTATGCCTTTGTATATCTCGCTGATGTATCAGGTGATGAAAGACGAAGGCACGCATGAAGGCTGCATCGAACAGATAAACGGCTTATTTACACAATGCTTGTATGGCAATCAGCCGACGCTGGATGAAGCGAATCGTTTTCGCATGGATAGCAAAGAGACCAACGAGCAGACTCAGGCTAAGATAAAAGCGCTGTGGGATGATGTTACGCAGGAAAACTTCCACGATATCAGTGATTATGAGGGCTATCATCATGAGTTCCTTCGCCTGTTCGGATTCGATATGAAGCAGGTCGATTATGAACAGGATGTCGATCCTCAGCTAAGCTGGTAATCATTAAAAAGCCGACATGTTGTCGGCTTTTTTGATGCTAAGCAGTTGTTGTATAATCGTTCGGCATAAAGTTTACAGGTATTTTGAACAAAATTTGTGGTTTATCCATTATTTGCATAGCGAAACACCAATGGATAATGTTAAAATCCCGAAATTAGGTGGGGGTTATTCTACCCTTACTTCACGGCCAGGGTGTGGGAGTAAAGCGCGGATTTCGCTAAACCCGCTGTCTGACGCCGGCTCTACAATAAAAATATCTTTTTTAAATAGACGGTTATCAGCATTGCCAGCAGTGCTGGTATAGCTTGCAAAACGCAAGCCGAACGTGAGCGCGTTCATGTAACGAAAAACAGAGCTTTTTTGCATGCTGACAGGCGCAGCATTGTGCGGTCATGCAAAAGAGTTCTTCTATTAGAGTAGTGCGATTACATATGATAAAAATCAAGAAAGGTCTCGACCTCCCGATAAAGGGGGCGCCTGAGCAGAAAATTTCCGATGGAAATACTGCGACGCGCGTTGCCATTCTGGGCGAAGAATATGTAGGCATGCGTCCTACCATGCACATCCAGGTGGGTGATAAAGTGAAGAAAGGTCAGCTTCTTTTTGAAGACAAAAAGAATCCTGGCGTAAAATTCACTGCACCTGCTGCCGGTGAAGTGGTAGAAGTTAACCGCGGTGCCAAACGTGTTCTTCAGTCTGTTGTGGTCAAAGTTGAAGGTGACGAAGCGGTTACTTTCAATAAGATTGCAGCTGATAAGCTGGCCGATTCATCACGTGAAGATTTACAGCAGGTGCTGGTAGACTCCGGGATGTGGACAGCGTTCAGAACCCGTCCGTTCAGCAAGGCGCCCGCCTTAGGTTCAACCCCTCACTCAATCTTTGTTACTGCTATGGATACCAGCCCTCTTGCTGCTGATCCTACGGTAATTATTAAAGAGCGTGAAGAGGATTTCATCAATGGTCTTAACGCACTGACCGCCTTGTCTGGTGGCAAAGTGTTTGTGTGTAAAGCGCCAGGTGCAAGCGTTGCAACCGGCAATGCCAAGGTAGATGTTGAAGAGTTTGGCGGACCACATCCGGCAGGCCTTCCAGGCACACATATCCATCATTTAGATGCTGTTGGCAATGCTAAAACGGTATGGCACATCAATTACCAGGACGTAATGGCGCTTGGTGTATTGCTGACTACCGGTGAGCTGGACAATCGCCGAGTAATCGCGCTGGGTGGACCAGCTGCAAAACAACCACGTCTTATCCGCACTATGATTGGTGCAGATATTGACGAGCTGACTGCCAACGAAATTGATGGTGGTGAAGTGCGTGTTATCTCTGGCTCTGTACTCAATGGTACAACGGCTCAGGGTGTTCACGCGTTTCTTGGTCGTTTCCACACGCAAGTATGCGCGTTGAAAGAAGGCCGTGAGAAAAAGCTGTTCGGCTGGATTACTCCGGGTTCTGACAAGCATTCTGTTACCCGGGCTTATCTTGGCCACCTGAGCGGTAGCAAGAAATTTGATATGACAACAACAACCAATGGTTCCGAGCGGTCTATGGTTCCAATTGGTAACTATGAACGCGTTATGCCTCTGGATATCATTCCTACGCTTCTGCTTAGGGACCTGATTTCAGGTGATACAGACAGTGCTCAGACGTTAGGTTGCCTTGAGTTGGATGAAGAAGATTTGGCGCTGTGTACATATGTATGCCCCGGCAAATACAATTATGGTCCGATTCTGCGCAATGTATTGACCACTATTGAGAAAGAGGGTTAAGTCATGGGTTTGAAAGCGTATTTAGAAAAAATCGAACCAAACTTTGAGCCGGGTGGAAAACACGAGAAGTGGTACGCGCTTTATGAAGCGGCGGCAACCATTTTCTACACGCCGGGTAAAGTCAATAAAGCCAGCACCCATGTTCGCGACAGTATCGACCTGAAGCGCATCATGATCATGGTGTGGATGGCAACGTTCCCGGCCATGTTTTACGGTATGTACAACATTGGTTTTCAGGCCTCTGAAGCCATTGCTGCCGGTGCCGGTACACTGCCAGATAGCTGGCAGGCCGCTTTGTTCACCGCATTAGGTGGTGAATTCGGTGCAGATGCAGGGTGGGGCACAATGATGTTCTACGGTGCCTGCTTCTGGCTACCTATTTACGCCACCACATTTATCGTGGGTGGATTCTGGGAAGTATTATTTGCTTCAGTGCGTAAGCACGAAGTCAACGAAGGCTTCTTCGTCACGTCGGTTCTTTTTGCACTGACGCTGCCGGCAACGATTCCGCTTTGGCAGGTTGCATTAGGTATTACGTTCGGTGTGGTAATCGCTAAAGAAGTTTTTGGTGGTACTGGCCGTAACTTCCTGAACCCGGCACTATCAGGCCGCGCGTTCCTTTACTTCGCATATCCTGCACAAATTTCTGGTGATCAGGTTTGGGTTGCAGCTGATGGTTATTCCGGTGCGACCTGGTTGAGTAAAGCAGCATCCGGCGAGATGGATTACACCAACATGGAGCTTTGGTGGGATTCATTCTTCGGTGCGATTCCTGGCTCTGCCGGTGAGGTATCTACGCTGGCTATCCTGATTGGTGGTCTGTTTATACTTTATATGCGAATTGCCAGCTGGAGAATCGTCTCGGGTGTAGCTATTGGTGTTGCTTTCTTTGCAACGCTGCTCAATATGATTGGCAGTGACACCAATGCGATGTTCGCAATGCCTGCGCATTACCACTTTGTTATTGGTGGTCTTGCATTCGCTATGTTCTTTATGGCTACCGACCCGGTTTCGGCTTCGTTTACTAACACTGGTAAATGGGCGTTCGGTATCTTCATTGGATTTATGACAGTTTTGATTCGTGTGTTGAACCCAGCCTTCCCTGAAGGTGTGATGTTGGCGATTCTGTTTGCTAACCTTTGGGCACCACTGTTCGACTATTTTGTCGCACAAAGCAATATCAAGCGGAGGGTTGCTCGTGTCAGCTAAGAAAGACTCTTTTGGAAAGACGGTTGGCGTTGTTGTAGCCGTCTGTCTGGTATGTTCGATAGTGGTATCTGGCGCAGCAGTAGGTTTGCGCCAGATTCAGCAAGCTAACAAAGAACTGGATAAGCAAACCAACATTCTTACCGCCGCTGGGTTGTATGAAGCGGGTATGAGTAGTGACGTGATACGCACTACTTATGAAGAAAAGGTTGAGCGCCGTTACGTCGATTTGGACACGGGCGAGTTCACCAATAAACCAGGTGGTGATGGTGCTGAGTACGATATGTACAAAGCTGCCAAACAAACTGAAATGAGCAAGAAAGTTGAAAACAGCAATGTTGGCTTTCAGCGTCGGGCGAATGTTGCCAGTGTCTGGTTGGTTAAAGACGAAAGCGATACCGTTACCCGTATCATTATGCCTGTGCATGGTAGTGGTCTGTGGGACCTGATGTATGGCTTTTTAGCGGTTGACGCGGATGGTGAAACAATCCGAGAACTGATTTATTACCAACAAGCGGAAACGCCAGGACTGGGTGGTGAAGTTCAAAACCCTAACTGGCAGGAAAAGTGGGACGGTAAAAAACTGTATAAAGATGGCGACGTAGCCATTGATGTTACTAAAAGTGCTAACCCAAGCGACCCATACGAAATTGACGCGTTATCTGGTGCTACGCTGACCAGTAACGGTGTTGAAAATACAATTCGTTATTGGGCTGGTAAGCAGGGCTTTGGTGAGTTTCTTAAAAACCAAGCCTGGCGGTCATAAGGGGTATTATCGTGGCAGACGCAAAAGAAATGAAACAGGTCCTCTTTGGACCGATTCTGGACAACAACCCGATTGCCTTGCAGGTACTGGGTATTTGTTCAGCACTCGCAATTACTACCAAGCTTGAAACAGCTTTGGTTATGTCTCTGGCGCTTACCAGCGTTGTGGCATTTTCTAATTTATTTATTTCACTGATTCGTAACCAGATTCCATCAAGTGTTCGAATCATAATTCAAATGACTATCATCGCATCACTGGTAATCGTCGTTGACCAGATTCTGCGAGCTTACACCTATGAGGTATCGAAGCAGCTTTCGGTCTTCGTGGGCCTGATCATCACGAACTGTATCGTGATGGGACGTGCAGAAGCCTACGCGATGAAGAGCCCACCTCTACTGAGCTTCCTTGACGGAATCGGAAATGGTCTGGGTTACTCTTTCATTCTGATTTGTATCGGTATCATTAAAGAGTTGTTCGGTTTCGGTACTATTCTGGGTTTCGAAATTCTGCCAGTAGTCCAAAACGGTGGCTGGTATCAGGGTAACGGTTTGTTAATCCTTCCGTTTAGTTCGTTCTTCCTGATTGGCGGTATGGTGTGGTTAATTCGTACCATTCGTCCAGAGCAAGTAGAGCCTAAGGAGTAAGACGTGGAACATTATATTTCTCTATTTGTTCGCTCAATTTTTATTGAGAACATGGCATTGTCCCTGTTCCTGGGGATGTGTACGTTCCTGGCTGTATCTAAGAAAATTAAAACAGCCATGGGTCTGGGTGCAGCGGTAATCGTAGTACTGGGTATCTCAGTACCGGTTAACCAGGTTATCTACGTTAATGTACTGGCGCCAGGTGCGCTTGCATGGGCAGGATTTCCGGACGCTGACCTGAGCTTCCTGAACTTCCTGACGTTTATCGGTGTTATCGCAGCATTGGTACAGATTCTTGAAATGAGTCTGGATAAGTTTTTCCCGGCGCTTTATAACGCCCTGGGTATCTTCCTGCCGCTGATTACCGTTAACTGTGCGATCTTCGGTGGTGTTGCATTCGCTGTTCAGCGTGAATACAACTTCGGTGAAAGTATTGTCTACGGCGTTGGTTCCGGTGTTGGTTGGGCATTGGCCATTGTGCTACTGGCTGCAGTTCGTGAAAAACTTAAGTACGCTGACATGCCGGATGGTGTGCGTGGACTGGGTTCTGTCTTTATGATCGCGGGTTTGATGGCGCTGGGTTTCCAGTCGTTCACCGGCATCGCGCTGTAATTAGCTAAGGAGCATAGAAATGAGTGTTGAAGTATTCCTTGGCGTCGGCATGTTTATTGTCATCGTACTGGCGCTGGTATTCATCATCATGTTTGCCAAATCAAAATTGGTACCCACTGGTGATGTAGAAATTCTGATCAACGATGATCCTGATAAAGCCATTAAAACACAGCCCGGCGGTAAGCTATTGGGCGCATTGGCTGAAGCAGGTATTTTCGTATCATCAGCCTGTGGTGGCGGTGGTTCGTGTGGTCAGTGCCGCGTAGATATCAAATCTGGTGGTGGTGAGATCCTGCCAACTGAGCTTGACCACATTACTAAGCGTGAAGCTCGTGAAGGTTGCCGTCTGTCATGTCAGGTTGCTGTTAAACAGGACATGGAGATAGAGCTACCTGAAGAAGTGTTTGGTATTAAGAAGTGGGACTGTGAGGTTATCTCGAATGACAACCAGGCCACCTTTATTAAAGAACTTAAACTGAAAATTCCTAACGGCGAGAGCGTTCCGTTCCGCGCGGGTGGTTATATTCAGATTGAGGCGCCGCCACATCACGTTAAATACAAAGACTATGATATTCCAGACGAATATCATGGTGATTGGGAACGTTTTGGCTTCTTTGATATCGAATCAAAAGTTGATGAAGAAGTTATCCGCGCTTACTCAATGGCCAACTATCCAGAAGAAGAAGGGATTATTATGCTTAACGTGCGTATCGCTACGCCGCCGCCTAATAATCTGAGCTTGCCTGCTGGTAAAATGTCTTCTTACATCTGGAGCCTTAAAGAGGGTGATAAAGCCACCATTTCCGGACCGTTTGGCGAATTCTTCGCTAAGGAAACAGATAACGAGATGATTTTCGTTGGTGGTGGTGCTGGTATGGCGCCAATGCGCTCACACATTTTTGACCAGCTTCGCCGGATTAAAACAGATCGTAAGATTTCATTCTGGTACGGTGCACGTTCTCTGCGTGAAATGTTCTATACCGAAGATTTCGACGAGCTGGCTGAAGAGAATGATAACTTTGAGTGGCATGTAGCCTTATCTGACCCGCAGCCAGAAGATAACTGGGAAGGGTACACCGGCTTCATTCACCAGGTGTTACTTGAGAATTATCTTAAGGACCACCCGGCACCTGAAGACTGCGAATTCTACATGTGTGGTCCACCTATGATGAACGCTGCAGTAATCAACATGCTTAAAGACCTTGGTGTCGAAGATGAAAATATCATGCTTGATGACTTCGGTGGCTAAATCGAGTTAACAGAATGATAAAGGGGGCGGCGACGCCCCTTTTTTTATGTAAGGAAGTGGTAGTGTTTAAATCAGTGTATATGGCAATGCTGTTGTCTTTCAGCATGCTTCTTACCGCCTGTAGCGAAGACAAGATGCCAGTGGTTCACTTGCAGGGTGAAACCATGGGCACAACCTACAATGTTAAGTATGTGGTACCGGAAGGTAGCGAGCCGCAATCGGATCTTAAGAAAAAAATTGATAAAAGGTTGAATGAAATAAACGCATTGATGTCTACCTACGACACAGGTTCAGAGCTTTCGCGTTTTAATCAGAACCGTTATACAAAACCTTATCCGGTCTCAGCGGAAACCCTGACAGTGGTCAACGAAGCACTACGTTTGGGCGATATGAGCAATAATGTTCTGGACGTTACGGTTGGTCCTCTGGTGAACTTATGGGGCTTCGGGCCTAATAAGCGTCCGGAAACAGTACCTACAGAACAACAAATAAACGATGTACGAGCATACGTTGGTCTTGATAAAATAAGCACGACCGACACCGCTTTATTAAAGTCGCACCCTATGGTGTATGTCGACTTATCCACTATTGCCAAAGGCTACGGCGTTGATCAGGTGGCCGCAATTCTTGAACAGCAGGAAATACATAATTTTCTGGTCGAGATCGGCGGTGAGATGCGCCTTAAGGGTCACCGCGGGAATGGCGATGAATGGCTGGTCGCCATTGAAAAGCCGGTAACAACAGAGCGTGCAGTACAAAAAATCCTTTCTGTTGGCACCAACGCAATAGCAACATCCGGTGATTACAGAAATTACTATGAGCAGGAAGGGAAGCGTTACTCTCATTTAATCGATCCCAGAACAGGCAAGCCTATTACGCATAGCCTTGTCGCGGTCACAGTGGTTTCGCCTTCGTCAATGACAGCAGATGGTCTGGCGACTGCGCTCATGGTAATGGGATGGGACGAAGCCCGTAGCCTGGCCGAAAAGGAGGACCTGGCGGTGCTGCTAATCAGAAAAACGGATGATGGGTTTGAAGAATATGTATCTCCTGCTTTCGAGCAGGTGGTAGATGTACGAAATTAATTTCAGGTAAAAGGTGTATTCATGAGTACCTTCATTTTAGCTTTTGTTTTTTTCCTAGCGATGGTTCTGGCCATGGCGGTGGGTTACTTGGTGCAAAAGAAAACTATCTCGGGAAGTTGCGGCGGACTGGGTGCGCTGGGTATTGAAAAAGCCTGTGATTGTCCTGAACCGTGCGATCGTAAAAAGGCGCGTCAGGAAAAGCAGGAAGCCAGAGAGAGAAAGCTCAAGGAGTGGAAGGACAATCAAATTCTTTAACGTAACGGCGAGGCGACTCGCCGTTTTACGTTCTTCGCAGTGTATGCATATCAGGTTTTCTGTGTCACCATGACAACTCATTTTGATACCTAGTCTCGTTCGCGGTGACATCACATCTCCGCTTTATCCGTTCGAAAGAACCACTTCAAAATGAACACTTTGACTCGCTGTGCGTATAGTCTATTCGCATCACCTGTTTCATCTGTTTATATTGAGCGAAAACATGCCTGATATCCCGCATATGAATAATGAAGCTGAACGCATTGAAGCATTGCGAAAGCTTAATATCCTCGACACGCCTCCCGAAGCGCGCTTCGACGTTATTACTCACCAGGCGCAACAGGAGTTTGAGTGCAAAACCTGTCTGATAAGTCTGGTGGCTGAAGATCGTCAGTGGTTTAAGTCCCGCCAGGGACTTACTGTTAACGAAACGCCCCGTAATGTTTCATTCTGTACGTATGCTATTGCCGAAGAAGAGTACCTTATTGTCCCTGATACCCATGCTGATTTCAGGTTTAAGAACAACATACTGGTGAAAGGCGAACCCTACATACGTTCTTATGCAGGAATGATTCTTCATTCACCGGATGGCTATGAAATCGGTACGTTTTGTCTGATCCATGATGATGTCAAACATTACAGTGAGGCGCAGATCAACCGCCTCAGGCAGTACGCCCGAATTGTTGAGCTTGAAATGATTGCTAATCCTGAGTTTGGTGGGCGCTGATTTAATCATCGGTCTGTGATACCTTAATTTATCAGTTCCTGCTTACAGCAATATTTAATCTGACGGTAGATGCAAAGCTGCATTAGCCATTGTACAATGCCTGTCTATTCATACAGGTTGGTATGCCCATTTGCGTAAAATCATTCATGTCGATATGGATTGCTTTTATGCCGCAGTTGAAATGCGGGATAATCCGGCCCTACGCGATATTCCTATCGCAATAGGCGGGAGTTCTGATCGCCGCGGGGTGATTTCCACCTGTAACTATCCAGCCCGTAAATACGGTGTGCGCTCTGCAATGGCAACCGCCTATGCGATGCGTTTATGCCCTGACTTAGTGCTGGTTAAAGGAAGAATGGACGTTTACGTACAGGAATCTCAGAAAATACGGGCTATCTTTTCTGATTATACCGATTTGATTGAGCCGCTGTCCCTGGATGAGGCGTATCTGGACGTGTCCGGTTCGGCTCATTGCAACGGCAGTGCTACGCTTATTGCTGAAACTATTCGTGAACGAATACGCAATGAGTTGGGGCTGACCGCCTCGGCCGGTGTGGCATCGTGTAAATTTGTGGCCAAAGTCGCCAGCGATGAAAATAAGCCTGATGGTATTTGTGTGATTACACCGGACAAACTCGATGAGTTTGTAAAAACTATGCCGCTGGGAAAGATTCCGGGGGTGGGGAAGGTTACTTTGCAAAAGCTACATCGCATGGGGCTTAGCACGTGTGATGATATCCGACAGTACCCGTTTGAACGTATTCAGAAAGAGCTGGGCAAATTTGGCTCTGTACTCTGGGATCGTGCGCACGGGGTTGATGAGCGCCCCGTTAATGTGACCCGAAAGCGTAAATCTATCGGTGTTGAACGCACGCTGCATGAGGATATCCACACGTTAGACGAATGCAGGGAGATGCTGCCAAAGCTTCTTGAGAAGCTTCACGAACGCGTAAAAAATCATGAGGCTAAGCATACAAAGGGAAAGCCCATCCGCATACGCACGCAAGGGGTGAAACTCAAGTTCAGTGATTTTCAGCTGACCACGGTAGAGAACCGTCATCACAAACTCGATGACATATTTTTTGATGAATTGCTTCAACAGGCATATCAACGTGCTGGTGACAGAGGGATTAGGTTAGTCGGCCTGCATATCGGGCTGGCGGAGGCGACGCCTGTTGAGCAACTGACTTTACCACTGGATGAATAAATGGAATCAATAATTAAGCCGGGGATTTACCTGCACTATAAGGGACAATATTACCGGGTGTATGAGGTAGCCCGTCATTCTGAAGATGAGAGTCTCTACGTTGTTTACAGGCCGGAATATGGTGAGAAGTCGCTGTGGATAAGACCGCTTAGTATGTTTTGCGAGACTGTCGAAGTAAACGGGGAGCGCATGCCGCGTTTTTCCTATGTAAAACCTTTAGAAGATGGTTGATATGTCCTTTGGGACATAGTTGGAACGCTGAGGCCATACAAAGCTACCTGCTTAAGAAATTGTGTCGCTAAATATGACACAAGTGTATGGCACCAATCGAATTTCTCCACTCTCGTTAGACACAAAGCTATGCGCTACATGTTAGGCCAGGGGGTGACTATTTCAGCGTACTGTTTTAGCGCTCTGTTCGCCAGAATTAGCTGCTCCTCCAACTCCAGCTGAAGGTCACCTGGGCTCAGGTTTGTGAATGGGAAATACACCGGCGAAATAGGTGCCTGCATAACGGTAAACAAACATAACAAACTGATCTGTTCAAAGTTTCTGCACATAAAGGTTACTAGATATTATTTAACCAAGTAGCCAAAGCCATGAATAAAATAGTCGCAACGATATGTGCTGCCACATTTACTATGAGTAGCGCAGTGAGCGCACAGGACAGGTTTAGCAATGTAAATATACAGAGCGAAGCGCTAGAAGGCTCGGTGCATATGCTTACCGGTCAGGGCGGCAATATTGGGGTGTCAGCGGGTGAAGACGGCGTGCTGATTATTGATGACCAGTTTGAGCCACTGGCTGAAAAAATATCAATGGCGCTTGATAAGCTGGGCTCCGATAAACCTCAATTTATCATTAATACGCATTTTCATGGCGACCACACCGGCAGTAATGCATGGTTCCACTCAAACAAGCAAAGCACCATTCTTGCCCACGAGAATGTTCGGATACGGCTGAAAAAGGACGACGAGACAAACCAGGCTGCGTTGCCTGTTCTGACTTACCAGGACGGCATTAAACTCCATTTTAATAACGAAACCCTGCATATCTGGCATCTGGGTAACGGTCATACTGACGGTGACTCCGTAATCTGGTTTGAGGAACCGAATGTATTGCACACCGGTGATTTATTCTTCAATGAACGGTTTCCGTTTATCGATTTAAAATCAGGCGGGTCGGTAGATGGCTATATTAAGGCAGTAACGTCGCTGTTGGGGAAAATAGATGACAACACTGTCATTATTCCTGGCCACGGACCCCTTGCTGATAAAGCAGACTATAAGGCGTTTTTATCCATGATTGAAGCGACCCGCGATATTGTGAATAAGCATAAGCAAGATGGTATGACGGTTGAAGAAATTGTTGATACCGGCCTGGGCGAGAAATTCGCTTCGTGGAGCTGGGGCTTCATCAACGAGGAAAAGTGGATTCGTACACTCTACAACGGGTAGTCAATCCGCAATATCATTGGTGTCTGCCTTACTGAATGCTAAACATTATTAAAAAAATAACTATCTTTCTGGCTGTGATTATCAGCCTTTTACTTTTGGCTGCGTATGGGATCAACCAGAACCTGGTAACGCTATCTGAAAAAGATTACAGCGTTGAATATTTTGTCGATGGCAATTTTGTAAATCAGCCTCCCCGTGCAGAAGATTCTCCTTTTAAGTTTTTCAGTATTCTTTATCGTCGATTCACGCAAGAGCGCGAGGCCTCACGGCCTGAGACACCCGTTCCAGTCCGCCCCCTAACGCGTGCGCAACTGGAACGTTTGCCCGATAACGATGTACATGTGGTTAAGCTCGGTCATTCGGGTCTTTTGATAAAGGCGCACAAAGAGTACTGGTTAATAGACCCCATATTCTCACAGCGCGCATCGCCGTTTTCTTTCATGGGGCCGGAGCGCTTTCATCCATCACCAATAGCAATTAAAGAATTGCCTTCTGTTTCGCGAATTTTGTTAACCCACAATCATTATGATCATCTTGATGAAGAGACGATACGCCAGCTTGATAATGACAACCTGCAATATACGGTACCACTTGGTGTAAAAGCCGAGCTTATTTCGTGGGGCGTTGACGCGGGTAGGGTTTCTGAACTGGGGTGGTGGGACGCGAAGGCCGTAAAGAATGGGGAAGTAGTATTGGTTCCTGCGCAACACTTTTCCGGACGCGGTTTAAGTGATCGAAACAAGTCATTGTGGGGCGCCTGGGTTATCAGATTAAACGACAAGCGTTTGTTCGTCAGTGGTGATTCAGGATATTTTGATGGCTTTAAAAAGATAGGACGCCGTTACGGGCCTTTTGATATGGCGTTTATAGAAAATGGTGCCTATGCCCCATACTGGCCCGACGTACATATGACGCCGGCACAAACTATTCAGGCTACCCTGGATATCAACGCTTCCTATTTGGTGCCAGTTCACAACAGTACATTCGATCTGGCTTTTCACCCCTGGTTCGAGCCTTTAGAAAAAATCTCGGCAGCGGCGAACAACGCTAATGTCAAATTGCTCACCCCGCGTTTTGGAGAAATAATCAATGTGCAGCAGCCGGCCACCTTTGATACCTGGTGGCGCGACGTAATGCAACCGCGTTATCGGTAGCACTTATTTCTCAAATACTTTTTCTCCGGCCACCCAGGTTTGTTCTACCGATGTTTTCCAAAGCGCTTCAGGCTTCACGGAAAATATATCCTGGTCGACGATAATAAAGTCGGCCCACTTACCAGGGGTCAGTGTACCCAGACTATCTTCCATATGCGCGGCGTAAGCAGCATCCAGCGTGAACCCCTTAAATGCCTGTTTGATGCTTAGCGCTTCATGGGCATACCAGCCTTTTACCGGATTATTATCGCGATCCTGTCGGGTTACCGCTGCATGAATACCATAGAACGGGTTAGCCAGTTCAACCGGGAAGTCAGAGCCAAGAGGCACGGCAATGCCTGACTTTAACAGGGTTTGCCAGGCATAAGCGCCTTCCATTCGCGCTTTGCCAATACGATCTTCTGCCATATTCTTATCGCTGGTGGCGTGAGTTGGCTGCATTGATGGCAATATCTGTAACGAGGAAAAACGCGCTAAATCTGAGGGGGCAACTACCTGAGCGTGCTCGATACGATTACGCAGAGATTGTCCGCCATGCTCATCGAATGTCGCCTCAAACTGGTCAAGAGCCAGTCGGTTTGCCCGATCGCCGATAGCATGAAAATTAAGCTGAAATCCGGCATTAATAACCTGATTAAACAAACCAGGAAAATCTTCAGGCTGGGTCACCATAAGCCCTTTTTGATGCGGAGCATCGCTGTAAGGCTTCAACAGTGCTGCGCCACGGCTTCCCAACGCGCCATCACCATAGGCTTTCACACTGTTGATAAACAGATAGTCATCAGCGTCACGAATCGGCCCGTTGTCGAGCATAGTGGCAAGCTGGCTGTCTGTTGCACTTATCATGGCATAAATACGAACCGGTAAAGTGCTCTCTACCGCCCGACGTAAATAAAAGTCATACACGGAGTGAGGGATGCCCGCATCGTGCATCGCTGTAACACCGTTGGCCAATAAGTGTTGACCTGCCGCATCGAGTTGCGCGCTGAGTTGCTTATTTCCGGTTGCCGGAATGTGTTTTTCAAGCAAACCCATAGCGTTGTCTATCAGCACGCCTGTGGGATTACCCTGGGCATCTTTGACTATCTGCCCGCCTTTAGGTGATTGAGTATTCTTATCAATGCCAGCTATCTTCAGCGCGCGGCTGTTAGCCCAGCCAGCATGACCATCGACGCGGGTTAGCCATACCGGTCGGTCATCAATTTTTGAATCAAGGTCGCTGGCTCGCGGGTAGGCGCGATCAGACCATAACTCCTGATTCCAGCCACGTCCTGTAATCCACTCGCCCGCAGAGTTGGCCAGTGCATATTCAGCAACCTTTGATACCGCTTGCTGTACACTGTCGGTATCCCGCAAATCAACTTCCAGCAAGTTGCTGCCCAGACCGAGTAAGTGTCCGTGCGCGTCGATCATGCCGGGTAACAACGTTTTTCCGCTGCCATCGACCATGCGATCGTATTGCACTGTTGTGTCAGGGTTCAGGCCTGATATTTTACCATCGTCCACAGCCAGAGCTTTAAACGTTACCAGTTCGCCGCTTTCATCAAGCGTGTATCCGTTCACATTTTTAATCAGCAATGTATCGGCATAGACCGGGGTGGCCCCAATTACCAGTGCTGCGGCTAAAGACAGTTTTTTATAGATGTTGCTCATGTTGTGATTCTTCCTCAGGACATATCATGGGCGGCTGTAGCAGGTAATCCTGCTGCCAGATTTTTTGCATGCTGGTGGCGCTGATATTGCCACCAGATAGCATGACCAAGGCCGTTTTGGGTGTTTCGTTTTCAACAGCCCATGCCGCAACGGCTGCCATCGTCATGGCACTGGTTGGCTCTATGTGAAGTTTTAACAGGTGCTGTAGCCACTGTGTCCAGTAGGCAATTTGAATCTCATCGACTTCATAAAAATCATCCAGCTCCTGTAAAAAAGCGAAAGTATGCTCACCAACGCTGGGCGTGGCAGCACCATCGGCCAGCGTTTGTGCTGGACCGGGCAGTGTTTCTATTATTCCGCTTTGCAACGACTTTGCGGCATCGTTGGCGTTAGCAGGCTCTGCACCAATGACCTTCGCATCAGGTAACATGCCGCGCGTAGCCAAAAAGCTTCCGCTAAGTAAACCACCACCGCCGCAGGGGGCAAAAACGGCATCAACATTACCGGCTTCTTCGATTGCTTCCAGCGCAGCGGTTCCCTGACCAGCAATAACATCTTTGTCATTAAATGGCGGGATCCAGAGTGTTCCTGGCAGCTGCGCGGCTTCGCTGACTGCCTCATCCGCTTCGGGACGGCTATCATAAAGCTTCAGATCGGCGCCATAGCTTTTGGTAGCAGCGGCTTTAATTGGTGAAATACTTTTGGCAGCAAAGATAGTAACGGGAATATTATAAAGCGATGCGGCGTAGGCAACAGCCTGTGCGTGGTTGCCTGAACTATTTGCCACTACCCGTTGCGGCAGTGTCCCGCACTCGGCGTGGTGGGCCAGAACGTTTACCGCGCCCCGCAATTTAAAGGCACCTATCTTTTGCAGACACTCAGCTTTAAATATTATCCGGTGGCCCAGCCATTTGTTGAGTAATGCCGATTCGAACAACGGCGTTTTGTGCACTTTCCCCTGAATACGTTTAGCGGCATTCAGTACGTCGTCAAAAGTGGGTTGATTCATAAGGTAAAAATAAAAATGGGTAATAGCACTACCTTATCACTGTCCGGGCCCGGCCGCGAATGACTTACCGCTTTACCCGGTAAACTTAACGTACCGCTGTTGGCCGTTAAGCAATAACCGCCGATTTACTTTTCCTGTGACTGAATTTTAATAAAGCTTCGTAGTAATCTTTATATCAATTGCCAAAAGAAGGAAGGTACCAATGGGATTATTAGATGCGCTGATGGGTAACGCGAGCGAAGTCAGTATTGAGGATGTACAGGAGCAACTTGCGCCTATGCTGGCCGACAATGAATCGGTTTCAACAGCTTACAGGTTGGTTCGCGACCTTATTGTCTTTACATCAAGCCGTATTGTTCTTATCGATAAGCAGGGAATTAGTGGGCGCAAAGTTAACTATCACTCCATTCCCTATAAGTCTATTACCCAGTTCAGCGTGGAGACTGCAGGGCATTTTGACATGGATTCAGAGCTTCGCGTTTGGGTCTCAGGCCAGGACGGGCCGGTCACGATTGAACTTAATAAAAAAGCTGCAGCAGGAGTTCAGCACACATTGGCAAACCGCTTGTTCGGATAAATAAAAAAGGCCAGCGTCATGCTGGCCTTTTTGCTACAACGTACTGACTTAGAAAGTAACAGTTACTGTTGCAGAACATACCGTGCTTGATGCTTCACATACCTGATACTGATAAGTACCGCCACCTTTGGTGTTCAGAGAATCAGTATATGCGCCATCGTTAGCAGTCGTAGTGATTACCGCGCCGTTGCGATAAACATCAACATTGCTGGTAGTAGCATCACCCCATACAAGGTCTACAGCCTGAGTGCCTTTAGACTTATAGCCTGTTGCGGACAGTGTCAGATCACCACCTGTAGGCTCTTCACCTGTACCACCACCTGAACAGCCATTCGCTGTCAGATAAGCACTTGCATCAGCAGCCTGTACGATACCGTGACCGAAGTAAACATCTTTACCAGCAGCGCCGGCATCGCGCGCAGTTGCTTTAAGCGCGCCACGGATGTCTTCACCGGTACACTGAGGATGGTTAGACCATACCAGTGCCGCAACACCTGCTACTGCTGGTGTAGCCATAGACGTACCGCTCATGAAGCCGTAGTCGCTGGCGCCGATGCTGATATCCATCGTGCTTGCAGCAAGCAGCGCATCACGATCTTCAAACGCCGCACCTACTGCAGGGATAGTTGTATCATTGGTTTCACCCAGCGTGCCGTAAAGCATGCCTGGTTCGTTGTTAATCACAACCGCACCGATACCACCTGAGCTTTCACAGTTATTTACCTTATCGTAGAAGCTGATGCTACCACGGTCGATTACACAGACTTTACCGGCTGCATTGGCATCAACGCTGTCCCCAATACCCATGAAGTAAGTGCTGCCTGATGCATCACCGCTGTTTTCCATTGAAGATGCTGCAACGCCTGCGCCATCAGCTGTCAGTGAAGCCATAGTCGCGCCACCTGCAGGGTAAGTAGACAATGTGTCTACACCGCCAGCGGTTGCTTCTACACAGATAGTTTCATCAGTGGTGACGTTTTTGCCACGGCCTGATGTACAGCTTGGATACTGAGAAAAATCTGCGATGTTATCATCGGCATCGTTGGCACCAATCATCATTACCGCAGGGTAACCAGCGGGATATGAACGGACATTGTTGCCATCGTTGCCGGCTGCAGCAACAACAAAACCACCATTTTGAACAAAGTCGATGAAGGCATTTTCTTCAGTGCTGTTTGCACCGCCGCCGCCAAGACTCATGTTGATAATGTTGGCACCGGCTTGCGAACATTTCTGTGCTGCATATGCCAGATCTGAAGAGTATCCCCAGCCGCTTTCATTGAATACTTTAATGATGTGCATATCAACGCCTGGTGCCATACCTACTACACCATAACCGTTATCTGCTGCACCGATAGTACCAGCAACGTGGGTACCATGTGGGCCACCATTGTCATACCAGTTGCCTGTGCCCGGATCGTTGTCACCGGTAATGGCTGACCAGACGAAGTCAGAGTTAGAGCTGTCCAGACCAGAGTCGATTACACAGACTTTCATGCCTGCACTTGGGTTGAAAGTAACCTGATCAGCCTGTGCCTGATAAACAGCGTAAGGTGTAATTTGTGTTGTGGACGGATCGCCTGCATCGTCATTGTACAATGCCATAGGGCGACGAACCTGATCCTGTTCTACCAATTTAACATGAGGGTTGTTTAATAATCCTTTTACCTCAGCGAGAGACTTGCCGGAAAATGAAGCTGCGATAAAGCCATCTGCATCAACCTTGATGTCTCCACCGGCCTGCCTGGCCAGCGCTTTTACAATACCCTTACCGTTATTATCAACCTGGATGATATAGCGGCTTTCGCTATCACTATTATTTGCCAGAGCTGAAAAGCTAAGCGCTACTAACGATGCTGCAAGAGTAGGTTTGATTGTTTTATTAAACATATATTTTTTCTTCTTCACTTGTTGAATTGCGTCAGACGGGTGTCGGTTAAAACCAATCTTATTTTCTATTTCCGAATGACTTCTATGGGTGAATCCCATAATCAACATAATGGAGTTACTGAGGACTTTGCAAGTACAAAAAAGCTAATGTAATGATAAGTGCATTGTTTAGAACAAAAAAAAGGCAAAGGTTGTGATGCCTTTGCCTTTTTTTGCCAAAAAGAGAAATGTTTATTTCTCAGGGTGTAAATTTCTGTTGAAAAAGTTTGTGATTGTCTTATACAGGTGCGTGCCGGTTTGCTTACCACGAATGCTGTGCTTTTTACCTGGATAATCCATGGTTTCAAAGGGCTTAGCCATATCCTGTAGGTGTTTATACAAACGGGTACTATGGGTAAATAATACGTTATCGTCAGCCATTCCATGATAAATCAAAAGCGGACCTTTTAACCCTTCTGCATATGGAAACACGGAAGAGTTAGTATAAGCATCATCATCCTTCGCAGGGTTGCCCATATAGCGCTCAGTGTAATGTGTATCATACAGACGCCAGTCTGTTACCGGCGCACCCGACACACCAGCCTTGAAGTACTCACCTGCTTTGAACATCGTCATAAGTGTCATGTAACCACCATAACTGTGGCCATGCACCCCGATACGTTCAGGGTCAACATAATCCAGTGAGCGCAAGAACTTAACGCCCTCTACCTGGTCGTCCACCTCAACGGTGCCCATTCTTTTATAGATAGGGTCTTCAAAACCTTTTCCGCGGTAGTTGGAGCCGCGGTTATCAATGGAGAAAACAACATATCCCTGGTCTACCCAGTACTGCATCAGTAGGCCACGGTTTCCGCCCCACTTATTGGTTACCACCTGAGCGTGCGGCCCGCCATACAAAAACACGATCGCCGGACGCTTTGTACTGGTGTTTTCAGGCTTATACAACCGATAGTAGAGCGTAGCATCATCAGGTGTAGTCAGCGTGCCGAATTCTGGTTTGTTCCAGCTATCCAGATATGGCGTGAGAGGGTGGTCCTGATCCAGTTTGTTTTCTTCAAGCCAGGTAATTTGCTTACCATCTGCTTTGTGCAGGCTGACCTGAGGGGGGCGGTTTGCAGTGGAAAACTCATCCACATAGATAGAGCCATCGGCGGCAAAGTTTATTTCGTGGAAACCATCCCGCTCAGAGATACGGGTGATGTCGCCACCATCCAGCGTTACTGAGTATAAATGGCTCTCCAGCGGTGTATCTTTGCGACCGGTGAAGTAGATAACACCTTTGCTTTCATCAATGGCGCGAACTTCTTCCACAACCCAGTTTCCACTGGTCAACTGGCGAGCCAGCTTGCCGTCCTGACCAAACAGGTAAAGATGTTTAAAGCCATCTCTTTCAGAGGCCCAGATAAACTGATTGTTCTTTTTCAAAAAGTGTAAATCATCATGCAAATTTACCCAGGTATCACTGATCTCGCTTAATAGTGTAGATTGTGATTCAGACTCGACATTGTAAGCGCGCAGCTCCAGCCTCTGCTGGTTACGGCTTTGCCACTGATAGGTGAAAGTCTCACTATCCGGCATCCATTTTCCGCGTGCCAGGTAAATGTCCTTTTCCTTACCCAAATCGACCCACTGACGCTCTTTAGTTTTAATATTTTCAATCGCCAGTTCGATATTCACATTGTTCGTGCCGGCTTTGGGATAGCGCTGTTCGATCATTTTGATATCGTCAGCGTAAATTTCTGACCGTGTAATTACCTCAACCGGCGATTCGTCTACTTTGGTAAAGGCGATATAGCTTTCATCCGGTGCCCACCAGTAACCGGTCATTCTGCCCATTTCTTCCTGAGCAACAAATTCAGCCATGCCCATTTTAATATTGTCGCCACCTTCAGTGGTGATAGCCCGCTCTTCGCCGGTTTCAATATTTTTGATGAACAGATTCTGGTTACGGATAAATGAAATGTACGTCCCTTTCGGAGACAACTTGATATCAGTCTCAAAGGTTTCTGTATCAAGAAGCTGTCGGGCACCTTCTTCGCCAAGACGGTGATAATATACGTCACCGCCTAACGGAAATAACAGGGCACTACCATCCTGCGACCACTCGTAGCTCACAATGCCAGTCCCAGATAAGCGCATGCGCTCGCGCCGCGCTTTTTCCTCGTCGGATAAGGCCTGATCGCCGGGTAACAGTTCCTGAGAATCAAACAGCATTTGCGTCTTGCCTGACGCAACATGATATTCCCACAAATCAAGCTGGTCGTAATCAGACGCTTTACCTTTCAAAAAAGTTACTCGCTGTCCGTCAGGAGATACTTTAAGATCGCGGGGTGCATTGCCGTCCAGAGACGGTGATTCAAAAATTCGCTCAATGGTGAGAGTGTTTGCCGAAACGGCGCTGCTGAGCATAATGGCTCCAATCATTAACGCTTTTTTCATTATTATCTACGCTTTACGCTGTGGATGGTTATCTGATGCAATACAGGATGACATAACGTGAGTGGCAATAAAACCGCTTTAGTCTTGGGGTCGACGGGTTTGGTCGGACGAGCGCTGGTAAAAAAACTGCTGGCAGACAACCGCTACAAATCGATTGTCTGTCTGGTACGCAGGCCTTTGCCTGAGCGCTATTTTGATGATCCGGAAAGAAAACTGTCGCCTATCGTCATCGACTTTTCTGATTTCCAGGATTATCAGGGGTACTTTAGCGTTGACCACGTTTACTGTTGTCTGGGCACCACAATCAAAGCGGCGGGTAGCCGAGCAGCGTTCAGAAAGGTCGATTTTGAGTATGTTCACGTTGCCGCACAACTTGCCCGCGCTCAACGTGTAAAAAGCTTTGTCTGGATTTCATCGGTTGGTGCAGATGCTGGCAGCCGGCAGTTCTACCTGCGAGTGAAAGGCGAGCTGGAGAATGCCATTATGCGTATGCCGCAATTAAACCATGCAGCGGCGGTGCGGCCTTCATTATTGTTAGGTTCGCGCGACGAAACGCGGTTCTTAGAAGGTATCGGTCAGAAACTGGCACCCTTGTTCAGAAAAGTACTAGTGGGGCGGTTTAAGAAGTACCGGCCTGCTTATGCCTCTGAGGTCGCGTCTAAAATGATTCAGCTTCAAAGATTTTCCTGATGGCCCGGGGCTTTAAATGTAAACAGTTTTTTGTTGCGCATGATTTATGCGCGATGAAGGTCAGTACAGATAGTCTTATTCTGGGGAGCTGGGCATCAACAGAGGGCACACAGCAGGTTTTGGATGTAGGATGCGGCTCAGGAATTCTATCGTTGATGATGTGTCAGCGCTCAGCACAGGATGCGAAGATTCTTGCTATTGACGTTGACCCTCACGCCGTTGAGCAAACACAAATAAACGCCAGTAACAGCCGCTGGGCAAACAGAATAGATGTCCGGCATTGCGAACTTGCCGCGCTAACCCACCCTCAGTTAGCTGATACGATTATTTGTAATCCGCCTTATTTCACCAACACCAATGTAGGTAATGCCGAACATCTGGCGCAGTCCGTATCACGTCAGACAGCCCGACATCAGGGCAGTCTTTCGTCGCAGGACTTGTTCTTTCATACAGCCAGATTGTCATCATCCAAAACCCGTTTATCATGCCTGTATCCAACGCCACAACGTGAAACTGTGCTAACTCATGCCAGGCAATACGGCTGGCAGTTGAGCCGGGAGCTAATGGTGTTTAACCATCGGGGGGCCCGGTCTCACGTATCAGCATTTGAGTTTTCCAGGCAAGCTGTTACCGCGACGAAAGAAACCCTGATTATAAAAAATGAGCAAAACGCCTATACCGATGAATACAAAACATTGTGCAAAGATTTTTACCTGGCGTTCTAGCAAAATCATAATGCGAGGGAATATCCTGTGGAATCGCTAACATCGGTTATTGCTGAAGGGTTCGGCGCGCTGGCTGTTGTATTTAACTTTATCGGTTATCGTCAGAACGAGGTGAACCGTTACCGGGCGATTTCGGCGGTTGCATTGTTATGTGTCAGCATACATTTCTTTATGCTTGATGCGATGGCCGCAGGGGTAGGTTGCCTTATCGCAAGTGTAAGAAATGTCGTTGCTCTGAAGTATCGAAGCGCGCTCATCCTGTATTTTTTTGTCGCGCTGAATATCATTTTTCTGCTAATCGAATGGTTTGTTTTAAAGCACGATGCGATCATTTTTATTGCCTATACCTCTTCGCTAATCTTTACTGTAGGCTCAATCGTTATTGAGGATGCCAAACGTATCCGGCAATGGTTTCTACTGGCAGAAAGTCTCGGGCTAATTTATGCTGTGCTGGTGGGCAGTCTTTTCGGTACCATTTTCAACCTCAGTAACCTCACCAGTATTGTGCTCAAGTTGTACCGGGAACGTCATTAAATAAAAAAGCAATAACCTGATAAAGGTATAGTTAATTATAACTGAGTATCGCTTGCGCAATTTATGAACAGCGCGGCCTTTTCTACACTAACGATAGATCGATTAAAGGTTTATCGTAATGCAACTGGATGGCACGCCTTCTTCCTCACAAACTGTTAAGCCCAGCAATGTCACGCCATTGTTTCGGCGAGAGCGTGTGCGCCTGCATGACGGACAGACAACCAGCAAGGCGCTTGAAAGGCGCTGGAATAATCGACTGCAACTACTACTAAAGGCTGAATTTTCTTTGCAAAGGGCGAATCGCTTGCGCGCGTTTTCCCTCACCCTTATAGTGATAGCCGCATTAACGTTAGGTTTTTCACTCTACACAGCGCCTGTTGTTTCGCCGTGGGTGTTTATTGCAGAAGTCAGCATCATTGCTCTGGGTAGCATTATGTTACCGGCATGCCTCTGGTTTTCTAAAGAGTGCCGTCGTCATCGTGACCAGTTGTCCCGTAAGTTTTACGAGAGCAACCATGAGGTCGAATACAGGGATGACGCGCTGGTACTTATCAATCGTAGTACATACACGGCAGTAACAAAGGTGTTATTTACGGACATCTGATTTGGTAAGAAGCCATGCGGGAAGGCGTGCTTTTGTAAGCTTTAACGTCTTTTTTCTGTTCTGCCTGACAATTTTGAGTATTGCATTGCTAGTCCCCATGGATTCGGCAGGGCAGATTGTGGCATCTTACAGTCTGATTATGCTGATTCATATCAGTGCCCGCGAAGCCACGCACTTTCACCGTTACCGCCATTATTTCCGACTTTTTGCCCTGCTGGTGGGACTCGCTCTTACCGTTCGCTATCTACTATGGCGGGGATTTTATACCCTGGGTACAGCGGATATTGTTTCGCTCATCGCCATGTGGATGCTGTTTCTGGCAGAGATCTATGCGGGAATTACACACATTATCAGCTGTCTGGTCAATGCATCGCCGCTGACGCGTCCGGACAAAACACTCGCTGAGTTTCCCTCTGAATCTTTACCTACGGTTGATGTGTTGGTGCCCTCGTATAATGAGCCTCAGGACATTATTGAAGTCACTCTGCGCGCCGCCAGACAAATGCATTATCCCACGGACAAATTACGTGTTTACCTGCTGGATGACGGGGGGACACTGCAAAAGCGTACACAGGACAATGAGCTGGCTGCCCAGGAGGCGATACACAGGGCGAAGGCGCTTAAGAAGTTATGCAGACGAGTAGGTGTCGGCTATATCAGTCGGGATAAAAACGAACGGGCAAAAGCAGGAAACGTGAATCACGCGTTGGGTGAGACCCATGGCGATCTCGTGGTCATACTTGATGCCGACCACGTGCCTACTGCTGATTTTCTTAACTATACCGTACCGTGGATGCTGTCTAATCCTAAGACCTTTCTGGTACAAACGCCGCACTTTATGGCAAACCCTGACCCGGTGGAGCGAAACTATTTTTCTGCTTTTACACGAATGCCGTCTGAAAATGATATGTTTTACGGCACTATTCAGCGAGGTCTGGATTTCTGGAATGCCTCGTTTTTTTGCGGTTCTGCGGCAGTACTGCGGCGTTCGCATCTGGATCAGGTAGAAGGGCTGTCTGGACAGTCGGTGACAGAAGATGCTGAAACAGCGTTCGACCTGCACGCGATGGGTTATGAATCGGTATATGTTAACCGCCCCATGGTAAGCGGCCTGGCCCCGGAAACGCTGGATGCCTTTATTCAGCAGCGTATGCGCTGGGCGCAGGGGATGACCCAGATTCTGCTGCTAAAGAAGCCGCATAACGCACAGGGCCTGTCCTGGTTCCAGCGCTTTGGCTATCTCAGTTCAATTTTGTTCTGGCTTTTCCCTTTTGCCCGCATTGTATTTTTGTTTATGCCGCTGGCTTATCTGGTGTTCGGGCTGCAGATTTACCGTGCGTCATTAATTGAGATTATTGCTTTTACGCTGCCACATGTTATCGCAACCTATCAGCTTTCCACACTGCTTTTCGGCAGAACGCGATGGCCGCTGGTCTCTGAGCTGTACGAAATTCTGCAGTGCGTGTTTACCTTCCGGGCTTTGCTGAAGGTGTTTCGCAATCGCACTGCGCCATCATTTGTCGTGACACCGAAAGGGGAGAGTCTGGAGAAAAGCTTTATCTCTCCGTTATCCGGCGTGTTTTATGGATTAATCGCATTTACTCTGGCAGGCACAGCGGCAGGCCTTGAAAAACTGGTCAGTGATGCACTGACCCGCGAGCTTACCGTAGTGGTGTTGTTCTGGAATGTGTTTAATCTGATATTGCTGGTCAGCGTGCTGGGAGTATTGATTGAGCGACGCCAGGTTCGTGAACAGTCCAGATTGCCAGCCAGTGACGAGGTTACATTACAGGGTGAGGACGGGCGCGCCTGGGTTGGTCAGGTCAACGATATGTCACTGGGGGGCGCGCGCATAAGGCTTCAGGCAAAATGGCAGCAATTGCCTGAGCATGTATCACTTATCGGCTGGTCTGCTTCGGCCAGAAAAAATGTGGTATTGCCCTGCAAGTTATTGTTCTACGACCCATCTACCGGCATAGTCCGTTTCCGCTTTATCAGGGAATCAGATAAAGTATGGGATGATATTATTGGTTATACCATGGGTGACAGTCGACGCTGGCAAAGTTTTCAGCGGCGACGTATGCGGCCTGTATCCTATTGGTACGGCTTCAGGCATGTATTAAATGTGAGTTTCAGACCCGTCCTCCTGCATAGCTGGATGCAGCTGAAGCGCATGTGGGGCCAGGAAAAAGCAGTTAAGGAATGAAAATGAGAACAATGCTGACAGGCGCATTTATAGCCCTGCTGATGACCTTTACAGCGTTTGCGCAACAAACATCACAGACGCGGCTTTCTTCCTTTTACCCCGGTGACAGTACATTGCGTTTGCAGGGTAAGCAGGACAGCGTCACACTGGCTTTACCTCTGGCGGCCGGGCAGGAAGTAAAAAATGCAGCTATCAGTATCGAAGCGGTCAACTCCAAAGCACTGATAAAACCCCGCTCCATTCTAAATGTGCGGTTTAATAATGCGACTATCGGGCAGATTCACCTGGATCCCGAGCGCCCCTCTATCAGCTCTCAGGTAACCATTCCGGCCAGCCTGTGGCGGTCAGGGTTTAATAACCTGACATTTGCGGTCAGCCAGCATTACGCGAACCAGTGTGTGGATGGTGGGGCGCCGGAATTGTGGAGCGAAATAAATCTCTATAATTCGATGCTGTCGGTCACCACGCAGCGGGCACAGGCTTCGCCGGTAATACAGGATTTATCCGGATTTTTCTCTCCGGGTATCGGTGCACAAGATAATGTCACACTGGTGACAGTGAAAGATGACGACGACAGTATTTTTACGCATAGCCTGCCAGGGGTGGCCCAGGCCCTGGCTCTGCGTAACCAGTACAAGCCGTTGAGCATCACTTATCAGGAGGCAGCCAGTAAGCCGGCGCTTCCACCACTGCCGGATGCAGGGAAATGGGATGACGCCCTGGCGCAACGCTATCAGAAAAGTAGCTGGTATATGGCTGAGACTAAGGCAGACCAGGTACACGCGTTAATCGGAACTCGCTCAGCATTAAAGCCATTCCTTAGCGATGCATTGCATCAGCGTATATCCGGTCCGTTCCTCGCGATGGACCAGACCCCCCAGGTAAAAAGTGAGCAAACCACGCTGGTTGAAGGGACAACCCGGTTAATTGTTTCGGGTGAGACTGCAGAGCAGGTTCGTCAGGCAGCGCTGACATTAGGGCTTATGGATGATGCGCTGAACCCTGATTCAGTGCTCCAGATAGATGCGGAGGAAAGTAGCAAGGTGTCGCTTTCGGGTCGCTCACTTCGTCCTGGTCAGCAGTATACCTTTGCACAGATTGGTCAGCGCGATATCGTCATGCGCGGTGAGGACAGCTTTTCACAACCCCTCACTTTTCATCTGCCGGCTGACTTTTATGTGCCGGAGAACGCCAGCGTTTCACTTAAACTTGATTTTGGCTATGGCGCGGCTTTCGGACCCGGTTCAATGATGAATATTCTGGTTAATGATGAGCTGGTGCATGGGTTAACGCTGGATAATCCAAACGGTCAGTCTTTTCAGGATTACGCGCTTGAAATACCCGCACGACATTTGCGTGGTGGGATAAACACGATTAATTTTGATGTTGTTATGCGCGCCCCGGTAACCGGGCAGGCATGCGATGACATCAGCGGTTCTCACCTGATATTTCAGGTCAGAAACAGTTCTGAGATTGAGTTTCCTGAGGCAGGACAGGTAGCGACCCAGCCGGATCTGGCATTATTCAGAGATACCGCTTTTCCGTTTGCCAGAATCAACAACGACGATCCCGTTGCTATATATATTAATGACGAAGGCATGACCAGCGCTGCGCTGACCTTATCGGCTAAGCTGGCCCAGGTTGCTGGTATGCCGCTGCCTGATATCCAAATTGAACAGGGTTTGCAAAGCAGCCTGACTGATAATGCGATTATTTTAAGCACACCGGAAGCGTTACCGGATACATTCTCCTCTGATTACACAACGTCTTTAACTGCTACAAAGCGCTGGCCTTACCGGCTTCAGAACGAGCTGCATAACCGGATCCGCCGGGTTGCGGATGATAAGGGACACGCCCCTTTAACCACCAGAGGGGCGACCACACAGCAAAGCGGGCTGGAAGATATGGCCGTGTTGATTGCAGAAAAAAACCCGGCGTCTGAGAGTACGGGCAATGTTTATATCATTGCTACCCAGACACCTGAACTCATGACTACCCGCATCAATGAGCTGGTGAGCCTCAGTCTGTGGGGACAGATGGCAGGAGATTTTTTCAGCTGGCAGGATGCAGAAAGCCCTTTACTGGCAATGCAGGTGGCAGATCAGTTTGAGATGGGGGAGGCCGGAAATGGCTGGCTCTCTTTACGCATGTGGCTGTCGAATAACCCCTGGTACTGGCTGGTAGGGGTCGCTTTGATAGTGATTATCAGTACCTTTATTGCGGTACTGCTATTGCGCCGCAGAAATAAAGCGATGACGGAGCAGTGGTAATGAAAAGGCTTATAGGTGTTGTCGCCCTGACTGCGCTGCTGTTGTCGCTGGGATGTAGTGAAAAAGAGCAAAGCCCGTTCAGTAAAGACTGGGAAGTGTTCGCAGAGCGTTTTTATGAGCGCGGCAGAATAGTTGATACCGGTAATGATGACATCTCCCACAGTGAAGGGCAGGGCTATGGCATGCTGTTTGCCGCTGTTGCCGGCGATAAGATGCGTTTTGATGAGATGTGGCGATGGACGCGGCAAACCCTGCAGCGTAGTGACGGTTTATTCAGTTGGCGCTACCGGCCTTGTCCTGAACATAACTCTGCCTGTGTAGATGATCCGAACAATGCTACGGACGGTGATATTCTGATTGCCTGGGCGCTTCTCAGAGCGGCGCAGGTGTGGGATAGCCAGACCTACCGACAACAGGCGGTTACTATACTCAATGCCATTGAAGATAAGCTGGTGGTAAAGCGACACAATACACTGTTGCTATTGCCTGGCGAAGAGGGCTTCATGCATAGTGATCATGTGGAGCTTAATCTAAGCTATTGGGTCTTTCCTGCCTTCAATGATTTTTACAGGTTAACAGGCCAGCCGATCTGGCAGTCATTGCAGGCTGAAGGCGAAAAGTTGGTTCGTCAGGCCCGGTGGGGGGAGCACAAGCTACCTACAGACTGGATGACTTTCTCGCAAAGTAAATTGTCTCCTGATAATTCGCAGCACACGTTGTACGGCTATAACGCGTGCCGAATTCCGCTGTATCTGGTGTGGCAGGACAATTTTGACGCCTCTTCGTTAACTCCGTTTCTGGCGTTTTACGACCAGGAAGTAGTACCTGCGACAGTAGATGTTAAAACAGGTGAAATGGCGCAGTATAGCTGGTCAGCGGGGATGGAAGCAGTGGCAGGCGTGGTATCTTACCGGGCGGGCCAGGCACCCAGACGCCCGGCCTTCACACTGGGCGATGAGCGTGATTACTATTCTGCCAGTCTGATAATGCTCAGTGAGCTGGTACTACTGGATACGCAGCGCTGATGAAGGTGTTGAGGTATGCTGCTACCGCGTTTTTCGGGTTTCTCAGTACGCCTACCGTCGCGCAGGTCGCTACTGATTACAAAAATGACAACGTGGGTGAAAAGCCTCAGACAAACGCGGCGCAGGTTGTCCCGGAAAACGAGCCTGATACAACAGGCGTGTGGTACCACATTAATCAGAAAGAGGTGGAGCTTGCTCAACGCGAGTTCGCCCGATTAAAAGCTGAAAGTCCCGGTTGGCGCCCTGCAGATACACTCATTCAGGCATTGGCAAATGTGCAGGGCAGAAAGTTAACCAACGAGATTGCTATTGAAGCTAACACGCCGGATAAGCCTTCCCCCCCATCACTTTTTACCCGTCTGGCGTCAATGAGCGAAGCGCAGCGTAAACACGCTAACGCTGACTTTTTGCACCGTGCAGCCGCCCAGGCAGCGAAAACAGATAATGCAGATTTTCACGCCCTGCTTGGGTGGACTTATCTCTCGCAAGCCGAATTTGGCTCTGCTATCAGCGAGTTCGCCAGCGCCCGGCGGTTAGCGTCATCGCCATTACATAATCAGGGGCTAGCTCTGGCCGTGACTGGCGCGTTCGATGTTGCACTACGTGATGGTGATATAACACAAATCAAACAGTTACGCGCCACCTATCCTAACATTCCACTCAACGAACAGATAACCGCTGCCGGCTGGGCACGCTACGATGACCAGAATTTTGAACAGGCGCTTACCTATTTTGCCCTGAGTGATTTCACCCAGGGACAGGTACTGGCATTGACGCGGCTGAGACAGCCAGCCAGAGCTGCAGAAATTGCCTGCGCCCAGAGCGAGCAACAGAGCATGCGCGATCATTGCGCCGGCTACTGGTCGCTACAGCAATCAGAACGCTATCAGCGTGGTGCATTTAGTCAAAGCCTGCAAGCCGCAGACAATATTCAAAAATCACGCGCACTCACGCCAGAAGAAAAAGAGTTGCGTGCCTGGGCTCAGTTAAATAGCGGACGTAATGAGCAGGCTGAAATCTCCTTTAAAGCGCTGCTGGCAACACAGCCCGATAATCAGGATTTTGCTTACGCGCTACTATCCGTTGCGCCTGATAGCAAACATGATTCTCTTGCACAACGTTTTCCGGCAGTCAGACAATTGATTGCTACCAGGCAAGCCGGACAGGCCTGGCAGCGCAAACAGTTTCTGCTTGCAACCAGCGCTTTTTCACCGTTCGGGTTGGCTGCAACACCCGACGAATACGGGCTATCGGTGTACGCCGGAAGCAGTGGTCGTCAGCGTTCCGGTGCGCAGGGGCTGGGGAACTTCGATATCCTGCGGGGTACTGTTGGTATTACTGATGCTGTTGATAGTCTTCGCTGGGACGTGAGGCTTGATTATGAGCAGCTTTATAGCGGAGAGCCTGCTGCAGGTAGCTGGTTTGGCGATGGTCAGGTTACCGATGTCTTCGGCGGGATAACTGGGTTTGAAGATACCGGAGTACACGGGAGCGTTCAGTATGAAACTAATGCGCTAACACTTTACGGTGAGCTTAATTATGCGCTGTTCTCACAACCTGTCGAAGCGAAACTTACCGGTCAAATCGCTGCTACCTGGTTTTCTGAACGGGCGGTTACCGCTGTAAACTTTTATCACCTCCGGGTTGAAGACAGCCTTTTAAGTATGGGCTCTACATATTTTGAATACAGTGATGAGGCATTTGGTGGCGTACATAAACATGGTGTAAAAGCCCTTTACTCACGACGCGTTGCCGATAATACTGCGCTATCTGTAAGTGGGGTGGCAGATGCCTACAGTGGCAGATTAAGTACCAGTAACCATCACCGGGGATTACGCCTGGATTTGAGCTACGATGTTGCTGATGCGGTAACCAGTAGAATTGATTACTGGCGTATAGGTCCGTTTGTCAGCTGGGAAGGATTTGATGAAAACCGGTCCGGATTTACCCGCGGACACGGCGGATATTTCAGTCCTGAGGACTTGTGGTCCACGGGCGTTTATACCGAGCTTTTGACGAGCGAAGGCGCGCAATGGCAGGTAAAGGCTGCGCTGAGTGCGGGTTATAATCGGATTAGTGAAAATCAGGCTGAGCGCTTCCCGTTGTTATCTGCCAGTGTTGCCGAGCCGGTCATACCATCGGGCTCGAGTAGCGGTCTGGCTGGTCAGGTAACGTTGGAAGGGCAGTATACACTGTCGCACCACTGGCTGATTGCGGGTTATGTGCAGCAGGCGTATGCCGTAGAGTATCAGGCAACCTGGGCGGGTTTGGAGATCCGATGGCATGCAGGGCCGGCCACCGGTGTGACCAGCGACACATTATTATTGAATGATGCCGCTGTATCAGGATATGTATTTTAAGCGTTGTTTCTAAGCGGTTTTCTTTCTGCGCCGTGTCAGTAAGAAGGCAGCAAATGCCAGCACTAAACCGGTAGCAGGCTCGCTGACCGAGGTGAACCCTGAAAAACCATAGTTGTTAATCTGACCGGTATTTTGATTTTCAGCCGAGCGCAGGCTTTTAACAATCAAATTGCCGTCGATGTGCCCGTCTGAAAAGGTCACATCAGCTAACGGCGCAAGAATACTTCCCTTGAAACCGATGCCGTTCATAACCAGCGACGTAGCATCAACAAAGTTGAATAATACCCGTTCGTTATACAATCCGGTATGGCGATCTTGTTGCTCACCATTAGAATCATTGTCAGGAAATTTCTGGTCATCCGGCAGATGGAAGCCAGTATTAAACAGCTCTACGGCCTCACCCATAACATTGATAATGGCGTAACTGGTATCCGGAATATCAATGGTGATTTTCTTATTCGGAGACGATAGGGTCTGCGCATCGATGGAAAAGACATTTACATCGCTTGTACCGCTGAAGTTAATACCCCACAGCTCGTTGGCATCGTTAATGCCAAGTTCTACCTGGGCGTTGGCACTATAGGCTCCCCAAAGTGAAGACTTATACAACACCTCAGCGTTGGTTGTAGCAAAATCAAAGCTACTGTCCTGATAAAACGCATTGGTATTGTGCGTATCAGGGTCGTTGTAGAGCCCAACGGTCTCATCAATATCAATAGTGCCTGCGGCAACAGCATCGCCGTTATATACCCGCGAATCACGCATTTTCGCATCACCGCCGCCGACGAAAACCGGTTTGCTGCCCTGATCGTTCAGCTGCAGGCCCAGGCCATAATTATCAAGGGTAAGGTTTCCGCCAACAGCAAGACGGCCTTCGACATCAGAGTGGGCCCCCTGCATGTCTTCCATAATATAGGCGTTAAAATCAGCCGCCTGACTGATGTAGAAAGGGCCGGCTACTGCTGATATTGAGGTAAGCGCAAGTGCGGCAGAGAGGATCCCTTGCTTAACTGCTTTCATAACTGCTCCATGACACTCAGTGTTTTAATCGTCGTTGTAAGAGTGTTTAAAATATAAACTGCTTTGATTTTAAGCGTTGCGGGGATGAAATACCAGATGAACCTGAATTTTGAGCAAAAAAAAGCGCAGCTAATGCTGCGCTTTTCCACTTATTATTGATAAAAGACTATATCAGCCTTTTTTAACCAGTACAGATACTTTGTCTATGCCGGCAATTTTAACCTGGTTCATCACTTCAACCACGATACCTTCTTCGGTATCTTCATCGGCCTGAATAGCCGCAGTATCAGTATTGTTTTCAGCCAGAAACGTTTGCGCATTGGCAACAACGCGGCGAACGTCAACTTCACGACCACCCATGAAAATTTGGCCATTTTCGTCAATACGAATTGAAAGCGACTTGGAAGGTTTGTTGTTATTCGACTGATTATCTTCAGGACGATTAACATCAAGGCTCTTCTCATTAACGAAAGACGTGGTAACAATGAAGAAGATCAACATGATGAACACAATGTCCAACATGGGCGTCATGTCAACCTGAGCTTCGTCCTCAGCAGATGTATGCTTTTTTCTTTTCATCTTGTATTCTTTCTTCTCTACAGTTTGAACACACTAGTATACTGCTTGTAACAAAAGATTTTAACCTTTTTGTCAAAACTTGTGTGTCTGTTTAACACTTGTTCCTGGCCTGCAGCCACTTTTTTCTGTTCTTTGCGCCGTCAGGTAGGCTTTCGGGCTATCGCCATTCCCAGCTGATAGAAGTACGTCATCAGGCGCTGGTTCGCCTCAGCTCGCAAATTACCATGAGGATAAATGCCAAGTCTAGCCTCTGTGGACATTTTTGTGCCCTGCACCAGGAAGGCATTTTTAATCTGCTGATCCTGAATGCAGGCTTCAAAGGCTCGGGCTGCCATCTCCTACGGCATAGCATAATAATACATTTTTAACGCGCGATCAGCTTCTATAGATCGCTTCAGATAGGCGCTGGGCGATCCACCCTGATCTAAAAATAGCGTTTCAAAGCAGGCACACAACTGGTTATTTAGCGGGTGCGCGGTATGTGGTGCATCGTCTACCCATGCCTGAGAGGCAAAGTGGCCATGATCCAGGCCGGGAAATACCTTACCGGCAATATAATGATCAAAAGCATGAAACCATTCATGGGCCAGCGCACCGCCGCCGGCATTTTTCGCTAAAGCCAGTTGCCGCTTCTGGCTATTATAGTGTGCACTGCTATGTTTTTGACCGCCACTGCCAAACGCCAGTGCCAGAGAGCCATTAAGTGAGATTACCGGCTCTCTGACCTGTAGAATATCCGCCAGATCATACAGCGCATCAAAAAACAGATTGGCCGCCAGTTGTTGTTCTGCCGCAGTTACCCAGCGGCCTATAGTAATACTGGAAAAGTTGAACAGCTTGCGGATATCCTGAAAACTGACATCTGCGCCATCCCGGTGCGAGGGGCCGTTACGAAAATATTCACGGTGTAGTCGCCCTGGCTGATTCACTACTGACCCATTTCCTCTATTAGCTGATGACACCAGTTATGGATGCGTTCATCTGTCAGATCGTACTGATTTTCATCATCCAGACTCAGCCCCACAAACTGACTTTTATCCTGGGTGAGCGCCTTGGAGGCGGCAAACTCGTATCCTTCATTGGGCCAGTAACCAATAATTGTGCACCCGCTGGGCGCAATCGCATCATGCAACATGCCCAGGGCATCCTGAAACCAGTCGGTATAGCCAATTTGATCGCCTAAGCCAAACAGGGCAACAATCTTATCTTCTAACGCCAGTTGAAATACATCTTCCCAGTGAGACTCCCAGTCTTCCTGTAGTTCACCAAAATCCCAGGTGGAAATACCAAAAATGATAATGTCGTAGTCTTCGCAATTTTTTAGGCTCACATCCTGAATATTGTGGAGGCTGACGATCTGCTCATCAAAAAGCGAGTTCAGTTGCGCCTGTATTTTTTCCGCTGCCATCTCTGTGTAGCAGGTGGTCGACCCGTAAAATAAGCCGATAGAAAGGGCAGGTTCGCTCATCATGTTACCTTTTTAAATTTATTCGTCGTCACGGTTTGGCGGAAATTCTATCGTGTCTTGGTCTGCGCACAAAGCCCTGCAAACCGCCGGTTCATCGTTAGCATTCAAAATAAGCTGTCCCACTGCGCTGTGATTTAACAGCGTACCGGCTCCTTTGGTATCGATTTCCCTTGCACGCACCGACATTTTTCTACGTCGGGTAAACATATTTAATGGAGAACGACGGCCATACAGCCATCGGTTGAGCGTCTCCAGTTTTTTCAGTAATTTATCTGGGAAGGTGTTTTTCAGACCACTGCAAGTAAATTGCGTGATGTGAGGACTGTTTCGCCTGAATCGCAGCCGGACATCATAAACAAACGAGTAATGTACGTCGCCGGAAAGAATAATGAATGAAGGCGGAGTTTTGTAATGCCTGAAGATGTTCAGAATGACATTTGCAGTGCCTTTATGTGCCATCCAGTTTTCAGCATCTACGGTCAGTGCTTTACCGAAAAACGTGAATACCTTTTGAATCGCCTCAATGAACTTTACGCCGTAAATGGGCGCCGCTGATACCACTATAACCGACTGTTTGCCGATAATGTCTTGCTGAAACTCGCATAATGCCTCCCAGTCCATCAGTCCGGAAGGCTTATCCAGGCTGGACTCTGATCGCCAGCGTCTTGTCCGCGTATCCAGCACGCACACTGGTGGTGACGTCGCTAATGTGTAGTGCCACTGTTCAAACTCAAACAATGTATCAATAAACTCATCGTGCCTTACCAACCCATTTGCGGTGAACTGCTCAGATGCCGTTGCGACGATATCCTCAAACACGCCCGGCTGGTTTCCCCACCCCTGACATAACCAGTAGCCAATCAGGGCATTGCCAACCATTCTTCGGGATAGTGGGTTTCCGTATACCTGTTCTTCCCAGCCGCGTGTCAGGTTCCAGTCATCGGTGACATCATGATCATCAAAAATCATATATACCGGAAGATGCGCCAGCGCGCGTCTGACCTGCGGTAAGCCCGCAGCAAACTTTTCAATCTGTTCCTGTTCCTGCGAAAACTGTTCGCGGTGGGCCTCAGTGATGCGCGTTGCATCAAAACGAATCTCTGACCACAGGGCGTCTGACCAAACCAGGATATACATTGCGATAACTTCTGATAGGGAAATCAGATGGTTATGGGCATTAACAGATGTGAAAACAGGTTTTTTCTTTGCGCCGAAAAACAGTTTAGATAATGCTGTATTGAGCTCAATCTGCGGTAAAATGTTTTCGCGCTGGTAGTAGTTAAATTCATGACCAGACAGTTCTGAGGTATTTTCAATAACCGCCCCTTCAATGTCTTCGTGAAAAAGTCCCAGTCTGTCAACAACCTGCTCGATTGCCTGAAGCATAGGGCCTGCAACATCGTCACAGTAAACCTGATCGCCAGTCATCAGCAGCATGTCCGGGCGCGTGTTCTGGCCCTTCTTTTCCTGCTCGATGAGCTGGTCAACGCGCAACAATGCATCATCAACCGGATGGTGTGGTTTGCGACAGGAGCCGTGTAGCACATCCGACAGTTCAGTCTGAAAACGAAAATCCAGCCGGGCATTATCCTCATAAAGTAATGTGCTTTGCTCCTGCTCCCACTGCGCGCTTATTTGCTCATCATCAAACCTGATGCCATATTCATAACGGCCTCCTGGTGTCAGTGGGTTCTCTAGCTCAAGAGTTACCAGCTGTATAAAGGCGTTTTTGCCAACCTGTATCTGCTGCGATTCAGAACTACCGCTTAATGGCGCATCATCTGTCACTGATAAACGGGCCGGATTATCGCGGGAAGTAATTAACCACACTGTCACTGACCGCTCAGTGACGTGACGCAAAATGGGCCCGGCTACAATGCTGGGGAGGCTTGTGTCGCTGATAGCTGGCTCCTGAATGATAGATAGTGTTTCGTTACGGAAGCTTACCGTCAGATCAGCAGTGCTGTCACCTGACAATCGCGTTAATTTTGTTACTAAATTTCAACGGGAAAGGGCTTAGAAGGTGCCGGTCCATGACATTTTTGTGACTGACTTGTGTGTTATCGAGAAAAAGGCGATGATCACTGTTTTCCAGAACGGTTAGTTTTAAGGGTCATATGAACTTTCGCGCATCGGTTATCATTGTCAGCTTTTTTATTCTGTCTGCGTGTTCTGAGCCAGACGTCGATAACGCGCAGACTGTTGTGCAATCGTCAGACGACCAGAGAGTATCGGCAAAAGGTCGCTGGTTACGGGAATCTGACGGGAAAATCATGCAGGACCCTCAAACCTCGGGGTTATCCGTTTGGCAGGGTAAACTGGTGTCTATTTCAGATGGCAGTGCGCAACCTGATCAACAACGCCGACTGCATGTTATCGATCCTGCCAGCGCGTCACTGTTGCCCAAAAAAGAAGAAATGCGCATCGGTAGTCGTGTAAGAAGAAGCTGTTTTTCAAACTACCTGGCCGATGAGCCTGATTTGGAAGCCCTGGTCGCCGACCCGCAGGACCCTGATATTTTTTATACCGTTACAGAAGATGCTACTCGTACTGGTGCGCTCTCGGCGCGCTGTCAGCAGCGTTACAAAGAAACGGGCTCCACCGACTATCCCACATTGCTGGTGCGTATTGAACGTACCAGCGAGGGGGATTTGTATATGTCGCGGGTGCGGCCACTGCAGTTTTCCCGCGAAATGAAGGTCGGCGATTTCCCTAATGATGGCATTGAGGGCATGGCATTGGGTGCAAACAATACTCTCTATCTTGCGCTGGAGAAAGACGCTGAAGGTATGCCACGAATTTTCAGTGTTGTAATGGATGATGGTTTCTGGGAAACGACAGACTTTATAGCGGTGAGCGAACCGGATATCCGGATGCCTCAGTGGCAGGGAGGCAATCATCCTTTCAATGCACTGGAGTATTATCATCATGAGCCTCACAACCAGGGCTACTTGCTGGCGATGGCACGAAATGACGATGTATTGTGGATACTGGACCCGGATGGCAAAAAAGCCCCACGCAAGGTCCCTATGCGATTTTATGCTGAAACAGGCAGTAAGGATTGCGAAGCAGAAGAGATGATGGACAACGCGTCAATTGAGGGGATAACGGTAATGGAGGGGACGTTATGGCTTATTAACGACCCCTGGAAAGTTAACTATATGAAAAATGTGCAGTGCCAGAGTAATCAAAGCCGTTATGAAGCAATGGCACCGTTGTTGTTTTCGACACCACTTAAGGCTGCCTGGTTTCAAAAACAGGCGAAAGGATAAGCATTATTTGCGCAGCTTTTCCGCAAATGTCTTTTTAAACTTTGCCAGCTTCGGTGCTACCACCATTGCGCAATACTGGTTTTGGGGATTATTTTTGAAATAATCCTGATGATAATCCTCAGCCTGGTGGTAGTTGTTAATTTCAACAACTTCAGTGACGACCGGGTCTGGCCAGATTTCTTCACGATTAATTTCATCAATAATGGCGTCAGCCTGCGTTTTTTGGGCATCGTCATGATAGAAAATAACGCTGCGATACTGCGGCCCCACATCATTACCCTGGCGGTCTATTTGCGTTGGATCATGCAGTGCAAAAAAGATCTCCAGCACCTCACGGTAGCTCAGCTTGTCAGCATCAAAGTTAACCCGCACAACTTCAGCGTGGCCGGTTGTGCCAGAGCACACTGATTTGTAGGTGGGATCGTCGGTTTCACCGCCGGCATAGCCTGACAATGCGCTTTCTACACCTTCAACGCTGTTAAACGCTGACTCGATACACCAAAAACAGCCGCCGCCTAATGTTGCCTGTTGAATATTTGCCATTTTTGTCCCTCCTGTTATCTCTATGCTGAACGTGGAGGCTAAGCTAATCCTTCACAAGTCATCCGGGCAAATAATTAATTCGTATAACATGGTTCAATTTCTCAAAAATGTGCCGGATATGATAATTTTTTACGACGGGCACTGTCCTTTATGCCGTGCCGAAATGCGCCACCTGCGAAATCATGATGACGATAATATTATTCAGTACGAGGATATTCAGCAGGAAGATTTTAGCGAGCGTTACCCGGATTTGAACTGGGATGACCTGAACAACCGCATCCACGTTAAATTACCTGACGGAACATTTCTTGAAGGCCTTGATGCGACACATGCAGCCTGGAAAAAAGTGGGTAAAGGGTGGTTATACGCACCGCTGAGATGGCCTGTAGTGCGCCACGTGGCCGACAAAGCGTATCTGGCATTTGCTAAGCACCGCTATAAAATTTCTTACTGGCTGACCGGACAGAAACGTGGCCCTGAATGCGGAGGTAAGCATGAGTGATGTGATTATTGTGATTGGCGCATCCGGCGGAATAGGCCACGAACTTGTTCGACAGTTGTCAGATAACTATCCGGACACAACCATCTATGCATTGTCTCGAAAGTCTCAGTCCACAACATTTGCAGACAATGTTACCTGTCAGAATATTCGTACCGACGATGAAAAAGCCATTCACGAATTCTGCCAGTCGCTGGATGCTAAGGACCAAAAGGTGCGCCTCGCCATAAGCACTGTGGGTATATTGCATGGCGAGGTAGATGGCTTGCAGGTAGAGCCTGAAAAGCGGCTGGAGGATATTGATAATGAGCAGTTGCTTCGCTATTTTCATGTGAATAGTGTAGTGCCGACACTGTGGCTGAAACATCTGGTGGACAGAATGAGCGACCAGCCCAGCCAGATTGTTTGTTTCAGCGCCCGGGTGGGCAGTATAAGTGACAACCGCCTGGGTGGCTGGTATGGATACCGGGCATCTAAGGCTGCGCTGAATATGCTGTTAAAAACCGCTGCGGTGGAATACGCACGCAGAGCTAAGTCCACAACACTACTCAGTTATCACCCAGGGACCGTTGATACCGCGTTATCGGAGCCCTTCCAACGTAATGTTAAACCCGAAAAACTGTTTTCTCCCGAGTTTACGGTCTCCCAGCTTTTGTCGCTGCTGCCAGAGCTTCGCGCTGACCAGAGTCCATACTTTATGGACTGGGAGCATGAAGTGGTAACCTGGTGATACGCTTACCCCTCGTCAGAATGCGCTATAACTCAAGACTTTTGTATTGACTGCTGTTACCATTTTGAACCGTCTGGCTAAGGAACCCTGTCGTAGGTGCGAAGACACCGTGGCTGCGGGCCCTGAACAATAAAACAATAAGCCGGGCGATTAAAACAACAAATAACAAACGTTGAGGGGAAGCTGTATATGAGCGGCGCCAGAGAACAGTTCGGATCGCGCCTCGGTTTTATTCTTGCTGCAGCAGGATCGGCCGTTGGCATTGGTAATCTTGTAGGGTTTCCGGTAGGAGCAGCGAAAAACGGCGGCGGTGCATTTTTATTGATGTACGCCATATTTGTTTTTGCTATTTGTTTACCTGTGATGTTGGCGGAGATGACGGTCGGTCGTCACGCGCAAAAAGACCCGTTAGGAAGTTACAACCAGCTTAGTGGTAATAAACCAGGCTGGAAAATAGCGGGGTGGTTGTCCATCCTTACACCGTTCATGATTGCGGTCTTTTATCTGGTGATTACGGTTTGGATTTTTGGCTATTTGTTTGAAGCCGTCACCGGTGATCTCGATGTCCTGGCTAATCCTGATACCTTTGGTAATTTCATTAACTCCCCCAAAATATTCCTTTATATGGCCGGTGTGGCAGCCGTGGTCTATCTGATCCTTCAGGGCGGTGTTAAAGAAGGGATTGAGAAGGCAGCTAAATTGCTGATGCCTTCATTATTCATCATGTTATTGCTGCTGGTTATCTTCGTTCTGACCCGCGACAACGCGATGGCAGGTGTCGAGTTTTATCTTATTCCTGACTTCAGCAAAATTACCGCTTCGGTCATCAACGGCGCGTTGGCACAGGCCTTTTTCTCTCTGTCGCTGGGCATGGGAATTATGATCACCTATGGTAGTTATATCGCAAAAGAAGCAGACGTACCCAACTCAGCGAAGCTGGTGGCCATCACCGATACTGCTGTAGCGTTTACAGCCGGATTGATGATTCTGCCTGCCATCTTCTCGTTCAACCCGGATACCAACCCAGCTGAATTAAGTGATTCTTCTATTGGTATGATTTTCACTTTTCTGCCGAAAATCTTCCTGGCATTGCAAACCAGTATTGGTTACCTGGGCGCATCGATTGTCGCCAGTCTCTTTTTCCTGTTGGTCTTCTTTGCTGCTATCACCTCGCTGGTATCTATCTTTGAGGTGCCGGTTGCCGCACTGATGGACGAGAAAGGGGTGAGCCGTAAAAAAGCGCTGGGCATTCTTGGCCTGCTGTTGGTCATTCTTGGCTGTTTCTGCGCATTGTCATTTGGCTTTGTAGACTTCTTTACCTCATTTACCAGTTACGCCGGCGCTGAAAAGTCGTTTTTTGATGTTATTTATGATGTGTTTTATGACACCATTTTACCGCTCAACGGATTTTTGATTTGTATCTTTGTTATCTATCGCTGGAAGCGCCACAACTTCAATGAGGCACTTCACGAGGGGGCACCAAACTACAAAGGCAGCCTGTTTGAGCGTTATGTGGATATTTCTTTAGGTACATTCATTCCGGTAATACTGCTGGTTATTTTCATCAACACTGTGTGTCTTAAATATTTCGATATCTCGCTTTATGCGAGCCTGTCGTCCATGTTCAGCTAAATCATATCGTAGGGGCTGGCGTATTCTGGCGTCAGTCCTAATCGATGCCAGCTCGCCGTCGAATTTATGCATTTTCCACTGGCGGTAAGCGATTCATACCCTTCATTAAATGTGGGCATTGCCAAAGCATATTCTCGCGCGCAGTCCCGATAATAATCACCTCTTTTAGGATGTTTCTGACTGCATAAGTGATAGGTAACACCAAATTCGGGACGGGCAATCCACTGATGTACGGCGGCGCAAACATCATCACCGTGTACCAGGTTTACTACTTGCTCGCCCTTATCAAGTTGCTTGCCTGCCAGGAACCGAACCGGGTGACGGCCATGACCTACAAGCCCGGCCAGTCTGAATACGGCAGAGCGGTCCGGATACTTTGAAAGCAGATGTTGTTCTATCTCAACATGCGCATTACCCGATGGCGTCACAGGCGCAACCGGTGTATTTTCTGTCACCACCTTATCGTCATCGCCATACACTGCCGTCGTGCTGATAAATATCAGCGCTGAAGCACCTTGCTCGAAGAATTGGTCGATGAGCGCACACATGCGGGGGACAAAATTCGGGTCCAGCGGTTTTTTGCGTGCACCCGGTGGAATATTCAGTACTACCGTGCTCTGTTTGGCTGCCTCGCATAGCTGTGATGCGTCATCGCCAAGGCGAAAGGAATACGGGGTTACGCCCAACTGGCGCAAATTGGAAAAGTTTTCTTCAGATTGCGTAGTGCCGATAATTTTATCGTAAGATGCAGTAGTGGCCAGCTGTTTTCCCAGCCAGCCACAACCACAGAGGGTAAGTGCTGTCATTGCCAATAAGTGCCTGAAAGAATGTTGGCACCTATCCTAGCACAGACTTTTACATACGGTTGCTGTGGCGCTTAATGTTGATTAAGTCCAGCTCATCCAGCCCCGGAATTGATTTTTGCATTTTACCTTCGGCGATATCAGCTTCGCGTAATACTTCACAAAGGCCTTCAGCCCGATGCTCGATTGATTCGGCCTGCGTCTCGAGACGTTCCTCAAGGTTTTCGCCGAAGTTTTCCATCCGGTCTGCAAACTCATCCATATCACCATCGCCACTGACAATTTGCGAACCGATGGCAACCAATAGTTTGCCGGTCGCTTCGCTCACCATATCCTCGATGCGATCTTCAAATTTATCTTCCCATGCAGAATCAAACCAGCCGTCATCTTCAAAATCGTTACCCGACACCCGGATGCTGCCATCTTCAGTATAAAAATGATGCTCCATTTCACCACGCATTTCTTTTAACGTACCCTGGAAGTCACGGACCAGTTCATCATCCGGGCCAAGTAATTCGCCGAATACCTCTCCCACCGCGGTACCGGCCAAATCGATGCTGTCAGAGACCAGATTTACCGTCATCGGTACGGCTTCATCAATCGCTGTTCTGTAGTCATCAACGTATTGCTGCTGATCATCGTTCAGCGTGACAGCTTCGCCATTGATCGTGAGCTGGTTGTCCGGCGCAATTGTCATCACACTGCCACTGTCCATTTCAACCGTGATCATTTTCTTGTTGTATTCAAGGTTACCATGCAGGTTTACATCACATTCGTCATTATGAGCCATGACAGAGGTGGTGAGTAATGTCGATACAGCTAAAGCTAAAGCGCGTAATTTCATTGCATTTCCTTTTTACAAATCAGATGTTTATTCAATACGATACTTGGTTAATATTCAGCACAGTGCATGCCATAAGTTTTTATCCTTATAAATCATTGGGTTGCGTATATTTTGAGATTGACGGAGGTTAGCAGTAACTATTGTTTAGTTTATTTGGCTAAATTATGGTTTTTTGAGCCAGCACAATAAAGCGCAAAAATTTCTAATCAGAATTACTAAAATGTTGTTCGATGATGCATAATAAAGCATCAATTTGAACAAGTTAGCAGCACACGTAATCATAGTGCTGGTGTAATATATAAGGCGTAAATTATGAGTGAATGGATGGGCGCCCTGGGCTTTGGTATTGGCTTGCTGGCGTTTGTACTGGGCATGACCAGTATCATTATGGGCTTTATGGGAAGCGATAGTGGTGCAAAAGGTATGCAACACAAAATAGAATATGGCTTCTTTGGTGTATCAGGCCTGGTGGTATGCCTGCTTATGGGCTACGCACTGGCCTGATACTATTCGGCGACGCTTACTAATCAGCGCCGCTGTGGTCGGCTGTCAAAGCTGGCGTGCTCTCATACTGTTTGGCAGGCATGGCCCGATTAGCGTTCCATGCCAGCAGGTGACTATCACGCTGGTAAGCGCGCAAGTCGAAAACATCCAGCATAGCCATCACATGATCAAAAATATCTGCCTGCACTGCTTCATAACTTACCCAGGCTTTTTCAGTACAAAAGCAATATAGCTCAAGAGGAATGCCCAGTTCGTTAGGTGGAAGCTGGCGAACCATCACAGACATGGTTTGATTTACTTTAGGGTGTTGATTTAAATAAGCCGTGAGATAAGCCCTGAAAGTGCCAATATTGGTGAGCTTTCGGCTGTTAAGCAAATCTGTTTCATCGATCGCCTCATCCTGATGGTACTCTCTGAGTTCCTGTAATTTACCGTCGATATAATCAGTAAGGCGGCGGATCTTTGAAAACCGGTCCAGCATTTCTTTATCGCACAAGCGTACCGAGTGGATATCAATATGAATAGCACGCTTGATACGGCGTCCACCTGACTCCTGCATGCCTCGCCAGTTTTTGACCGCTTCGTTGGTCAGCGAGTAGGTGGGCAAGGTAGATATTGTCATATCCCAGTTCTGCACTTTAACGTTCGTCAGGCCGATTTCACGAATCTCACCATCCACTTCAAACTTGGTAATCTGGATCCAGTCCCCGTTTTTAAACATGCGGTTCGCCGCAATCTGTATTCCCGCGACAAAACCAAGAATAGTGTCCCTGAAAATTAACAACAGTACTGCCGCCAGGGCAGTCACACCGGATAATATAAACAGCGGGTTGCGCTCAATAAGGATTGAGATACACAACAACAAAACAATAATAGTGAAGATTAATTTGGCCACCTGAATAAAGCCGGTAATGGGCGTACGGTTGGCCAGATAAGAAGCGTTGTACATGTCTTCCAGGGTGGACAGTACGGCGAAGATTGTCAGTAGTGCAACCGCCATCATGTAAAGCAGCGATACTTTAATCACTACCCCATACAGCAGACCATCCTGTTCAATAAGCACAGGGGTAAGCAGGAAAATTACCAGCGCGGGTACGAGGTGCACCAGTCGGCGGAAAAAGCCATGATTGAGCAGCGCATCGTCCCAGCCACTGCGTGTGCGTTTAACCAGGCGCTCAATATACAGGCGGAACAGGACACGAATTGGAACGTAAATAACCGCAGCGGTAACAAAAATGGTACCTACTGCGATAATATTAAAAATGGCATCATCGGGTGTTACCGACGGCAGCAGTTTATGTACTACGGTGAGGAATAGCTCTCTGGCTGATTCACTGAAATCCAAACTATTTCTCCAAAAAGTGTTTGATACGCTGGTCTTTTGCCCGCCACAATTCATTCAGCCAGCTTTGAAAACCCACTCTGAACTGTTCATCTTTAAAGTAATCGCCTTTTGCCTGTGACGGCAGTTCCAGTACATTGACATCGATGATAATGCGTTTCATCTGCCCACTCAGCATAGCCATCATGGGATGCTTGCGGTTATCAGGGTACAGCAAAGAAATATCAAGAATGTTGGTAAACAGATCACCCATTGTAGCCATGGTAAACGCGATGCCTCCGGCCTTAGGTGGCAGTAGCGCCACATAATCGCTTTTTTTGGAAGCATGCTTGGCCTGCGTAAAACGGGTACCTTCCACAAAATTAATTACCGTGGTAGGTGTTTCAGTAAAACGCTGACAATAGCGTTTGGTTGTTTCAATGTCTTTGCCTGCCAGGTGAGGGTGCTTAGCCACGAACGCCCGTGAATAACGACGCATAAATGGCATATCCAGGGCCCATGCGCCCAGGCCCACAAACGGCAGCCAGATAAGCTCTTTCTTTAAAAAGAATTTCGGAGCAGGAATGCGACCGGCGGCAAGTTCAATCAACAGGATAATATCAAGGTAGCTGAGATGATTGGCCACAATCAGATACCAGCTTTGTAAAGATACAGGCGCGCTGAATTGCCTTTCTATTTTTATCGGATTAAACAGGTAAATCATAGCGACACTAATTTTACCGAAAGCGAACATGCAAAAATGCATCACATTGGCCAGCATCCGGCGAAAGGGTCTGATTGGGATGATGAGCTTAAGACACCCAAAGGCGATAATCAGCGATGCCCAAAGTGCTAAATTAGCAATCTGTAGCGGGGTGTGAATAAGAAAAATTAAAGGGGCAAGTACTACTCTAAACATGGCGCTTTAAGATTTTAGTGTTGTCAGTAACTGGTCTTTTTCGGTCCAGCGGCTGTTCAGCCACTGCTGAAATCGCTCTCGCTGCTCTGGGTCTGAGAAATACGTATCGCTGAAAAAGCCACCGTCCATAATATCTTTGATTGGGGTAACCATTACCTCTACCCGGATCTCTTTTACTTTTCCGCTAACAAAGTCCCAGAAAGAGGGAACACCGTTAGGATAATCGATAGTGACATCAATAAGCTTATGCAGTTGATCGCCCATCGCTGAAAGTACAAACGCGACGCCTCCGGCGCGGGGTTTAAGTAAGTGTGTGAAGGGTGAATGCTGGGCATCATGTTTAGCCTTTGTAAAGCGGGTACCTTCAACAAAGTTCATGATACTGACAGGCTTATACTGAAACTTTTCGCACGCCCGGCGGGTAGTCTCCATGTCTTTTCCTTTCATGTGCGGATTCTTGGCAAGAAAAGCTTTGGTGTACCGGCGCATAAAGGGGAAATCCAGTGCCCACCATGCCAGGCCCAGAATAGGTACCCAGATAAGTTCTTTTTTAAGGAAAAACTTTAAAAAAGGAATGCGGCGGTTGAATATGCGCTGTAATACCAGAATATCTACCCAGGACTGGTGGTTGGCAATAATCAGGTACCAGTCATGAGGAGTCAGCTGGCTGAGGCCGTTGACATGCCATGTTGTGTTGCTTAACAACCGCTGGTTTAGGTTATTTACGCCGATCCATGCAGTGGCGCAGCTATCCAGCAGATAGGTGATGAACGTTTGCCACAGCCTGACAGGGATTAGTTTGCACACGGACAACAAAATAATGGGGGTGGCCCAGATGACCGTGTTGATAAAATAAATTGTAACCGAAACTACGCCAAGTAAATGATGGCAAAGGTTTTTAAGCATGACATTCACCTTTTATATTTGGCGCTTAGTGTAAACGAACTTGAACCAAAAGCCGATAGACCGTTTACTGGTAATAGATAAATAAACGAACACCGGAGAGAACGATGGAAGGTCAACCTATAAAATGTAACGCTGCGGTCGCCTGGGAAGCGGGCAAACCGTTGTCGATTGAAGAAGTCGAAGTGGCACCACCTAAAGCCGGGGAAGTAAGAATCAAAGTGTTAGCAAGCGGCGTGTGTCACACCGATGCGTTTACACTGTCCGGCGATGATCCGGAAGGGACATTCCCCTCCATCATGGGGCATGAGGGAGGCGGTATCGTTGAATCAGTGGGTGAGGGCGTGACCTCTGTCGAGCCTGGCGACCATGTTATTCCACTGTACACACCAGAGTGTGGCGAGTGTAAATTTTGTAAATCAGGCAAAACCAATCTGTGCGGCAAAATCCGTGAAACACAGGGAAAAGGCCTGATGCCTGATGGCACCACGCGCTTTTCTAAGGATGGTAAAACCATCTACCACTACATGGGTACATCGACGTTCAGCGAATACACCGTGCTACCTGAAATTTCACTGGCAAAGGTCAATAAAGAAGCGCCTCTTGATGAGGTGTGTCTGCTTGGGTGTGGTGTGACTACCGGTATTGGTGCAGTGCTTAACACTGCTAAGGTGGAAGAGGGCGCAACCATTGCTATTTTCGGGCTGGGTGGCATTGGCTTATCCGCTATTATCGGCGCAACCATGGCCAAGGCGGGGCGTATCATTGCCATTGATATCAATGAAGACAAATTCGATTTGGCGAAACAACTAGGCGCCACAGACGTAATCAACCCTAAAAAATACGACAAACCCATTCAGGAGGTCATTGTTGAGCTGACCGACGGTGGCGTGGATTATTCCTTTGAGTGTATCGGTAACGTTGATGTCATGCGCTCGGCACTGGAATGCTGTCACAAAGGCTGGGGCGAGTCGGTCATCATCGGTGTCGCCGGAGCGGGGCAGGAAATCTCCACAAGACCCTTTCAGTTGGTCACGGGGCGCGTATGGAGAGGCTCTGCATTCGGTGGCGTGAAAGGCCGCTCAGAACTTCCCGGCATGGTAGAGCAATATCTCAATGGTGAGATTCCTCTGAAGACGTTTATCACACATAAGATGCAACTGGTTGATATCAATGATGCCTTTGATTTGATGCATGAAGGAAAAAGTATTCGTTCGGTTGTGTACTTTGACGAGACGGAGGCCAGCTAATGGAGTTAATTGCTGAAAACCGGGCATTCGGTGGCAGACACTGCCGCTATAAGCACGCTGCTTCGACGGTAAACTGTGATATGACATTTGCTATCTTTCTGCCGCCGTTTGCGTCTGAAGATAATCCGGTGCCGGTACTGTACTGGTTGTCGGGCCTTACCTGTACAGATGAAAACTTCATGCAAAAGGCCGGGGCAATGAAGCTGGCGGCAGAGCTGGGTATGGCCATCGTCGCGCCGGATACCAGTCCACGAGGGGATGATGTGCCGGATGATAGCGAAGGTGCTTACGATATGGGATTGGGCGCGGGCTTTTACGTCAATGCCACCCAGGCACCATGGAAAACTCATTATCAGATGTATGATTATGTGACCAAGGAATTGCCGGCACTTATCGAATCATCGTTTCCTGTCACCGGAGAACGAGCTATCAGCGGACACTCTATGGGCGGACATGGTGCGCTGGTGGTCGGCTTGAGGGCACCAGAGCGTTATGTGTCTGTTTCTGCGTTTAGCCCGGTATCTAATCCTACTGAGTGCCCATGGGGTGAAAAAGCATTCAGTCAGTATTTAGGTGACGATCGGGGGTTGTGGAAAGAATATGATGCCGCGTGTCTGCTGGCACAAAAGCAACATTATATTCCGTTGCTGGTGGAACAGGGGCATGCCGATCAGTTTTTAAATGAGCAGCTCAAACCAGAAGCGTTAGTGAACGCTGCGCAGAAGTCTGATACGCAGCTTACGCTGAACATGCATGAGGGATACGATCACAGCTATTTCTTCATCGCATCTTTTATAGACGAGCATCTGCAGTTTCATGCCAGCCACCTCGGGCTGATTTAACAAAAACGGCGGCTATGGCCGCCTTTTTTAATCTTTTACATCTGCTCTTGAGCAGAGCTTCGTTTTTCTATTTTTCTGCTCACCGCTATCCAGGAAGCCCGCTGCTTTTGTATTGCGCGACCTACCGGGCTGGCCACATTCATAAAGTGAAATGTTTTCATTTTAGCAAGGCGCTGCAGTGAGTAGTCCACAGGCAAGCCTGCGGCACCCAGAAATCGCTGCTTCATGACCTGTTGCTGGGGATCCTGCTCGCTGAAACCCGAATCCATTAACAGCGAGTACGCCTTGAGTGTCAGTGCCTGATTGGCCCTGCGCAATTTTGATACTGCAGCTACATTGACCAGAATTAAACAGACCATAGCGGCAACATTAGGCAGTGTCGCAATGGCACTAACGGTAGGGTAGGCGCTCAGGCGCTGTGCATAAACAGCATCAAAGTTATTATAGGTCGACACGCCCATGGCTGCGATAAGCCCGAAGCTGATAAGAATAACCGCAAGTATCAGCCTGACAGCTTTTTCACGATCGTTAATGGCGCTTTCTAGTTCAGTCATAATGGTATCAGGTTAACAAGTACGCGATTATGCTATCGCTGTTCGTAGGATCAGTTCAACGTGAATCAGATGTAGACAAGTTGACTGCGACGAAGGGCATTCGGCACGGGCAATCCGGAATTTAAAAGTACAACCCGACAAAGGCGCCTCTGTTTCGTTTGGCTACGGCCTGCATAAAGGCAGCGAACTGCTGGGCGTTACCGTTTCTGGGTCGGTTAAAACCGATCCCATGTATTCGCACTTTAGCGCGCCCGCTCTGGTCGGCATTTTTTCTGGTTATTTGTGATACCACACTGTCCAGATCAGCGGGGCGATAATCGTCACCAAATACATAGAGACTGACTTTGCCCTGGGTGTTCCCGTACAAATCCAGCGCCTCGTTAATACCCACTTCCGGGGCACTCGCCCCACCTCTGAAACCGGCAAGACGTGAAATCGCCTTGTCCCGCATCGACTGACTGTCGCTCAGCCACTTACCGCGCTGCGTCGAATACATGTGGGTGCCGTCCGCCGCCATAATCTGGAAGCCTTTCATCTGTGGGTGAGATTTAATGATGTCCTTCACCACCTGTGTCACCTTCGTCCAGCTGCTGCCTGATGACATAGACCCGGAATTATCGATAACAAACACCACATAGTCCGCATCGGTAGGAATACCACCAACCTCCTCATCAGGCTCCTGGGTGCTGTTTTCCACGTTTAAGCGAGCATTGGCCTGGCGAATTTCCTCACGCAGCGATTTTGCTTTGTCCTGTAATTGAGCCAGTGTTTGCTGTGCCCTTGGAATAGACGTTTCCAGGTTTTTCTGTTGTTCTGTTACCGATGCTGACTGTGCCTTTGCTGCAGCCAGCTCCTGCTGCTTATCAGATAACGCCCCTTTTAGTGATTCTACCGATTGCTGGGCTGACAGAACATTTTCAATCAGCACCGACAAATCCGCAGCGCCTCGTTCGGTATCCTGCTCCCCATTTTTGGCCAGCAAAACCAGCATAATGACCGCCCCGAATGCGCAGGAGATGATATCCAGGAAGGACAGGTTGAAAACTTCGATAGGAGGCCGCTTTATTCGTCGCATCAGGGCCACTCCGGTGCCGGGGACAAGAAGGTTCCGCCATTACTGTTGGTCCAGCTCCAGTATAGAGAGGGCGCGAATGGGTCCCCTTCAATGGGCAGTAAAATCACATTGACGGTGACGCCACGGGGGCCGCGCTTGACGGTTTCCAGAAATAGCAGCTGCCGACAGTCTGATGAAATTGATTTTTTGCTGCTGATGAAGTTTTTGCATTTAAGCGGCAGGCCCTCACCAAGTGTTGGTAAGCCATCTGTTATCAGATAAAGATCCGTAAGATCGGGGTTTGTATTCATCATGGTTGCCAGCCCATCCTGCAGATTCGTCCCGCCATCCGGCACAATCTCGCCAATCTGTTTAGCAATAGCTTTGAGTGAACCGCTGGCGCCCGCGGTGTTGACCGGCCGCATTCCCAAAACCGAAGCGGTGTCTGAAAAAGCCACCACAGATACTTTTGATTTTTGTGGCAGGCGGGCCAGCAACCAGTTGGCCACCCGTCGCGTCCTGCGCCATTTTGCGCTGGCAATTTTTTTACTATCCGGTAACGCAAGCTTACTCAATACCTCAATAAGGTTATCTCCCATCATGGAAGCACTCTTATCAATCAGAATACCGATATGCTTTCCTTCAACCCGCATCCCTGTAATGTAGCTCTGCTCGCCAGTGCCGCTCATGGCGATGTTGGCATCCGGGGTTGGGATACTGGCAACAGCAGCTAACTGGTTTTCCAGGTCGGCCACTACCGCTAACTGTGATGAAATATCCTGCAGCAGTTTGTCCTGTTGCTGGGTGGTTTCATTCTGGTTTTGTTGTGACTCATCCTGTTTGCCAGCTTCCATGGCAATATTTTCGTTTATTTCATCGATGGATTTTTGCAATTGCTGCTGTTCACGTTGAGCCGCTGCTAATTCAGACTCAAGCTTCTTTTGTTCCGGCGCGGCGGTATCACTGAAGGCGTTAAAATCCACCAGAATGAATATCAGAATAACAGCGCCTAACCCGCATGCCATCACATCCAGGAACGACAGGTTAAAGCCATCTTCAGTGCGCCGCTTATGTTTCATAACTGCCTAGTTGTGTAAGTGAGACAGTAAATGTTTTTCACAGGACTCCTGGGTGCGCAGCACCATTGCATCCTGGCGGGCGTTGAGCAGATGCATAAAAAACATCAGTATCAGCGAGATAAAAAGGGCCACTAAGGTTGAGTTAAACGCGACACCCAATGAAGCTGTCATACCCGAGATATCGCCGGCCAGCGCAGCATCAGCCTGAGCCAGCGCCTGTCCTATTCCGCGAACCGTACCGACAAAGCCGATAGAGGGGATAGCCCAGATGATATAGCGAATCATATTGTTTCCGCTTTCAAGCTGTGCAGAAAGGTTATCGACAGAGGACTCAATAGCATCAGCCGCGTGTTGCACGTTGCGGGTGTTGCGAAATCGTCGGATACAGTTTATCCACGTAGCCATCGCCGGATTCTCACTGTATGACGAAGCATTCAGCTCTTTGAGGGCTTCATCCACATTAAGTGGTTGTGATTTGTCGTGCTCTTTTAAAAAATCCCGGGTGTAAAGTGGCTCCTCATCTACCAGACGCCAAAGTTTAAAGAGCATCAGAAAGATACAAAAGAACATAAGAGACAGACATATCTGCTGCTCCAGGTCTTTAAGAATAACCCAAATGGAACTGAGTGAAGACGTTCCCTGTGTGGCCAGTATCGTTTCCGCTGCAGGGCGAACGACGCCTGCGTAAAACAGGTGAACCACTGTAAAGCTTGCAACCAGCACAATGATGCTGATCACCAGGTTCGGGTTCATAGACGCATTATTTTGTTTAGTCATAGTCACAGCCATGGTATGCATTTAAATGTTGGTCGGAAAATCCTGAGGCGCGTCAAGTGAAACAAAGTACGCAGTGGCGGTTCCGGTGATTGCAATTAGAATTGCAGCAATGAGTAGTTTCTTTTTCATGGTTCTGCCTTATTTCAGATATCGGGCAATCCGAAACCCGATATCATCCTGAGCGTCTGATTCTCCGGTACGCATGCTGCCACGCAGGCGCTTCAGTCGCCCGGTTTTGTAAGATCCGCCTTTCACTACATGCGACGCGCTGGGCGAACTGCCCAGATAATCCTTTTTTGGTGTACCTGTATCGGGAGGTGTAAGGGTATAAAAATCGTGTACCCATTCTCTGACGTTACCGTCTAAATCAAACAGGCCACCGCGTTCGGCATCAAAGCTGCCTACCGGCGCCTTGCCTTCAAACCCATCGTCGTAATCCTTCAAAGTGAATGTTTGTTTGCCTTTTAGTGAGGCATCGGCAAAGTTACCCTGCTTACTGCGAAGCCGGTCCTGACTCCCCCAGACATATTTTGTGCTAGCCGCACGACGGTGTTTTTTAGCGGCATATTCCCACTCAGCTTCGGTAGGCAGCCGGTATCCTGTGGATGAGGGATCGACGCCACGCAGCTTACCCTGTTTAATAACATAAAATGGTGTCAGACCTTCCTGTTCACTCAGCCAGTTAGTAAATTTGGCTGCGTCCAGCCAGCTGACATTCGTTACTGGTTTTTGTGAGCGCTTATTATTGCCTTTAAAGCGAGCGTACTGGGCTTCGGTGATTTCGTGCCTGGACAGCCAAAACGCGCGGGTGAATGTTACCGGATACTGGTGTTCATTTCGCTGGCGTCCGGCCTCATTCGGTGCAGAACCCATAACAAATGTGTCAGGTTTAAGTGTTTCAAACTCAATGCCGATGGTCTGAGCAAACAGAGGCTTTCCTTCACGGCGTCGTGCATCAAACTCGGTAAGCAGCTCAGCATTGACCGAAGTGAGTTTGTTGGCCGAGGGCGTTACCGATTTGCTAACGGTGCGATAGCCGGGCTTTTTTACTTCAACAGTATGTTCAAGCGTTTGCAGCTGAGTCGTAAAGGGGGTGTTGCCCACTTTTTTTCCATCAATAAATACTTCAGCGGATAAATTTGCATTGATAGTCACATCGCCTTTCACCGGAGCAAGGGTAAAGTCTAAAGCAGATTCCTGGCCAGGCTTGAGAGTGATCGATTGTTTTTGGGTGGCAAAACCCGCCGCACTGTAGCTGACCGTATGCTGTGTATTGGCTTCCACTTTTATCTCGCGTGCTGAGACAGGATTGCCATCCACGGTGAGCAAACCCTGAGAGGGAGAGGTGCGGACTTTTAATATCGCCTGTTCCGGGATTAATCTGTAATCCCTGCTTACCGCTTTGTTATCAGCCGTAATCGTAATTTCGTCATTTACCGGCTCGTAACCCTGTCGGGCGACTGTAACCTGATGATTACCGCCAGGTTGCGGCAGCGATAGGGGCGTCTTACCAATGAGCTCACCGTTTAGTGTAACGCTGGCCCCGGCTGGCTGAGAGTTTATATTCAGCGACCCTGAAACCGGTGTTAACGCGATGGTTTTTTCAATCTCTTGTGCAATGTCTGCCTCAACACTTATTGAAGCACTTTCATAAGCGGGGTGTCTGGCAGAAATTGTGTATGTGCCAGCAGCAACAGGCAGTGACACCTGGCCTGCAGTCGCCTGCGGCTGTTGGTTAACGAACCACTGAATATCCTTGCGGTTTGTATCTGTTGATACTGATATCGTCGCGGGTAGGGAAGATAGCTCTACGTTAATTGTCGAGGGAGAGGAATCATCAATGTTAACGGTTTTGCTGGCAAACTTGGGTGCGCTCACTGTCACGGAGGCTGGCAAACCAAGGACATAGAGTTTGTTTTCCAGCATAAAACCGGTACCACTTTGTACCTCAAAATACGGGTTTTGCGCAGCACGGTCGGGCGTCACGGTAAAGGTGAAGCCTTTAATCAAAAACAGCCATATCAAATAACTGCCCAACGCGGCGACCAGTAGGCACACACTTGCCAACACGACTACTCTGTTTTTATTCCTATCGGATTTTATGGATGCATCAATACGACTCACCGCCATACTTCCTTATTATCTGGATATAAACGTGCCATCAGACTTTCTCAGTACAGACCAGGCGAACTGACAGGGGATAGGTGTTTGCACTTACTGTGACCGAAATGATTTTCGAGCGATAGCCCTCACGGCTGCCTTCAAACCGGTAGGTACCTGGTTTAAGTGAAATCTGTTTTTCATCGACTTTACCGACCACGCCAACGCCCATTACTTTTATATAGGTTTTGCTGTCTGAATATACTGTCACCGGTAACGGTGCATTAGAGCCCGATAACGCTGATTCCAGGTCACTAATTGAGTTTTGTAATGACGGACTCAACGCAGAAATCTCAGATGCCTGGCTTATAGCGCGCTCAGCATTGGCGCGGATCCGTTCATCAGCTAAACGTTGGGGACGCGCCAGATATTGCTCTATGGTCTGACGGGCAGACAGTATTTTTTCAGCGTTTGTTCTGGCAAGCTGAAGAACCTGGCTTTGCGGAAAAGACTGGATGGATTTTTCAGCAAGCATACTTACCGTTTTCCATTCATCGGCCTGAGCAAATACCCTAATCTGCGCTTCGACGTCAGCCTGCCCGGCTGCACGCTGTTCCTGGTCAATTCTGGCCTGTAAAGTCGCTACCTGAGCATTATTCGGTTTCAGTTTTGAGGCCTGGATTAATAGCTCACGGGCCCGATCGTATGCTTTTGATTCAACAGCTTTTATCGCCTGGGACATTACGGCGCTGAAAGAGGTGTCACCTATCTGTTGCTCAACCTGTGAAAGTGCTTGCTTAGCTTCTGCCTGTTCGGGATCCAGCGCGACAATTTTCTGCAATGCCTCATACTGCTTTTGCAGATTATTTTCTACCTTGCCCACACGAGCCTGTTCGTACAGGGATTGCACTTCTGCAAAAACATCAATGCGCGCTTTAAGCGCCAGCGCCGGCGCATCGTCAGGTTTTACGTTTAGCGCAGCAGAAACCGCTGAGCGGGCATCATGAATATTGCCGTTTTTATAGGCAGAACGCGCTTCTTCCAGTGCAGAAATATACGCCTGTTCATACGCGGTATTAAACTGCGAAAGCGCCTTATCAATATCGTCCAGCGTATCTTCTGTGCGCTGGAAATGACTTTGTCCGTAAAGCGCGTAAGCCTTTTGCAAGCGTTCATTTAAGGAACTAACCGTATCAGGCTGCCAGTTACGTTTCGCATCACTGATAGCAGAAAGCACAGCTTTTGTCTGGCTTAAACGCTGCTGTAACGCGCGCTTTTCATCGTCACTAAGGGTTTTGGCCAGCTGCGCAGCCTCATTATCTGCTCCCCTTTGCTGCTTCTCATCGGAAGCAGCGCTGTCGGGCTCGCCTGATAACAACGGCACTATCAGGTAAAGCGCCAACGCCAGAAGTGCTGCCAGAGCTATCGCTACAGTCAGCTTTAGCAGCACCGATTTGTGATGTTTTTTGCCCTGATCGATGTCCCTGTCTATACTGCTCACGCTAGGTACCTGTGGTTATAATTGCTGATCAGGGGTCGCTTCAAGCTGATAAATTTCGTACAGACGCTGACGAAGCTGTGTATGCTGCTCTGCAGCTGTACCGGTTAACTCAATGCTCTGATCTTTGAACTCAACCACTTGCGGAGTGACTTTGATATCCAGGTTTTCACCTTTCTCCTCAAGAATATCCCGGACTCCCTGAATTTCCTTATTGGTTTTGACCGCATCAGCCAGCGAGACCGCTGCAGCCACACCAGCCACAGCAGCGCCGACCTGACCTGCGGTAGACCCTGAGTTTTTACCCAGCAAAACAGCAGCAACCAGTCCGATGCCCGCTATTGCCTGCGCCTGAGTCCGTTCTTCTTTTTTACGGCGGATATCCGCTGCAATAGGCAGGGTTTCTTTTTGATAAGTACGGTACACATCATGCGTTTCGGCATAGAACGTTTCGTAGCTATCCTGCAGGGAATCAACAAACTGGTTGTCTTTTGCCTGAATACGCTGAATGCGCTGATACATCGGATCCTGGGCTGATGGCGCACCTTTTAACTCAAAATGTGCCTGAGAGGCGCCCCAGCTTTTCTCTTTTTCCAGATACGGGCTGAATGCTTCTGGTGAGTACATCGCCGCGTAACGTAAGTCTGCAATTTGCTCAATCTCACGTTTGTCGCTTTCTGACTTTTTCATCAGCACGTCATAGATATGGGCCGCGATTTGATTAAATATGGGTTCGTAAGGGTTGCCGCCTTTACGAAATGCATCGCGGTAGAAGCCTTCACTGACCCGGTATTCAAATTCTTCTTCATCCCATACCCGGTTGGCGGCGTCCATAATTCGAATACCGATTTCGACGGTTTCAGTATCGGAGTAATTGATTTTACCCAACACATACACGTCGGCACTGGCATTGGCATCAGGGGTAACGTTAATCGCGCCAAAGGCATTTGTTTCCTGCAGGGCTTTCTTGGTATTGATGGCAAAGCGGTTGGCCTCGAGCCGTCTGACCTGCGGCCAGATATCCTGCTCAACAACCTCTTCATCATCAATATTGCCATATTTATCGGTGGGGATACCCGGATCGAAAACAGGAATGGCAACATCTAAGAATATATTCGAAGAATAGTTGTATTTTCGTTTTGCATTGCCCAACTCACCGCCGGATTGCGGGCCGCCCAGTGTCGGGCCTACGCTGGTCACATTGGTCTGTGTACTCTGGCACCCGGCCAGTGCAATTGTTGCTGCGGCCAATGCCACGCCTAGTTTACGTGTCATTCCTTTGAATTTATTGTTCAGTGTCACGTGAGTATCTCCCATAACTGTTAACTACATCCGTATTCGTTCATTAAAGACTGAAAGTGTGCTTTTTCGTTTTCTGTGGTAGCAGACTCCAGGCCTTGTTTTACCGCATCACACACAGCAGAGCTGCCTTGCTGTCCCTGGCCCCCCGAGTGCGCGCGAGTCTGGTCGGTGGTGCTGTGCTGTTGCTGTGATTGTGTTGTTTGGTATTCATTGGATGAGGATGTCCGTGCAGCGGCACTGTTGTCAGCAGATTCGCTATCCTGTTCACCGCTATCCCCACCGGCCTCAGCTAGCTTTTGAGCGCCACTATCAAGTGCCTCAGACATACATTCTTCGCTGGTATTCAGACTTTCTTCAAAATCGGCGTCCATTGCCGCCAACTGCTCTTCACGCGTCATCTGTGAGTTATCAATGTCCTCGAACTCAATGTAAGCGCAGTCGCTGTAATAAATGGGTTCAGCATCAGTTGAAAAAGCGGGAAGGGAGGCGGAACCTGCACCCAGGGTTAGGAGTAAAACGAGATGTCGGGAAAACACTTGCATCATTTTTTTCCTGTTTCTGTCATATTTCGCCATAAGCACGAACGAACACATTAACAATAAACCGGGTTGGCCAGCTGACCAACGGGCGATTAATGAATAGCGTGCATGTAAATGGCTTAACCAAACCTGAACAAGTGTATACAAAGGCTTCATCCATAAAGCGGTACGGGCATTGTTTTTTATTTTTGCGTTCCCTTAACTGCGTAATTTATACACGAGCTACAGGTAGAATAAAAGTTATAAATCAATGGGCTTCTTCATTAGTGAAGGTAGTTTTTTGACTGCAAAGCACGGACAATCGTTCACAATGTTCTAACAATTTATAGGTTGAGTACTTGAATAGCGCGGGGAATTCTGGCTCAATTAATTATAATACAATACTATGTTTGTGAGGGTTCATGAAATATACCGGTTCTAAGTCTGCTGCGGCAATTCGCGTTCTGGCGGCTGACGCAGTGGAAAAAGCGAAGTCAGGGCACCCTGGCGCACCGATGGGAATGGCTGATATTGCCACTGTATTGTGGCAGCAACACCTTAGCCATAATCCGGCCAACCCTTTATGGCCAAACCGGGACCGCTTCGTGCTGTCTAACGGTCATGGGTCAATGCTGCAATATGCGCTATTACATTTATCAGGATACGATTTGCCCATTGAAGAATTAAGCAATTTTCGTCAGCTTCATTCAAAGACACCGGGCCACCCTGAATACGGCTATACGCCCGGCGTAGAAACCACCACAGGCCCGCTCGGAGCAGGTATTGCTAATGCTGTGGGAATGGCAATAGCAGAAAAAACACTCGCTGCTCAGTTTAATAAGCCGGACTACGCGCTGGTGGACCACTTCACCTACTGCTTTTTAGGTGACGGTTGCCTGATGGAAGGTATTTCTCATGAGTCCTGCTCTTTAGCGGGAACCCTGGGGCTAGGTAAGTTAATTGCTTTTTATGACGATAATGGCATCTCAATTGACGGTGAGGTTGAAGGGTGGTTTACCGACGATACGACCAAACGCTTTGAGTCATACGGCTGGCACGTTATTGCCAACGTTGACGGACATGACAGCGAGGCCATTGCAGCCGCGATTGAGCAGGCGAAAAGCCAGTCGGATAAACCTACACTGATTAGCTGTAAAACCGTTATTGGCTTCGGGTCACCCAATAAGGGTGGCAGTCACTCAAGCCATGGCGCGCCATTAGGCGCTGACGAAGTCACCCTGATGCGTGAATTTCTAAACTGGAAAGATGAAGCATTCAGCATTCCGGACGATGTTTATCAGCAGTGGGATGCGAAAAAAGCTGGCGGTGAGCGTGAAAGCGCCTGGAACTCGCTCTTCGCAGATTACGAAGACGCCTACCCGGCTGAGGCCAAAGAATTTAAGCGCCGGGTTATCGACCGGACACTACCAGAGAACTTTGCAGAAACATCTGCTGAATTTGTTCATACCTGCCAGCAGGAAATGTCGGACATGGCGACGCGCAAAGCCTCGCAAAATACTATCGGACATTTTGCCTCACAGTTGCCTGAATTGCTGGGTGGCTCAGCAGACCTAGCAGGGTCAAATTTAACCCTTTGGCCAGAAGTAAAAGGTTTACAGGATGACCCTGCTGGCAACTACATCTATTACGGTGTACGTGAGTTTGGCATGAGTGCCATCATGAATGGTATAGCGCTACACGGTGGCTTTGTGCCATTTGGTGCAACCTTCCTGATGTTTATGGAATACGCTCGAAACGCAGTGCGGATGGCTTCTTTGATGAAAGCCAAAGACATTTTTGTGTATACCCATGATTCTATCGGACAAGGTGAAGATGGTCCCACCCATCAACCCGTAGAACAACTTGCTAACCTGCGGATGACGCCGAATTTATCCACATGGCGACCTTGTGATGCAACGGAAACTGCGCAGGCATGGCGTCAGGCGCTACTTAAAGACGGGCCAAGCGCACTGGTCTTCACGCGTCAAGGCACTCACGCTTTACCCCGTGATGCGTCTCAGGTCGATAATATCGCCAAAGGTGGGTACACCTTAAAAGATGCGGATGATGCAAAACTAATTCTTATAGCAACCGGCTCGGAAGTGAACCTGGCGATGAATGCGGCTCAGCAACTGGAAGATGAGGGAATTTCTGTGCGCGTCGTATCTATGCCATCTACTTCTTATTTTGATCAGCAGGATAAGACGTACCGCGACAGTGTGCTGCCCGCCGATATTCCTAAGCTTGCCATTGAAGCTGCACACAGCGACTTCTGGTACAAGTATATTGGTAGTAACGGGGATATTCTTGGCATGACCACATTCGGAGAGTCGGCGCCGGGTGGGGTACTGATGGAACACTTCGGTTTTACAACTGGAAATGTTGTCAAAAAAGCGAAAGCGTTACTTAACTGATTTACTAAGAAATAAAAAACCCGGCTCACGCCGGGTTTTTTGTGTGTACAGGATGATTACTCAACGAGTCCGATAAGCAGATCTTCCAGCTTTTCCTGGTCAACGGCAAACTGACGGATCCCTTCACCCAGTTTGTCACTGGCCATTTTGTCCTGGTTCATCTGCCAGCGGAAGGTCTGCTCACTGAGTACCGGATCGCGCGGTGAAACATGCTTTGCTGTAAATAATTTCTGTTCAAGCGGCGCGTCAGACTGTGCCAGTTCTTCCAGCAGCGCCGGCCCTATCGTCAGCCGGTCGCATCCTGCCAGTTGCTGTATTTCGCTGGTATTTCTAAAGCTGGCGCCCATCACAATTGTTGAAAAGTCATGTTCCTTAAAGTAGTTATAAATAGCCTTAACCGAAACCACGCCCGGATCGTTTGCGCCGCTGTAATCCTGATCGGGAACATTTGCCTTGTACCAGTCAAGAATACGACCTACGAAAGGTGAAATAAGGTAAACACCCGCCTCAGCGCTCGCCCGCGCCTGGGCAAAAGAGAACACTAATGTAACATTACAGCGTATACCTTTGGATTCGAGAATATGCGCAGCCTGAATGCCTTCCCAGGTCGCAGCAATTTTTATCAGAACCCGTGATGTATCAACGCCCGCTTCCTCGTACAGCGAGATTAGTGTCAGCGCCTTCTCCACTGTCGCCATGGTGTCAAAGGACAAGCGCGCATCCACTTCGGTGGACACCAGCCCCGGTACCTGCTCTAACAACTTGCATCCAATCATCACTGCCAGTTTATCTGTTGCCAGCGCAACAACGTCATCGGCAGAATTCTGCTGACGCGCCCAGTTCATCGCCTCTACACCTAAAGGCCTGAAAGCATCTGACTGCATTGCTTTTAGTAATAGCGAGGGGTTGGTCGTAGCATCCTGCGGCTGGTAATGCTCGATCGCATTAAAGTCACCGGTATCCGCAACCACGGTAGTCATGGTTTTTAACTGTTCTAACTGTGTCGGCATATGCATTCCATAAAACGTGTCAGGGTTAAATGACGGGGTACTTCGTAAAGCTATCCCAAATCACGAACTGCAGGCAGGCTAGCCGGATACTGTCTCGCGCAGCGAGCGCATCCTGTTAATAATCTTTTTATATTACCTTTACAATTCGGTATTGTTGATATTATCATACAAATAAATGTTGTGACTAATTTTGTTAACAGTTCATCGAAAAGGGTCTCTATGTCTCGCTATTCGCTGGGATTGGATTATGGTTCGGACTCAGTACGTGCACTTCTGGTGGACGTGAGCACCGGCGCCGAACTTGCCAGTCATCAAATAAACTATCCGCGCTGGTCGCAGGGACGTTACTGTGTACCTGCTGAAGATCAATATCGCCAGCATCCTCAGGACTACATTGATAGCCTTATCGCCGTGGTGCGTGGGTTATGGGAAAAAGTGCCAGCTGGCACCGCCGATAATGTCATCGGCATGAGTTTCGATACCACCGGTTCTACACCTGTTGCCGTTAATGAAGAAGGCACGCCTCTGGCGCTGACCGATGCGTTTGCTGAAAACCCGAATGCCATGTTTGTGTTGTGGAAGGACCATACCGCCTTACAGGAAGCTAAAGAAATCACCGCGGCCGCCAACAATAACGATATCAATTATCTGGCTTACATGGGCGGCATTTACTCTTCAGAATGGTATTGGGCGAAAGCGCTGCACATTTTCAGAAACGATGCCGACGTGAAGGCTGCCACC